>DASSJS010000158.1:0-28986 GCA_035691085.1 Longimicrobium sp.
TGGTAGTCGGGCGCGGCCACGTACACGTGCCCGGGAAGCACCGGCTCCTTGTCGTTGGCCTCGCCCACCGTCAGCGCGGTGCACTCCTGCAGCAGGTCGCACAGCGCCTCGCTGTCCTTGCTGCGGTGCTGCACCACCGCGATGGGGATGTCGAACCCCTGCGGGAGCGCGGAGACCAGCGTGCGCAGCGCGAAGAGGCCGCCGGCGCTCACCCCCACCACGATCAGCCGGTACCCCGCCATCCCCGCCGTCACCCGGCCCTCCGGTAGATCTTCTCCTTCAGGTTCAGCGCCTCGTAGCGGTCCTCGTAGCGCGTGAAGCGGATGGTTTCCTTGTTTCCCAGGCACAGGATGCCCAGCGGCACCAGCGAGGCGTAGAAAAGGTCGTGCACGCGGTTCTGCAGCTCGCGGTCGAAGTAGATCATCACGTTGCGGCACAGGATCACGTGGAACTCGGCGAACGAGCCGTCGGTGACCAGGTTGTGCTGCGAGAACACCACGTTCTTGGTGAGCGACGAGTTGAACAGCGCCCCGTCGTACATGGCCGTGTAGTACTCGCTGAACGAGCGGGTGCCCCCGGCCTTCAGGTAGTTCTCGGTGTACTCCTTCATCTTCTCCAGCGGGAAGATGCCGGCGCGGGCCCGCTGCAGCACCACCTCGTTGATGTCGGTGGCGTAGATGCGGGCGCGGTCGTACAGCCCTTCCTCCTGCAGCAGGATGGCCATGGAGAACACCTCCTCGCCCGTCGAGCACCCGGCGTGCCAGATGCGCAGGAACGGGTAGGTGCGCAGCAGCGGCACCACCTGCGTCCGGAACGCCGAGTAGAACCCGGGGTCGCGGAACATGGCGGTGACGTTGATGGACAGGTCGAGCAGCAGCCGCTCCATGGCGCCCGAGTCGTGCAGCACCCGGTCCTGCAGCTGGCTGATGGTCTGCAGCCCCTCGGCCCCGATGCGCTTCCACAGGCGGCGCTTGAGGCTGGAGTAGGCGTAGCTGCGGAAGTCGAAGCCGTAGTGCCGGAACATGGCCTCGAGCAGCACCTGCACCTCCACCCGCTCCAGCTCGGGCGGGTAGCCCTCGGGAGTGTCGGGGAGGTTGGCCGAGCTGCGCAGCATGTGCGACGAGTCGCCGCGCCGCCGCGTGGGCCGCTCGTCGCCCCGTCCCTTCTGCTCCGTCTCGTTGTTTTCCTTCGCAGCCAAGGCCATGTGTGCTCGTGGGTCAGCTTGCTTCGCGCGCGGTTGCGCGGCGCCAGCAGGTGCATTCAGCAAGCCCTTTGCCGTTCGCTCCGGCAGGCCTGCCCCGGCGCCCTTCCATCCCCGCCCCGCGCCCGAATTTCCCGCGCTCCGCCCCATGTTTCCGGATTTCCTCCGCCTCCCGGCGTGACCCCTGCTTTCAGGCCGGGGTCACGCGGAGGAGCGGTGGAAGGGGAGAAGCTACGCCGGAGGCGTGTGCGCGGGAACCTCTCTCTAATGCCGAAGACGCGCGCCATGCGCAAGAGCGGGCCCGGCCCGGCGCGGCTTCCACCGCACCGGGCCGGGCCCTTCCGTACCTCCGTACCTCCGTACCTCCGTACCTCCGTACCTCCGTACCTCCGTACCAGCCCTACCGGTACAGCCAGACCCGCATCAGCGACAGCAGCTGGTCGGTGTCCACCGGCTTGGTGATGTAGTCCGAGGCGCCGCTGGCGATCGACTTCTCGCGGTCGCCCTTCATGGCCTTGGCCGTGAGGGAGATGATGGGGAGCTCGGCGTGCTCGGGCATCTCGCGGATGGCCCGGGT
The DNA here is from genome assembly GCA_035691085.1 of Longimicrobium sp. GTDB lineage: Bacteria > Gemmatimonadota > Gemmatimonadetes > Longimicrobiales > Longimicrobiaceae > Longimicrobium. The sequence goes on from DASSJS010000158.1 coordinate 1,779, forward strand.
GGTCTCGTAGCCGTCCATCTCGGGCATCATCACGTCCATCAGCACGATGTCCACGTCGGGCGTCTTCTTCAGCACCTCCATCGCGTCGCGCCCGTTCTCGGCGAACACCACGGCCATCCCCTGGCTCTCCAGCACGCTGGTGAGCGAGAAGATGTTGCGCACGTCGTCGTCCACGATCATCACCTTCTTCCCCGCGAACAGGGAGTCGGTGCTGTGCAGGCGCTCGAGCATGCGGCGCTTCTGGTCGGGGAGCTTGGCCTCGATCCGGTGCAGGAAGAGCGCGGTCTCGTCGAGCAGCCGCTCGGGGCTCTTCACGTCCTTCACGATGATGGTCTCGGCGTAGCGGCGGAGCTGGGTCTCCTCGTCACGCGAAAGCTCCTTGCCGGTGTAGATGATGATGGGGAGGTCCTGCATCCCCTCCACCTCCTTCACCTTCTCCAGCAGCTTGAAGCCGTCCATCCCCTGCAGCCCCAGGTCCAGCACCATGCAGTCGTAGTGCTTGGAGCTGATCTCGTTCAGCGCCTCCTCGGCGCTCCCCACGGCGGTGATCTCCACGTCGTCGTCGCCCACCAGCTCGATGATGCTCTTGCGCTGGTTCTCGTCGTCTTCCACCACCAGCAGGCGCTTGACGCCGTCGGAGAGGAAGGTGGAGATGCGCTCGAAGGCGTTGTCGAGCGCCTCCTTGCTCACCGGCTTCTCCAGGTAGCTGAGCGCGCCCTGCCGCAGGCCGCGCTGCCGCTTCCCCACGCCCGAGACGATGTGCACGGGGACGTGGCGCGTTTCGGGCGAGTGCTTCAGCCGGTCCAGCACCGTCCACCCGTCGATCCCCGGGAGGTCGATGTCCAGGGTGATGGCGTCGGGCCCGAACTCCTGCACCATCTCCAGCCCGGTCTCGCCGTCGAGCGCCACCAGCACCTTGAACCCCTTCTCGCGCGCCATGTCGAGGAGGATGCGCGCGAAGGCGACGTCGTTCTCCACCACCAGCACCACCCGGTCGCCCGGCTCGATGTTGGCGCGGTCGTCGTGGATCCCCACCGACTGCGGGTCGCGCGGGCGCCGCCGCCGCTCGCCGCCCGATGGAGGCGCCGAGCCCTCGTCGTCGTCCGCGTGGCGCGGGGCCGGGCGGGGGCGCCGCCGCGCCGGCGCGGGGCCCGGGGCCGGCGTGGCCGCCACCGGCGAGGGGCCGCGGCCGCCGTTCCCGTAGCCGTTCCCGTGGCCGTTGCCGCCGCCGTTCCCGCCGTCGTCATCGTCGCGGTAGTCGTCGGGGTCGCCCGGCCACTCGCGCGGGAGGAAGAGGGTGAAGGTGCTCCCCTCGCCCTCGGTGCTCTCCACGCGGATCTCGCCGCCCAGCAGCCGGCTCATCTCGCGGCTGATGTTGAGCCCCAGCCCGGTGCCGCCGTACTTGCGGCTGGTGGTGCCGTCGGCCTGCTGGAACGCCTCGAAGATGAGCCGCTGCTTGTCCTTGGCGATGCCGATGCCGGTGTCGGAGACCGCGAAGGCCACCACGTCGTCGGCCTCGTCCAGGTGCGGGTTGCCGAAGCGCCGCCCCTTGTCGGCCTTGCGCATGGTGAGCGTGACGTTGCCGCGCTCGGTGAACTTGAAGGCGTTGCTGAGCAGGTTCTTGAGCACCTGCTGCAGCCGCTGCCCGTCGGTGTACAGCGTTTCCGACACGTCGGGGTCGATCACCAGGTTCAGCTGCAGCCCCTTCTGCTCGGCCAGCGGGCGGAACGAGCGGTCCACGTAGCTGGCCACGTCCTTCAGGTACACGTCGGTCGGGTTGATCTCCATCTTCCCGGCCTCGACCTTGGAGAGGTCGAGCACGTCGTTGATCAGCGTGAGCAGGTCGGTGCCGCTCTGCAGGATGGTGTTGCTGTACTCCACCTGCTTCTCGGTCAGGTTCCCGTCCTTGTTGTCGGAGAGGAGCTTGGCCAGGATGAGGAGCGAGTTGAGCGGCGTACGCAGCTCGTGGCTCATGTTGGCCAGGAACTCGCTCTTGTACTTGGAGCTCACCGCCAGCTGCTCGGCCTTCTCCTCCAGCTCGCGCCGGGCCGTCTCCACCTCGGCGTTCTTCTGCTCCACCTTGCGGTTCTGCTCGGCGAGAAGCGACGCCTTCTCCTCCAGCTCCTCGTTGACCTGCTGCAGCTCCTCCTGCTGGTCGCGGAGCGCCTCTTCCGAGGCCTTGAGGGTGCGGGCCTGCGCCTCGAGCTCGGCGTTGGTGCGGCGCAGCTCTTCCTGCTGCTGCTGCAGCTCCTTCGACTGGCTCTGCAGCTCCTGGGTCAGCTTCTGCGACTGCTCCAGCAGCTCCTCGGTGCGCATGTTGGCGGCGATCATGTTGATCACCACGCCCACGCTCTCGGCCAGCTGGTCCAGGAACACCTGGTGGATCTGGCTGAAGGGCGCGAACGCCGCCAGCTCGATCACCGCCTTCACCTCGCCCTCGAACAGCACCGGAAGGACGATGATGTTGCGCGGCGGCGCCTCTCCCAGGCCGGACGAGATGACGATGTAGTCGTCGGGGACGCCGTGCAGCAGGATCGGCTTCTTCTCCAGCGCCGCCTGGCCCACCAGGCCCTCGCCCGGGCGGAAGCGGTTGGAGACGGCCTTGCGCTCCTTGTAGGCGTAGCTGGCGATCAGCTTCAGCAGCATGCCGTGCTCCTCTTCCGCCAGGAAGAAGGCGCCGTGGTGCGCCCCCACCAGCGGGGTGAGCTCCGACATGATCAGGCGGCTGATCGACTCCAGGTCCTTCTGCCCCTGCATCATCCGGCTGAACTTGGCCAGGTTGGTCTTCAGCCAGTCCTGCTGGGCGTTCTGCTCGGTGGTCTCCTTCAGGTTGGTGATCATCTGGTTGATGTTGCGCTTCAGCTCGTCGAGCTCGCCGCGCGCCTCAACCGTGATCGTCCGCGTCAGGTCGCCGTTGGTCACCGCGATGGCCACGTCCTTGATCGCGCGCACCTGCGCGGTCAGCGAGTTGGCCATGGCGTTCACGTTGTCGGTCAGCGCCCTCCACGTTCCCGCCGCGCCGGGCACCTCGGCCTGGCCGCCCAGCTTCCCTTCGGTCCCCACCTCGCGGGCCACGCGGGTCACCTCGTCGGCGAACACCGAGAGGCGGTCCACCATGCTGTTGATCACGTCCTTGATCTGCAGGATCTCGCCCTGCGCCTCCACCGTGATCTTGCGCGTCAGGTCGCCGTCGGCGATGGCCGTGGCCACGGCCGACACGTCGCGCAGCTGGACCGTCAGGTTGCCGGCCAGCTGGTTCACGTTGTCGGTGAGATCGCGCCACACGCCGGCCACGCCTTCCACCCTCGCCTGGCCGCCCAGCTTCCCTTCCGTCCCCACCTCCTTCGCGACTCGCGTCACCTCGGAGGCGAAAGCGCTGAGCTGGTCCACCATCACGTTCACGGTGTTCTTCAGCTCCAGCATCTCGCCCTTCACGTCCACCGTGATCTTCCGGCTAAGGTCGCCGCGCGCCACCGCCGTGGTCACGTCGGCGATGTTGCGCACCTGGCCGGTCAGGTTGCTGGCCATGAAGTTCACCGAGTCGGTCAGGTCGCGCCAAACGCCGGCCACGCCTTCCACCCGGGCCTGCCCGCCGAGCCTCCCTTCGGTGCCTACCTCCCGGGCGACTCGGGTCACCTCGCTGGCGAAGGAGGAGAGCTGGTCCACCATCACGTTCACGGTGTTCTTCAGCTCCAGCATCTCGCCCTTCACGTCCACCGTGATCTTCCGGCTCAGGTCGCCCTTGGCCACCGCGGTGGTCACGTCGGCGATGTTGCGCACCTGGTTGGTCAGGTTGCTGGCCATGAAGTTCACGCTGTCGGTCAGGTCCTTCCACGTGCCGCCCACCCCGGGCACGTTGGCCTGGCCGCCCAGCCGTCCCTCGGTGCCCACCTCGCGGGCCACGCGGGTCACCTCGTCGGCGAACACGGAGAGCTGCTCCACCATCACGTTCACGGTGTTCTTCAGGTCGAGCATCTCGCCCTTCACGTCCACGGTGACCTTCTGGCTCAGGTCGCCGTTGGCCACCGCCGTGGTCACCAGGGCGATGTTGCGCACCTGCCCGGTGAGGTTGCTGGCCATGAAGTTCACCGACTCGGTCAGGTCCTTCCACGTCCCCGCCACCCCCGGCACCGCCGCCTGGCCGCCGAGCACGCCCTCGGTGCCCACCTCTCGCGCCACGCGGGTCACCTCGTCGGCGAACACGGAGAGGCGGTCGACCATGCTGTTGATCACTTCCTTGATCTGCAGGATCTCGCCGGCCGCCTCCACCGTGATCTTGCGCGTCAGGTCGCCGTCGGCGATGGCCGTGGCCACCGCGCTCACGTCGCGCAGCTGGACGGTCAGGTTGCCGGCCAGCTGGTTCACGTTGTCGGTCAGGTCGCGCCAGACGCCGGCCACGCCTTCCACCCGCGCCTGGCCGCCCAGCTTCCCTTCCGTCCCCACTTCCTTGGCGACTCGGGTGACCTCACTGGCGAAGGCGCTGAGCTGGTCCACCATCACGTTGACGGTGTTCTTCAGGTCGAGCATCTCGCCCTTCACGTCCACCGTGATCTTCTGGCTCAGGTCGCCGTTGGCCACGGCGGTGGTCACCAGGGCGATGTTTCGCACCTGCCCGGTGAGGTTGCTGGCCATGAAGTTCACCGACTCGGTCAGGTCCTTCCACGTCCCCGCCACGCCCGGCACCTCGGCCTGGCCGCCGAGCACCCCTTCCGTGCCCACCTCCCGGGCCACGCGGGTCACCTCGTCGGCGAACACGGAGAGCCGGTCCACCATGCTGTTGATCACGTCCTTGATCTGCAGGATCTCGCCGGCCGCCTCCACCGTGATCTTGCGCGTCAGGTCGCCATCGGCGATGGCGGTGGCCACCGCGCTCACGTCGCGCAGCTGCACCGTCAGGTTGCCGGCCAGCTGGTTCACGTTGTCGGTCAGGTCGCGCCACACACCCGCGACGCCCTCCACCCGCGCCTGGCCGCCCAGCTTCCCTTCCGTGCCCACCTCCTTGGCCACGCGGGTCACCTCCGACGCGAAGGCGCTGAGCTGGTCCACCATCACGTTCACGGTGTTCTTCAGGTCGAGCATCTCGCCCTTCAGCTCCACCGTGATCTTCTGGCCCAGGTCGCCGTTGGCCACCGCCGTGGTCACGCGCGCGATGTCGCGCACCTGCCCGGTCAGGTTGCTGGCCATGAAGTTCACGCTGTCGGTCAGGTCCTTCCACGTGCCGGCGACGCCGGGCACCTCGGCCTGACCGCCCAGGACGCCTTCCGTGCCCACCTCGCGCGCCACGCGGGTCACCTCGTCGGCGAACACGGAGAGCCGGTCCACCATGCTGTTGATCACGTCCTTGATCTGCAGGATCTCGCCCTGCGCCTCGACGGTGATCTTGCGCGTCAGGTCGCCGTCGGCGATGGCGGTTGCCACGGCGCTCACGTCGCGGAGCTGCACCGTCAGGTTGCCGGCCAGCTGGTTCACGCTGTCGGTCAGGTCCTTCCACGTCCCGCCTACGCCGGGCACGTTGGCCTGGCCGCCCAGCCGTCCCTCGGTGCCCACCTCGCGCGCCACGCGGGTCACCTCGTCGGCGAAGACGGAGAGCTGGTCCACCATGGTGTTGATGGTGTTCTTCAGCTCCAGCATCTCGCCCTTCACGTCCACCGTGATCTTCTGGCTCAGGTCGCCGTTGGCCACCGCCGTCGTCACCAGGGCGATGTTTCGCACCTGGCCGGTGAGGTTCGACGCCATGAAGTTCACGCTGTCCGTCAGGTCCTTCCACGTTCCGGCGACGTTCGGCACCTCCGCCTGCCCGCCGAGGACGCCTTCCGTGCCCACCTCGCGCGCCACGCGGGTCACCTCGTCGGCGAACACGCTGAGGCGGTCCACCATCGAGTTGATCACGTCCTTGATCTGCAGGATCTCGCCGGCCGCTTCGACCGTGATCTTGCGGGTCAGGTCGCCGTCCGCGATCGCCGTGGCCACGGCGGACACGTCGCGCAGCTGCACGGTCAGGTTGCCGGCCAGCTGGTTCACGCTCTCGGTCAGGTCGCGCCACACGCCCGCGACGCCTTCCACCCGCGCCTGGCCGCCCAGCTGGCCCTCGGTGCCCACCTCGCGGGCCACGCGGGTGACTTCGGACGCGAAGGCGCTGAGCTGGTCCACCATCACGTTGACGGTGTTCTTCAGCTCCAGCATCTCGCCCTTCACGTCCACCGTGATCTTCTGGCTCAGGTCGCCGTTGGCCACCGCCGTCGTGACGAGTGCGATGTTTCGCACCTGCCCGGTGAGGTTCGAGGCCATGAAGTTCACGCTGTCGGTCAGGTCCTTCCACGTCCCCGCCACTCCCGGCACCGCGGCCTGGCCGCCGAGCACCCCTTCCGTGCCCACCTCCCGCGCCACGCGGGTCACCTCGTCGGCGAAGACGGAGAGGCGGTCCACCATGCTGTTGATCACGTCCTTGATCTGCAGGATCTCGCCGGCCGCCTCGACGGTGATCTTGCGTGTCAGGTCGCCGTCGGCGATGGCCGTGGCGACGGCCGACACGTCGCGCAGCTGAACGGTCAGGTTGCCGGCCAGCTGGTTCACGTTGTCGGTGAGATCGCGCCAGACGCCGGCCACGCCTTCCACCCTCGCCTGGCCGCCCAGCTTCCCTTCCGTCCCCACCTCCTTCGCGACTCGCGTCACCTCGGAGGCGAAAGCGCTGAGCTGGTCCACCATCACGTTGACGGTGTTCTTCAGCTCCAGCATCTCGCCCTTCAGCTCCACCGTGATCTTCTGGCCCAGGTCGCCGTTGGCCACCGCCGTGGTCACGCGCGCGATGTCGCGCACCTGGCCCGTGAGGTTGCTGGCCATGAAGTTCACGCTGTCGGTCAGGTCCTTCCACGTGCCGGCCACGCCCGGCACCTCGGCCTGCCCGCCCAGGACGCCCTCGGTGCCCACCTCGCGCGCCACGCGCGTCACTTCCGACGCGAAGGCGCTGAGCTGGTCCACCATGGTGTTCACCGTGGTGGCGATGCGGAGGAACTCGCCCTGCACCGGCTTGCCGGCGATCTCCAGCGTCATCTTCTGCGACAGGTCGCCCTTGGCCACCGCCGACAGCACGCGCGCCACCTCGGTGGTGGGCTGCATCATGTCGGTGATCAGCGAGTTGATGGCGTTGACGGTGGTGGCCCACCCGCCGCCCACCTCGCCCAGGCTCACGCGGTCGGTGTACTGCCCCTCGCGCCCCACGGTCACCGCCACGCGCGAGATCTCCGACGCGTAGCGCTCCTGCCGGGCGACGATGTCGTTGAAGGTGACGGCGATCTCGCCCAGCAGCGGGTCGCCGCTGTCCGGCAGCCGCACGCCGAAGTCGCCGGCGCGCACGGCGCGCAGGCCGGTGAGCAGGCGGCGCAGCTCCTCGCGCCCCTCGCCGCCGTCGTCGTCGCCGCCGCCCGCACCGTCGCCACCCCCGCGGATGCGGCGGCGGGCCGGGGGCGCCTCGGCCACCAACGACGAGCCGTTGCCGCGGCGGGCGCGGCGCGCGGGCACCGGCACCGTCTCGGCCGCGAGCGGCACGTCGGCGGTGTCGGGGATCGGCGCCGCGGCGGCGCGGTTCACGCGTCCGCGCGGGCGGCGGCTGGCGGCCGGCGGGGTGCCCACGGCCTCCACGGCCTCGGGCGAAAGGATGCCTCCGTCGCCCGCGGATGGCGGCGGCGCCGCGGCTCGGCGCCGTGGCGCGCCGTTGCCGGCGGGCGGGTTCGTGGGCGTGTCCTGCGGGCGGTCGTCACCGTTCGGCACGGTCTTGCTCCTGCGCGGAAGGCTGCGTCTGTGGAATGCGTCAACGCCGGCCAGCCCCGGGGAAATGTCCCCGGGATCGGGCGGCTGGGCTGTCTTGCCGGACTGTCGGTGGTCGCGGACGCGGGTCCTGAGTGTCCCCCACCGCGGCCCTGGTACGGTGGCTGGAGGGTGGGGCGGCTCGGGATTGTGTCCGGGCTGTACGGCGGATGGATGACCAGATCCGGGCCGCCGTGGCCGGCACCGTTGGAACGCGGGTTCGCCGGGTGCCGGGGCTCAGGTCGTGAACGTCGCCCGGTGCGGGTTCGCGGGATGAGCAGAAACAGAAGATGCAAACCGCGCGCCCGCCGCAAGGGGTTGCGGGAACAATTGTGGGTCGCGCGGGCCGTCCCGCGGAGCGGGCCGGGGCGGTGGAAACCGCGGCGCCGCGGCAACAAACACGCGAAGTCCGCCTTCGCGGACTATGGCTCCCCCTGCGCCGCGGCACCGGCGCGCGGGAGAGGCCCCCGCGGTGCCGCGGCGGGTTGAAACCCGCCGCTGGAACATCGGCAAGTCCGCCTGCGCGGACCGTGACGTCCGCACGGATGGGAAGGGTGGGCCTCCTGCCACACAATCGCCGCGGAATGCGCGATCGGCGGCTGGGCACACGATTGTCCCTCTCCTGCAGTTCGGGAAAGGGACAGGCGTCCACGAAGCGACGCAGTCACGCGTGGACGCCAGGGTGAGGGCTCCCCGCCGCGTCGTGCTCGAGATCATCCCCCTTGACATCGTGTACCATGTAGTACACACTACATACCATGGCGACGCTGGGTGATTTTCTGCGAGAGCGGCGCGAGGCGCTGCGAGAGGGCGACCGGAGCTATTCGCTGCGGCAGGTGGCGCAGCGGATCGGGGTGGAGCCGAGCTTCCTGAGCAAGGTGGAGCGCGGCGAATCTCCCCCGCCGTCCGAGGACACGCTGCGGCGCCTGGCGGCGGACCTGGGCGTGGACGCCGACACGGTGCTGGCGCTGGCCGGCAAGGTATCGAGCGACCTGCAGGAGGTGATCCGCCGCCGCCCCACGCTGTTCGCCGCGCTGATCCGCGAGCTGAAGGACCTGCCGGACCACGCGGTGCTGCGCCTGGTGCGCGAGGTACGCGACGGCGACTGGTAGAACCCATCCGCACCAGAGGCCCATCGCCCGAACGCAGTTGCTGGCTGTTCCCTGTTCCCTGTTCCCTGTTCCCTGTTCCCTGTTCCCCGTCCCCTGTTCCCTGTCCCCTAGCCCTTGTGAGGTCGGGATGATCGAGCTGCGCAACGACTCGCTGGTCTTCTCCTTTCCCGAAGTGCACGCCGACGCGCGCCTGGAGGTGGACCTGCAGCGGACGCTGCGCATCCCCGACGACGGGAAGAACTATCCGCTCCCGCCGGGGCTGGGACGCTTTCCCCTGCGCCACGTGGACGACCACGCGGCGCGGCTTCCCGAGGATTGGGTCCGCCGCGGCGGCGTGATGCTCCCCATGTACCAGGCCGAGGCGCTGTGGATCAGCTTCCGCTCGCCCACCGGCTACCCGTTCGCGGTGAAGGTGGCCACGGGGAAGATCAACGCGGTGACCGGGGAATCGTGGCGCGACGGGCTGAACCGCGAGCCGCAGGACTACGTGTCCGTGCCCGGGCAGCCCTGGCTGGACGGCTACGTGGTGGAGAAGGGGTACATCCGCCAGTTCGTGGCCATGCCGCTGGGCGCCGGCTACACCGCCGAGGAGCAGATCACCGGCGCGGCCGAGCACGGCGGGCTGCAGATCATGGCGTTCCCGCTCAAGCGCGAGGCGTGGGAGCGGATCCTGGCCGAGCGGGAGAAGATGCGGAAGGAAGTGGCGTTCCGCGTGCCGCCCGCGCCGATGTTCGCCGCCGCGCCCGCGTCCGCGGGGATGGCGATGGGGCTGGGCGCCGGCGGCCGGATGAAGCAGGAGATCTACACCGACCACCGGCCGATGGAGGAGTGGGACCTGCGCGTGACCAGCCGCTGCTTCGTGCACATCGCCAACTCGCTGGTGTGGCGCTCCATCACCGGCACCGAGCCGCCGACGACGCCGCCCACGAGCGAGGAGTACACCCGCGCCGGGCTGCCGTGGTTCGACTACTACGCCGAGGGGCGCACCGCGGTGGAGGGCTCCGGCATCCTGGCCGGCCTCAAGAGCATCTTGACCCTCGGCAAGGAAAAGGGCGACGTCCCCCTCCCCGAGAACACCGCCGTGGAGCCGGCGAACGTGGTCGGCCTGCACGAGAAGCCGAGCGAGGCCACGGTGCGCGAGGGAGCGTTCTGATCGACGGAGGGAGCTCATACCAGATTGTGCATTCTGGATGAGCTCAAACCCCCGTCATCCTGAGCGTCGCCGCTGCAACAGCACCGCGTCCGCACCCATGTCTGGCGGCGACCGAAGGATCTATGACCGCGTCCGCGCCATCGCCTGTTTGCCGGTAGATCCGTGGCCCGGTGCGCTTCGGAAGATCGGTTCCGAGCTCGGGCGATAGATCCTTCGTCGCCGCCAAAATTCAGTGCGGACCGCGGTGCAGGCGCGGCGGCTCCTCAGTCTCAGGATGACAATGACTTCGTTGGGCGCGGAATGCACAACGGCTCTCCGCATTCGGTATCACGCTGAAGAGTGAGAAGCCCCGTCACGGATCCGTGACGGGGCTTCTCGTATCCCGAACCAGGCTTCAGCAGGCTCAACCCGCCGCTTCCGCCTCGGCCTTGGGCGCGGGCGGGCCGCCGAGCTTCTCCACGACCTCGTCGAGCGGCGGGTTGCCGTGGAGGATGAAGACCACGCCGGGGGTCGGCACCACGTCCACCAGCGGGGTGCCGGGGGCGAAGCCGTGCTGCAGCGTCATCAGGCCGGCGTGGTCGGTGCCCAGCTCCAGCTCGTCGGCCGAGCCCAGCATGCCCTCCGACGTCTCACCGCGCAGCTTCCCGGGCTTGATCTTCCGTCCGTTGGGGAGCACCACGCCGCCGCGGATCACCGGGTAGAAGGCGCCCGCCTCCACGTTGTCGGCGCCGGTGACGATCTGCAGGCGCTGCTCGGTGCCGTCATCCACCACGCACACCTTCAGCCGGTCGGCGTTGGGGTGCTGCGACAGGCTCTCCACCTTGCCGACCACCACCGGCTTCAGCAGCTCGGCCAGCGGCACCACGCGGTCCACCGTGTAGCCGGCGTCCTTCAGCCGCTGGGCGATGGCCTCGTGGTCCTCGGGGAGATTCGGGATGCGCGAGCGGAGCAGGTTCTCGCTGACGTTCAGCACGGGCGGTCTCAGGGATGATGATGGACGGACGATGCGCGGAGCGCCGACGCTTTGCGCCGGCGCTCGGAATGGATCTGCGCGACCATGATGCAACGGAGGGAGTGGGATTCGAACCCACGAGGTGTCGCCACCCGCCGGTTTTCAAGACCGGTGCATTCAACCGCTCTGCCATCCCTCCAACGGCGGCGGACAATCTAATGAAGAATCCGCCGTTCGCGTAGCCCGGCCGGACGGGCGCGTGGCCGAAGCCGGGTCAGCGCGCCGAGGCCGAACCGCGCCTCACGCCTGTGCCGGGTCGAGCGGGACCGGCGGCAGCACCTGGCGCTCCCACGCGGCAAGCCGCTCCTTCAGCTGCCGGAACACGGCCGGCTGGGCGGCCTTCAGATCGTTCCGCTCCCCGGCGTCGGCGGCAAGATCGTACAGGAACTCGCCGTCATCCTTCTGCAGGTACTTCCAGTCGCCGGAGCGCACCGCCTTCTGCTTGCGGCGCTGCGAGATGCGCCAGAACAGATCGCGGCCCACCGCGCCGCGCGCGCCGGTGAGCGCCGGGGTAAGGTCGATCCCGTCGAGCGGCGCGTCGGGGAGCGCACCCGCGCCCGCCAGCGCCAGGAAGGTGGCGGTCAGGTCCATGGTCACGGCCACCTGCCCGGTGCGGCTCCCCGCCGCGATCATCTCCGGCCAGCGCGCCATCGCCGCCACGCGGATGCCGCCCTCGTTCAGCGTCATCTTCCCCGCGCTGAACGGCCCCATGTGCGAAAACCGCTCGCCGCCGTTGTCGCTGGTGAAGATCACCAGCGTGTCGCGCTCCATCCCGGCGCGGTGGATCGCCTCCAGGACGCGCGCCACGCCCGTGTCCATGCTCTCCATCATCCGCCCGAACACCTCCGGCGACCCACCCGAGGCGGCCCGCACCGAATCCGGATAGGCCGGGTCGCCCGGCCCCTGCCAGGGCCAGTGCGGCGCGTTGTACTGCAGGTTGAGGAAAAGCGGGCGGCTGCGCCGCCGCCGGATGATCCGCACGGCGCGCTCGGTGAAGAGGTCGGTCAGGTAGCCGGGCGTGGTGACGGTGCGGGTGCCGTCCTGGAACAGGTTGCGGTGCCACTCGGTGTCGGCGTGGCTCGCGTAGTCGGCCGCGGCGCCCAGGAAGCCGTAGAACTCGTCGAAGCCGTGGCGCAGCGGGTGGAAGCGCGGCAGCGTGCCCAGGTGCCACTTCCCCACCAGCGCGGTCTCGTAGCCGGCCGCCTTCATCCGCAGCCCCAGGGTGGGAGGATCGGTCTCCACGCCGATCTCCTGGGTGGTCAGCGGCTCGTAGAGCCCGGCGGGGGTGCGCGCGGGGTAGCGCCCCGTGACCAGCGCCACGCGGGTGGGCGTGCATACCGGCGCGGCCGTGTACATCTGCGTGAGCTGCGTGCCCGAGCGCGCGAGCTGGTCGATGGCGGTCGTCCGGTAGTCGGTCCTCCCCGTGACGCCCAGGTCGCCATAGCCCAGGTCGTCCGACATGATCAGCACGATGTTGGGCCGCGCCGCGCGGTTGAGCCAGCGCGCGCCCGACAGGCGCGAGGGTCCGAGCGCCACCACCGCGGCGGCTCCGGCCAGGTCACGGATGAAGCGCCTGCGATCCATCGGCGGCTCTTTCGGAATGGGAGGATCCGGAGCGGGGGGGCGGGAGGGTCTAGTGCGCCGGAACTCCTCATAGTGGCGCGGGCGACGGGTGCGGACAACCATGATGTTCGCACCGTCGCCCGGCTGAGGCCGCGCGGGTAACGCCCTCGATCCGCCGCCAGCACCTCCACACGCTCTCCGCCGCCCTGTCGACCGCCGCGATCTCATCAACCTCCGCCATCACCCGCGATCGCCGCCTCCGCCGCCCGCTGCAGCACCTCCGCCACCGCGGGATCGATGCGGACGATGGCGCCGTTGCGAAGGGTGAGCGTGGACGGCGACCCCACCGGCGAGCGGTCCAGCAGCCGGGCGTGGATGACGAGCGCAGCGGCGTACGTGCCGGCCACGGAGGGATGGAGACCGTCGGCGGCGTAGAGCGCAAGATCGGGATCGGTACGCCAGGCGGCCCGCCACGCCTCGCCGGCGGGAAAGAGCATCCCGTCCACGTCCCGGGCCGCCAGCCGGTACGACTCGCTGGCGCGGTCGAAGTCACCGGAGCGGGAGAGCGACGGCCAGACGGCGTAGAGCGCGGGTGTGGCGCCCGCCGCGCGGATCTCGCCCGCGAAACGCCGCGTGTAGTCGATCAGCAGCGCGCGGCTGTCGGGGAGCGAGGAGGGGGCCCTGCTGCAGCACCACCACGTCCCACCCGCGCCGGATGGCCGATCGCGCGCCGCCGCCGTTCCAGTGGTTTTCCAGGCTCCAGTCCGGGTTCGCCACCATCCCGACGCGCAGCGTGACACCGGACGCCAGCGCCAGCGCCTGGACCATCTCCGGCAGGTCGTTGGCGTACGTCAGGCTGTTGCCGATGAAGAGCACGCCGCGCCCGTCCTCTTCCACCTGCGTCGGCCCGGCGCCGCCGCACGCCAGCACCAGCGCGAGCGCGGCCACGCCCAGCATCGTCCCCCGCCCTCCAATCGGTCGCCGCTTGCCGGTTCGCATCATCCCTCCCGGTTGTGATCGGTGTGGATCATCGGGAAGGAAACGCTGCGTGCACGCGAGTTTACAACGTCCGTGGGATGGATTGATGCGGTCAGGTGTGGATCGATGCTTCCAGATCCTGAAAAAGAGCGGGTCGCTATTCGCAGGATTCGATTCACCCGATGCGGTGATACACGCTCATCGGAGCACTCGAACGGCGCTGGGTGAGAAGCGGATTGCTGCCTCCCCTGCATCCACACGCTCAACCAGTGAGTCAACCGGGCCCACCACCGAAGGCAACTCGTCGAGCCAGCGTTCAAGCGCGGCACATACATCCCCGATCACGTCCAGAAGCTCCGGCGGAAACTCCGGGTGAGCACTGGCGAGCCGCAGCAATCGGACATACCGCACCGTCTGCTCCGATTCGCACCGGACGTCCTCGGCGGAGAAGTGCCCGATGCAGTGACTCGCGCCCGGAACCGCGGCACAGCAGCTCTGCGCCACCACCCGGTACAGATCCGCGGGATCGCATTCCACGAACGCAGCCACCTCAGCGGCCGCAGTCCATGGGAAAGCTTCGCGCTCGGCAATGCGATCCGCTTCCTGCTGCAGCGGCCGAATGATGGCCCAGCCCACTTCCAGGTGATCGAGCAGAGCGGAGAACGTCCCACGTTGCCGCTCCGAGACCAGCACCGAGATCCGCTTGCGGGCATCTGCCCAATCCTGGGTGTAGAGCGTGTATTTCGGCTCCGCCTCCGTGATGCCAACGGGAAACTGGCCGCACTCCAGTCCGACATCCATCGGTTGCCCCCTTGTTCTGGTGAGCCTCGGGCCATAACCTGTCGCGTGTATCCACCCTGAACTAGGCCACACTGGGCCAGCGGCAACGCTAGCCAATCCGCGCGGAGGCGTCAATGCCCCCGCGTGATCATCCCGCGTCCCTGAACGCGATTCGCGAAGCCGCCCGGCTCCGCGTGGCCGACACCAGCGAGCGCCTTGCAGCCGGTGAGATCGGTATCTCTCGCCAGTCGCTACACGCCTTCGTCAACGGATCCGAGCCGTACGGCCCCAACCTGGCCAAGATCCGTGAATGGTACAGCCGCGAGACGAACGAGGTGCTGCGGCTTCGGCAAGAAAACGCTGAGTTGAAGCGGCGGCTGGCAGAGTGCGAGAAACGAAAAGAAAGTAGAGTCCCATGAATGACGACCAGAAACAAGCTGCAATCCAGTACGCGATAGATCAGCATGAGGAGATGACAACACGTCGGCGGGCGCTCGTTCGCGAGGTACTAGCGGAGTTGAGCACCCTGATGGAGCGCGAGCCGTGGCCCGGGGTGACGAGCATTTCTGACCCACACGCGCTTCACGTGGCAATCGCCACATTTTCGGATGCTGAATTACGTCAGTTGGTCCACATGACAAACTCAGAGTTCTTGCCGTCCAATGAAACTTTGGAGAGGACTCAGCAACACGAGGAATGGTGTCGGGCGTTTCTTACTGTCGTCCAACACGTAAATGGCCATATTCGAACTGCGCAGGAAGCTCAACTTCCATCTTTCTGAGAACCTGGGGCGCGATCAGACGCGGGGGATAAGGCGCCAACGCTCAATCCAGCGCACCCGAATTATGCTCTGTCCCTTCCTGTCGTTCGAACAACCTGGCGAGTTGTCGGACCTGCGAGTGCATCATTACCTGGTTCCACGAAATGCCTTGTTCGTCCGCTGGTGTTGCGAACGGCTCAAATACCGCAAGATCGTCGAAGGCGTCGTTCATCATTACATCATTGTCTGTCAAGTCATAAAAGCCCTCGCTGGCAAGGATCATTTTCACGTAAAGCGGGAACACAACAGCCGCAAGCAGGAGATGCTCGCGTTCATTCCAGATCGAGCGGTAGCCGGGTGCCTGCACGCGGCCGTGGCCGAACTGGCTACGTAATACGTAGGCGTCGTCCAGCCAGATCTCACGTACCGAGCGGCCCTTTGCTAATCCCTGTTCGATGCGCGGGTGTGTGAGCTTAGCTCCTTCCGAAGGCGAAGTTGCTCCGGCCGGCGAAGGCAGCACCTCGTTAAACCTCTCGACCGTCTTTTTCGCATCCCACGCATCTGCGAGTCGGCTGAAAGCACTCACCACATCAATTAGCTCAGTGTGAATGTCCACACTAGGCGCATCGGTGTTTGCCCCAACGAAAAGGCGGATCGCCTCCTCCAGACGGCCCCACTGTTCTCCTTCTCGTGCCGCAACGGTTTCAAGTGCCGCAAGGAGAGGAGCGTCAAGATCCCGCGTCAGTTCACACCTATCGACGTGGTGCGGTCTCGGAACCGACAAATTGCCTGGCGGCACGATTACAGTTGTCGATCCATCCCGCCTACGATATTGAAGGACAGCGCCACCCGCCCGTTCGGGCGTGAACCCCTGTATGATTAGAACTGCATTGTCGCTATTTGCGTAACGGTGCGTGAAAAAACGGCGCGCAGAGAGTACGGCGAAAGCTAGGCGGGTCCGAAAGGCGAAGTAATCCGCAATCTGGTCCGGGGAAAGATCGTCAGTTAGACCGATATCCTCGCGATGGATGAGAGGCGTACTACGCTGGTCAACTGGCCGTGGACGAGCATACGCTTGAAGGATCGGAGCAAGAGCCGGTTGATGCACTTCAGGAATTTCTCCATCCAACGCAACGCCAACGGGTACGATCCGGTAACGACCGAATTCCAGAGACTTGGACACCGTCGACCATGGCAAAAAGGCAAGCATCGGCATGTGTCACACCTACGTTGTTACTCGAGGTTCATAAGGCCACCGATCTAAGCGGCGTCTTCGCTGGAACACGACACGTGCCTCGCGTTCGCCACCGATAAGCGGACACCCTTCTACCTACTCCCCCGCCACCACGATCCGCACCTCGTCCATCGCCCCCGTCGCCGCTTGGGCGCGCACGCGATGCGCGCCCTGCGCCAGCCGCCAGCGCCCGCCCGGCACCTCGGCCCCGTCCACGTACCAGCGCACGGGCGCATCCACACCCGCCGCGTGGAAGGTAAGCGTCGCGTAGCGGGCGTCGACGCCGGCGGGGACGGCGTAGCGGTCGCCGTCGCGGGGGGAGACGATGCGGAAGCGCTCATCGGGCTGGGCGAGCGCGGCCCAGCGGCCTCCCTGCCCCGCTGCCCACTCGGCGTACTCGTCGGGCAGCGCGATCCGGCCGCCGCGCTCCCAGTCGTCCAGCTTCGACGGCTGGGTGCCGGGGATGAACCACTCCACCAGCGACGGGCAATCGGGCGTGGCGCGCAGCCCCGAGAGGCGGCAGACGCGCACGGGCACCAGCCCCGCCTCCTGCGGCGTGGGGAGCGCGCCGGGGGCACGCCGGCTGGCAACGGCGAGCACGGACCGGTAGAGCAGCGGGCCGGCGCCGGTGATCCCGCTCACGCCCTCCATCGGCCGGCCGCTGAAGTCGCCCACCCACACGGCCACGGTGAAGCCCTGCGTGACCCCTACCGCCCAGTTGTCGGTGAAGTGGCGGCTGGTGCCGGTCTTGGCGGCCACGGGAAAGGGGAAGTCGAACACCGTCTCGGTGCCGAACCCCGGCGCCCGCGCGTCGGCATCCTGCAGGATGTCGAGCACCAGCGCCGCGGCCTGGCGGCTCATCACCCGCTCGCGCGCGGACGCCGGCTCGCCGGGCCGGGCCGGATCGAGCCGAACCGGCGTCCACTCTCCGCCGTTGGCCAGCGCGCGGTAGCTGTTGGCCAGCTCCAGCAGCGTCACGTCGCCGTTCCCCAGCGCCAGCCCCAGTCCGTAGTGCGGCGCGCTGTGCGTCAGCGACGCAAAGCCGGCGCGGTGCAGCGTCTCCAGCAGCGCCTCGACGCCCACGTGGTCGGCCACCTCCACGGCGGGAACGTTGAACGAGCTGGCCAGCGCCTCGCGCGCCCGCACCGGCCCGTGAAAGCGCCGGTCGTAGTTCTGCGGGCGATACGGCCCCATCGTGGTCGAAAAGCTCCGCGGGACGTCGGGGATCACCGTGGCCGCCGTGTGGCCGCGGTCGAACGCCAGGCCGTAGAGAAACGGCTTGAGCGCCGACCCCGGCTGCCGCGGCGACGCGACCATGTCCACCTGCCCCACCTCCGGCTCCTGGAAGTTGGGCGAGCCGACCCAGGCCAGCACCTCGCCCGTGGCGTTGTCGAGCACCACGGCGGCGGCGTGACGGGCGCCACGGTCGCGCAGCACCCGCACGGTGTGGCGCACCTCGCCTTCCAGCAGCGTCTGCAGCTCCAGGTCGAGCGACGTCCGGATCGTCCCATCCCGCGTCCCCGCCGCCTCGGCATCGTGCAACACGCGGGTGGTGAAGTGCGGGGCCAGGAAGGCGGCGGCCCCGGCGGGCGGGATCACCGGCTCGTCCATCGCCCGCTTCACCTCCTCGGGCGTGGCGTACCCCAGCCGCCGCATCCTCCGCAGGACCACGTTCCGCCGCGCCCGCGCCCGATCGGGGGACGCGAGGGGATTGTCCGCCGAGGGCGAGCGGGCGATCCCCGCCAGCAGCGCCGCCTGCCCCAGGCTCAGCTCGCGCGCCGACGCGCCGAAGTACAGCGACGACGCGGCCGAGACGCCCACGGCGCCCTGCCCCATCGGCACGCGGTTGAGGTACTGCTCCAGGATGGCGCGCTTGTCCAGGTGCGCCTCCAGCCGCAGCGCCCACACCGCCTGCAGCGCCTTGCCGCCCCAGCTGCGATCGATCGGCTCCAGCAGCCGCGCCGTCTGCATCGTAAGCGTCGACGCGCCGGAGCGACGGGTGCCGCGGACGTTGTCACGCAGCGCGCGGCCCACGGAGCGCACGTCCACCCCGTGGTGATGGAGGAAGCGGTGGTCCTCGGCGCTGATGAACGCCTGGATCAGCCGCGGATCGACCTCGGCCACGGGCGTCCACCCGCCGCGGCTCCCGTCCTGGGCTCGGGTGGCGCGCAGCGGCAGGCCGCCGCGGTCCTCCAGCACCAGCCGCGGCACCGGCACGGGCGCCGCCGTCCCCGCCGGGAGCGGCCACGCGATCCACGCGGCGACGACGATGGCGGCGACGGCCTCGGCCCCCGCCACCCACCGCGCCGCCCGCCACATCCTCCAGCGGGCGGCCGGCGAGACGATCGAATCCGGTGCGTAGTGCACGTCGATCCCCCTGTCTACCGCCCGGCGGGGCGCACGGTGAACAGCGAACCGCCGCTGCGGCCGTGCACGCCGGGGTTGTACATCTCCTCCGCCTGCGCAGGCGCCGCCACGAAGCGGCCGGCCGTGGTCGCCCGGGCAAGATAGGTGGCGTTGTAGCTCCCCCTCCACAGCCGCCGGGCGAAGTAGACCACTCG
Source organism: Longimicrobium sp. (assembly GCA_035691085.1). GTDB lineage: Bacteria > Gemmatimonadota > Gemmatimonadetes > Longimicrobiales > Longimicrobiaceae > Longimicrobium. Next base: position 20,735 of record DASSJS010000158.1, read on the forward strand.
GTCGTCGTGGATCTCGGTGTGGTCGAAGGCAGACCACATCCCAGCATCCCAGCTTCCGTAGCCCCACCACCAGGCGTGGGTGTCTTCGGTCTTGTCGGGCTCGGGCTGCAGCAGGTCGGCCGCGAAGGGGCTCACGGTGCGCAGGCTCAGGTCCACCGCCTCCAGCCCGGCGGGGAGCGGATCGTCCAGCACCACCATGTTGCGGTCTTCGGGGAGGGTCACGCGCAGCCGCACGCGCACCACCTGCCCGGCGGCGACGGTGGTCACCGGCTGGCGCGTGTCCACCGTCTCGTACCAGCGCTCCACGCTGATGCCGCGGTCCAGCGGCTTGTAGTTGGCGCGCCCGTCCACCTGGTGCACCGCGAGCTGGTAGAACACGACCGGCCCGGCGCCCACGCCCTGCAGCCGCACGCGCAGCACCCGGTTCCCGTTCCAGCGCCGGCTCACCAGCCCCGTCAGCGCCCGCGAGGCGTCGGGCGTCTGCCCGCGGCGCCCCCGCAGCTGGAAGAGCACGCGGTCACCCTGGAGCACGCGGATCGTCCGCTCGCCCCGCCCCGCCTGCGAGCCTTCGAAGCGGACCAGCGCCAGCACCGCCGCCGCGTAGTCCTGCGTGGTCCACTCGTCCTCCGCCTCCACGCGGCCCTGCTGCACCACGGTCTCCACCAGCGCGCCCAGCTGCGGGTGGGTGGGGCGCAGCGCCAGCGTGGCGGTGAGCAGCCGCGCGGCCGGCCGCACCGGCGACGCGAAGTAGAAATTGCTGTCGAACGCGCCCGTGGGGAGCACGGCGCGCGTCCCGCGGATCCGGACGCCGGCCCACGCCGCGTCCAGCAGCCGCAGCGCCGGCTCGCGCGCGCCGCGGCGGGCCAGCACCTCGGCCAGCGCCACGCGGTCTTCCCACGCCATCCGCGAGGCCTGCCCCAGCAGCAGGTTCTCGGAGGGCACGTCGGGCCGCCCCAGCCGGCTCAGGAAGTCCACCGCGGCCAGGCGCTCGGTGAGCGTTTCGGCCACGCGCGGGTTGCGCTCGCCCAGCGCGCGCTTCACCGCGTCGGGGTCGTGCAGCGCGCGGGTCAGGTAGCCGGCCACGCCGTTCAGCACCGTGTCGGGGACCGCGAAGCCGGCCTCGCGCGCGTCCAGCAGCGCGCGCCCGGCGTAGGCGGTGAGCCAGGGCGAGGTCCAGTCGGTGTCGCTCCACAGCCCGATCCCGCCGTCCTCGCGCTGGCGGCTGGAAAGGGTGCCGACCACGCGCACGATGCGCGGCCCCGGATCGCCCGACAGGAACCGGATGCCGCTGGCCCGCTGCGCCCGGTAGAGGGCGATCAGCGGCAGCCCGCGGCTGGTGACCTGCTCGGAGCACTCGTACGGGTACACCTCCAGCCAGCGCTGGTACGCCTTCACCAGCGCCAGCGGCGAGGTGCCGAAGCTCAGCACCAGCCGCGAGCGCGCCAGGTCGGCCTCGGGCGGGAGCTCGAACTCGGCGCTCACCGTGTCGCGCAGCACGCCCGACATCGCCTGCGTGACCGGGCGGTTGGCCGGGCGGATGGGGATGGCCACCTGCACCGCGTCGCCCGTGCCCGCGCCGGCCGCGTCGAAGCGGAAGCGCGCGGTGTCGCCCGCGATGCCGTGGAAGTGGAAGAGCGCCTCCTGGCCGCGCCCGGCGCCCAGCTCCAGCGTCTGCCGGCCGTCGCCGCGCAGGGTGACGCCGCGCACCCGGGCATCCACCGTGGCGCTGATGGCGCGGGGGAAGCGGTGGTTCACCACCACGCCGGCCATGAAATCATCCCCCTCGCGCAGGAATCGCGGGAGGGAGGGACGCGCCAGCAGCGGGCGCGTGGCCAGCAGCGGCGCCTCGCCGGCGCCGTAGCGGTCGCCCGCCGTCACCGCCAGCGCCATCACCCGGAAGGTGGTGATGTTGTCCGGCAGCTGGCCGGAGACCACCGCCTCGCCGTTCGCGTCGGTCACCACCGAGCCCAGGAAGAAGGCGGTGGGGCGGAAGACGGAGCGCAGCACGCCCGCGGCGTCGCGCCCGCCGCCGCCGCCGGGGTTGCGCGCGCCCTTCTGCCCCTCGGGCACCTGCGGGGCCACGGAGACCAGGTTGCTGGCCAGCCGCATCCCCAGCCCGCGCGGCTGGTAGATCAGGTCGATGGGATCGGGGGTCTTGTAGCCGGTGAGCGAGAGCACGCCCTCGTCCACCGCCCACACCGTCACCTCGCCCGCCTGCGGCCGCCCCGCCGCGTCGCGCAGCCGCACGCGGACGCGCGCCGTGTCGCCGGGGCGATACTCCGGCCGCAGCGGCTGCACGGTCACGGCGAGCCGCTTCACCTCGGGCGTCACCTTCAGCTCGGCGTAGCCCACGCGCAGCGTGGGCCTCCCGGGGTCGTCCACCGTCCCCGGGTTCGCCGACCGGCCGCGCACCATCATCACCGAGACGTAGGCGTTGGGCGCGAACGCCTCGGTGATGGGGATCCTCACCGTCTGCGTTCCCGAGGTGACGCGGATGCGGTAGTGCTGCAGCACCCGCTCGCGCTCCACCGTCACCCACGCCTCGGCGTTGGTGAAGGGCGCGGCCAGCAGGATGGTGGCGGTGTCGCCCACGGCGTAGCGCTGCCGGTCGGGCACCACCTCCATGCGGAACTTCCCGGAGTCGTTCCACGGCACCCAGCCGGGGCCCACCACCCAGCGGGTGAAGCTGGTGCGCACCGCGCGCCCCTTCCCGTCCCGCGTGGAGAGGGTCACGGTGTAGGTGCCGCCCTCGCGCGGGGTGAAGGCGCAGGCCGCGGGGCCGGCGCCGGTCCGGAGCCGGCAGCGCGCGACGGTGTCGGTCACCCATTCGCCCACCTCGTCGTACACGCCGTCGCGCATCCGCCGCACCGTGTGCCACTCGCGGCGCGAGACGGTCCCTTCGACGTCCACGCCCTGGACGCCGTGCCCGTCGGGGCGCACGGCGATCACGTCCACGCGCACGGGGACGTTCGCCGACCAGAAGTAGCCCTTCCCCTGCGGCTTCGCCCCGAGATAGAAATCCGCCGGGTGCACCATCACGCTGGCGCTGGCGGCCACGGTCTGCCGGTTGGCGTCCACCACCTCGGCGGCCACGAACAGCCGGGCCGGCCGGCCACTGGCCTGCGGCTTGGCATGCAGCTCCAGGTCGGTGTAGCCGCGGGCATCCAGCGAGTCCACGCCGCTGTCCAGCTGCTGGTCTTCGGCATACGCTTCCCCGCTCCACCAGTTGGGCTCCTCGCCCAGCTGGTAGCCGTCGGTGCCGGGGATGTCGATCTCCCAAGGCGACACCTCGCTCTGCCGCGACGTCCAGCGCAGCGGCGCGTGGGCCATCGGCGCGCCGAACAGGTAGCGCGCGCCCACGGTCACGCGCACCGCGTCGCCCGCCGACTTCGCTTCCTTGGGCGCGGTGGCCTCCACCAGGAACTCGGGGGGGCGATACTCGGCCACCGTGTAGCGGGTGGAGCCCAGGCGCCGCCAGCGGCCGTCGCGCCGGGCCTGGATGGTCACGCCGTACTCCCCCAGCGGCAGCTCGGCGGGGAGGCGGAAGGCCTGCGCGGCGGTGCCGAAGCGGCTGAGCGCCACCACGGTGTCGCGCATCGGCTTGCCGTCGCGGTCGGTGAAGCTCCAGCGCAGCGAGTCGCCCGGCGCGGGCGGCAGGAGCGCGCCCAGCGGCCCGCGGCGCACGATGGCCTTGGCGTACACCGGCTCGCCGGGCCGGTAGATGCCGCGCTCGGTGAACACCGCGCCGGCGGCCGGCGCCCGCTCCTCGCCCCACGCGTCGTAGACGCCGAACTCGTACGGCGACAGGTCCGGATCGTACTGGTTGATCCCCACCACCGCGCGGTCATCCCCGCCCTGGGCCGAGACGTACCCCTCGAACGAGCTTCCGCAGTAGTCCTCGCACTCCCCTTCCCCCTCCCCGTCCGCCTGGGCCCGCGGGCGCGACTGGCCGAAGCCGGAGAGCACGGCCAGCCCGCGGGCGTCGGTGGTGCCCGAGGCGCGCACGGCGCCGCTGGTGTCGTGCAGCGCCACGGCGACGCCGGCGCGCGCCTGGCCGTCGTGCACGCCGGTGACCCACACCACGGCCTGGTCCACCCCCACGCGGGCGTGCACGGCCAGGTCGGTCACCTGCACCAGCGCCACCGGCTGGCCGCCGTTCTCGGCATTCGTCGTGTCCACGCCGCGGCCGCCCACGCGCACGACCAGCAGCGTTCCCCCGCGCCCCCCCGCCTGGGGCATCGGAAGGCGCACGCCGGTGATCAGGCTGCGGTCCTGCTGGTTCCTGACGGGGATGCGGCGGACGGTGGCGCCGGCCTGCAGCTCCTTCCACGCATCGCCCCACCCCCAGCCGCGGGCCAGGAACAGCGCCTCCATCCGCTCGGGGACGGCGGCCACGGTCACGAAGAGCGTGTCCACGTTCACGTGCTGCACCGCCAGCGTGCCGAAGCCCTGGCGCTCCACGATCATCTTCCCATGCGGATAGACCACCGACGGCGGCACGCCGGGCGTGTTGAACGCCGTGTTGACGGGGCCGGGGAGGCGCTGGCCGAACACGTCGGCGAGCCCCGCGTCGATGGCGATGGTGTAGCTCCGGCGGGGGGTCAGCCGCCCCTCCAGCACCCACGTGTCGCTGCTCTGCGCCGTGTCGCGCACGGTGAAGCGGCGGTTGGGGCCCAGCCGCACGTGGCGCAGGACGTCGGCGCCGCGGACGGGGGTGGAGAAGGTGACCACGGCGGGGCCGTAGTGGCACGAGCCGCTTTCGGGGCACCCGGCGCGCAGCACGCGCAGCGGGCCATGGGTGCCGAACTCCCAGCGCAGCGGCTCGCCGCGCACGCTGTCCAGCCGCACGGGAAGGACGAGGGCGGCCTTGCAGCCGGGAAGGAGCGGCCGCTCGGGCGTGAGCTCGGCCACGCGGCGCAGGTCGTGGACGGAGTCGCCCGCCGAGCCGTAATACCTGAACCACTCGGGGTCGTCCTTGCCGATGGGGTGCTGGCCCACCACGCGCAGCGGCACCACGGTCCCCCCGTGGCAGCTGGTGTCGGGCTCCACCCGCGCGGTGCCGGCCAGCTCGCGCGCCTCGAACGGGCTGCTCAACAGCACCCGGAAGCGCGGCAGCGGCGGGAGGAAGCGCGACCCGCCGTTGGGGCCCACCGGATCGCCGGTCAGCACCACCGCCCGCGCCACGCGGAACTTGAAGGTGTGCGCCTTCGGCAGCTTCCCGCCGTCCATGGCCGAGAAGTTGTTGCCCACCGTCACCGTGTATTCGGCGCCGGGCTCCAGCGGCTCGTCGGGGGTGAAGCGGAGCGTGACGGGGTCGCGCCACTCGGCCTTGCCGTCCACGCCGGGGGAGATGTGGAACACCTTCTCCGCGGCCACCACGTCCTCGAGCCCGCCGGCCACGGGGCGGTCGAAGGTGACGGTGATGGGCGCGTCGGGCTCGGCGGGTTCGCCGGAGGCGGGCGCGGTGCGAAGCACGCCCAGCTCGGGCACCCGCGGCTGGACGGCACGGGCGGAACGGAACGCGAAGAACCCGGAGATGACCAGGATCGCGAACAGCGCGTAGGCAGCCCTGCGCATGTGTGGGGAACCGGCGTGTGGGATGATGGTGCGGAACCGCGGTGCGCGTGATCAGCCGTGGATCCATCGGGCGAGCGGCATACGATCCCGGGGCGATCTCGTCCTGCCGGCGATAGCGCGGGCCGTGGGGGACAGGCCGCTACCAGCGTTGGGGTGGACGGTCGCTCGTGGGGCTGCTCGCGCCGGGAGATCCAGTGATTCCCGGGCACCTCCGCCGATCGGAACCAGCGTCCATTCGGAGCGCCGGATCTAATCGGATCGTAATACTTCGGCTGCCGCGGAATAGTTTCGTCGAGTCGATGCGGAGATTGATACGGGGCGTGCTTGGACCGATGCCAGGCGCTTCGGAGAGGTTCGCGCCTGGCCGGCTGGAGGCGGAGTGCCGGACGCGAGGCCGGCGCGCGAGGAGGGCTGACGTTGCCTGGAACCCAGAGCACCAGAGCACCAGAGGACCAGAGGAAGGACCAGGGGGTTCGCCGCTGACCCTCTGGTTCTCTGGTCCTCTGGTGCTCTGGGTCGGATCAACGAACCTTTCCCCGTGGAGACGAAGCCGCGGATGCGTATCGGCCAGACGAGAGTCTGTGGGTAGCGCTGTGCTTCAGGCGCGCAGAATGTAATTTGCTTCCGGGTTCAGCCTGCACCCGACCTGGGAGGATTCGTGAGCGCGAAACGGTCCCTGACGTCGATTGCGCAGCCCGTGCCGGAGCTGCCGGTCATCGATGTTGAACGTGCGCAGCGGCACTATCGCGATGCGCTCGGCTTCGAGATCGGCTGGCTCGATCCGAGCAAGGAGATCGGGGCCGTGTCACGCGGCAACGTGGCGATCTTCTTCCGGCGCAGAACCCCTCCGTTCGAGCCCGCGGTTCACTGGGTTTTCGCGGACGACATCGATGCGACGTACGACGAGTTGAACGCTTCGGGTGCGAGGACCGTCGAGCCGCTGGAAACGAAGCCGTGGGGATTGAGACAGTTCACCGTCGAAGACCTCGATGGAAACCGCTTCTATTTCCACCACGATTGACGAAGCGCCCTTCCCTGATCAGACGATCCGTCGCCGGGGATGGATTTCGTTCGGAATCGGGGCGAATCCTCCCGGCCGTCCACGGGCCATCCGATCCCCATCCCCTATTTGCCCCGCCAACCCTCGTCGGCTAATATCCCCCGCCTCACGCCTTCAATCATCCGCCGCGCAAGCGCGGCTACAACGGTTCAGGACGCAGACCTGGGATGGCCGACAACGACCTGATGGAGAAACTCGTATCGCTCGCCAAGCGGCGGGGGTACGTCTTCCAGTCCTCCGAGATCTACGGCGGCACGGGGTCCGTGTGGGACTACGGCCCGCTGGGGGTGGAGCTGAAGCGGAACGTGAAGGAGGCCTGGTGGAAGGCCATGGTCCACATGCGCGACGACATCGAGGGCCTCGACGCGGCCATCCTGATGCATCCGCGCGTGTGGGAAGCCAGCGGCCACGTGGAGAACTTCACCGACCCGCTGGTGGAGTGCCGCAACTGCCACCGCCGCTTCCGCGTGGACACGCTCCTGGCCGAGACCGGCTCGGCCGACCTGGAGCACACCCGCTGCCCCAGCTGCGGGAAGACCGGCGAGTGGACCGAGCCGCGGGAGTTCAACCTCATGTTCAAGACGTTCATGGGGCCCGCCGAAGACACCGCGTCGGCCATCTACCTGCGCCCCGAGACGGCGCAGGGGATCTACGTCAACTTCCTGAACGTGCAGCAGAGCGCCCGCCAGAAGATCCCCTTCGGGATCGCGCAGATCGGCAAGGCGTTCCGCAACGAGATCACGCCCGGCAACTTCACGTTCCGCACGCGTGAGTTCGAGCAGATGGAGATGCAGTTCTTCGTGAAGCCGGGGAGCGACGCGGAGTGGTTCGAGCGCTGGCGCGAGGAGCGCTTCAAGTGGCATCTGGAGACCATCGGCCTGGCCGCCGACCGGATCCGCTACCATCCGCACGAAAAGCTGGCGCACTACGCGAGCGCGGCGGGCGACGTGGAGTTCTTCTTCGGCGGCACCATCGGCGACGAGGGGTGGGGCGAGATCGAGGGGATCCACAACCGCACCGACTTCGACCTGAGCCGCCACCAGGAGTACAGCGGCAAGAAGCTGCAGTACGTGGACCCGGCGGCCAACGAGAAGTACATCCCGTACATCATCGAAACGTCGGCGGGTGCCGACCGGGTGACGCTGGCGGTGCTGGCCAACGGCTACCGCGAGGAAGAGGTGGAGGGCGAGGTGCGCACGGTGCTGGCCATCAAGCCCAGCCTGGCGCCGCTGAAGGCCGGCGTGTTCCCGCTGGTGAAGAAGGACGGCATGCCCGACCGCGCCACGCAGATCCACGAAGGCCTGCGCGCCCGCGGCATCCCCAGCTTCTACGACGAAGCCGGCGCCATCGGCCGGCGCTACCGCCGCCAGGACGAGGCGGGCACTCCGTTCTGCATCACCGTGGACGGCGAGACGATGGAGAACGGCACCGTCACCATCCGCGAGCGCGACACCATGCAGCAGGCGCGCATCAGCCAGGACGAGATCGTGCGGTATCTGCAGGAGCGGATCGGGTAGGGAGGTGCTGAGTGCTGGGTGCTGGGTGCTGAGTGCTGAGTGCTGAGTGCTGAGTGCTGAGTGCTGAGTGCTGAGTGCTGAGTGCTGAGTGCTGAGTG
>DASSJS010000159.1:0-9700 GCA_035691085.1 Longimicrobium sp.
GAGTCGGCCTCCGCCAGCCGCAGCGGCAGCGCGATCAGCTCGTATCCCCCCGGCTCGATCCCGTCCAGCATCACGTTCTCCACGATGGCGATCCCCGCGCCGAGCAGGACGCGGTGCACCGGCAGGTCGTGCGCGTCCAGCGGGTCCGGCGACGGCGCGTCGGTGGCCAGCAGACGCACGCCGCGATCCACCAGCAGGCGCGCCGCGTCCACGGTGAGCGCCGTCCACGCGGCGGGGAAGGTGCGCGGATCGGCCCACGCGCCGGTGCGCAGCAGCAGCCGCTCGCAGCCGGCGGGGAGATGCGCCCGCAGCCACACATCCCCGATCTGCCGCACGCCGACGGCATCCACCACGTGCGCCGGCCCGATGAACGCCTCCAGCGGCACGTCGCCGATGCGCGCGCCGTCATCCAGCACGTGGTACGGCCCGTCCGCGTGCGTCCCCGTGTGCACGCTGCACGACAGCGCCGACGCGTTCGCCCCGCCCTGCGGGATCGAGTCCGTCCACGCCAGGGTGCACGGCGCGTCGCCCGGCCACACCGGCATCCCGGCGAACACCGGGCGCGTGATGTCGTGGATGCGAAGGGGCACGGAAGGATTCCGATGAAGGGCGGGGATGATGGCTGCGTGTGTGTAGATGCGTCGGTGCCGGTGCCGGTGCCGTGCCGAGGGTATGCGAGTGAACTCGCCGCTACAACGGCACGCAGTCCGCCTTCGCGGACTTCACTTCAGCGCGGGCACGAGCCGGTGCGAGCCGTGGCGCGCGAACGGATCTTCCGGTCGTTGGTCAGGATCACCCAGCCGCGCTCCGCGGCCTGCGGCAGCCACTCGGCGTCGGGCGTGTTCTGCGGGAAGTGATCGGCGTGCGCATGACGACCAGCCCGGCGCTCCGCAGTGCGCCGGGAAATTCGTACCGCCCCAGGTCACGGTCCGCGAAGAACTCCACCCGCTCACGCCGCCTTCTCGAACAGGATGGCGGTCTCCACGTCGTGCGGCGTGATGTCGTAGTCGCGCGCAACGGCGTCGATCGCCTCGCCGGCGTTGATCCGCTGCACCAGCGCCGACGTGCTGATCCCCGACTCGGCCAGGATCGGACGCCCGAACGAGACCTGCGGGTCGATCACGATGGACCGCCGGGCGCTCTCGGCACCGCGCATGAACGGATACAGGCGGATGGGGATGTCACGGTCGTCCCAATCCACGCGGCTCAGGAACGCCTCCAGCACGCGCCGCATGGCGATCTGCTCCGAGGGGTCAAGCTGCAGCAGCTCGCCGTAGTGCTCCAGGAACAGGCTGCGGCCACCCACCAGCAGCGCCTTGTTACGGTAGAGGAGGTCGGGAATGCCAAGCCGTTCCTCGGCCGTCTTCAGCGCCTCGCGCACGGTCTTGAGCCGGATGCCGTGCCGGGTGCGAAGGGCGCGGAGCACGTGCGCCTCCACCACGTTGCGGAAGGAGAGCCGGCCGGTGTGGCTGTCGGCGGGCGCCAGCACGGGCTCGAACGAGCCGACGCCGTCCGCGCGCGGATAGGTTCGCCCCGAGAACCACGACCGCAGCGTGGCCGCGGGTACGTCCACGTACCGCGACGCCTCGGCAACGGCGTAGGCGGGGAGCTCGCGCGGGTCATGCCCCTGGTACAGAGCGAAACGGCTCATCACGCGGTGTTTCTGGGGACGGATTCGATAAGCGGTGTCTGCATGATGCTACACCTTGCCACGTATGTGGTGCAGTCCGCCAGCCGAAGCGCGCGGGACCCGGACGTTGCGGCCTCTCCCGGCACGGGGGAGGTGGACGGCCTAAGCCGGCCGGAGGGGGCGCGGTGCCGCCGAAGCGCATCGGACCCGTCAAGCGCGGATCTGGCCGCCGCCGCTCCTCACCACACCAGCCGCGACAAGAACCCCGGCGTGAACAGCGACCCCACCGGCGCCACGTCGCCCGTCACGCGGATGATGGCGTCGGCCAGGCGGGGGCGGGCGGTGAAGCGGCGGGCAACGGCGCCCAGCAGCGCGGGGCGCGACACGAAGGTCTCCACCACGCGCTGCATCCGCTCGCCCGGGCCGAATGCGCGGCGGCGGGCGCGCTCGTAAGGCGCCAGCGCCCGCGCGCTGGTGTCGCCCGCGCGGAGGGCGGCGTGCGCGGTGTCCGCGGCCAGCTCGGCGCCGCGGAGGGCGCGGTAGATGCCCTGGCCGGTGAACGGATCATAGTAGCCCGCCGCATCGCCCACCAGCAGCGCGCCATCCGTCACGGCGCTGCGAACCGGGCAGTCGAACGGCCCCGTCGCCAGCACGTCGTCCACCCGCCGCAACTCGCCGAACCCGTGCTGCGCCAGCGCCGCGTCGAAGAAGCCGGCCGGGTCACCCGCGACCTCTCCCGAGCGCTCGTCGGGCACCACCACGGTCACGTTCGCCCATCCCCCGCCCACCGGCGCGATGCCGATGCAGGCGCGGCGGCCGGTCACGTGCACCTCGCCCCGCCCCGGTGCGCCATTGAATCCCATGACGTGCGCGGTGAGCGCGAGCTTGCGCAGCCTGGGGCGGCGTCGGAGCAGTTCCAGGCGCCGGAGAAGGACCGAGCGCAGACCGTCCGCGCCGATCACCAGGCGCGCGGAGATCTCGCGCTCGCCATCGTCCCCCCGCACCCGCACGCCGGTAACGCCGCCGCGCGCGCCGCGCAGCACGTCCACCACCCGCACGCCCGTGCGTGCCTCCGCGCCGCGAGCGACGCCGTGGCGGAGGAGGATGTGGTCCAGCGTCTGGCGAGGGATGCCGATGCCGTGCACGCCGCTGGGGAAATCGCCGTCGAAGGTGTCGCCGCCGTGCGGGCCGATGCGCCAGCCGTCCAGCCGCGCGGGGTTGGCCGCCATCACGTCGTCCCAGGCACCCAGCCGGCGGAGGGCCTCGACGCCGGCGGGGTTCACGCACTCCGCGCACGGCTTGCGGCGGGGGAAGTGCGCGCGGTCCAGCAGCAGCACGTCGTGCCCCGCACTGGCCAAACGCGCGGCCGCGGCGGCCCCCGCGGGGCCGGCTCCGGCGATCACCACTTCGCGGGACTCGCGCCGCATCGTCATCCCCTCACTCCTTTTCGACTACCAGCGCCACGCGGAAGGGGAAGTGGGTGTGCACCCGCGCCCTGGTGAACCCCGCCCTGTGGGCCAGCGAGCGCAGCTCGGCCGGCGTGAACGAGCGGCGGACGGAGAGCGGGCCGTCGTGCCGCGTCACCGGATGTCTGCGCCAAACCGTCGCCGCCAGCAGCCGCGCGCCGGCCAACGCCGTCCGCGAGCGCGCCAGGTCGTTCACGATCACCCCGATGCGGCTCACGCGGTGCATCTCGCGGAGGACGCGGATGCAGTCGCGCTCGTCGTTGAAGTGGTGCAGCGCGGTGGAGATCAGCGCCACGTCGAACTCGTCGTCGTGGAAGGGGAGCCGCAGCGCGTCGGCGAACCCGGCGTGCACGGACGGGTCCGGCCCCACCTGCTCGCGCGCCAGTTGCAGCGTGGTCTGGTGATTGTCGGTCGCCAGGATCTCCACGTCCAGGTTCTCCTCGCGCGCCCACGCGGCGATGCGCAGCGGGATGTCGCCCGAGCCGGTGGCCACGTCCAGGATGCGGTAACGCGGCCGCGGGTGGCGTTGGATCAACTCCGACAGGTGGCGCAGGACCACGCGCGTGCCGCCCAGCCACCGGTTCACCCGGCGCAGGTCGGCCAGGCTCACCGCGAGCTGGTGATGGTCCTGCCCCGGTTCGTCCATCAGCTCGGCGCCGGTGGCGCGGGGGAGGCTGCTCACGCCAGCGCCTCGCGCACGCGGGCGGCGGGGTCCAGCACGGCCTCGGCCAGCGCCGCCTCGTCCAGCGTCCGCACCACGCCGTCCGCGAAGAGGACGCGGCCGCGGACGGCGGTCAGGATCACGTCCGTACCCCGTGCCGCGTGGAAAAGCGCCGCGGCCGGGTCGTGCACCGGGCGGACGTGCGGAGCGGAGAGCGAGACGGCGCACAGGTCCGCGTCCTTCCCCGGCTCCAGCGTGCCGATGCGGTCCCCCAGCCCCAGCGCCCGCGCGCCATCGATGGTGACGAGCCGCAGCAGGTCGGCGGGCGTCAGCACGTCGTAGGCGGCCACGCGGCCCCGGTGCAGGAGGCTGGCGATGCGCGCCTCTTCCAGCAGGTCCTGCCGGTTGTTGCTCCCCACGGAATCGGTGCCCAGGCCGACGGCGATCCCCGCCTCGCGCATCTCGGCGTACGGGGCGATGCCGTGGCCCAGCCGGGCGTTGGCCACGGGGCAATGGGCCACCGCGCAGCCGTGGTCGGCCATCCGCACCATGTCGTCGTACTCCACCAGCACGCAGTGGATCAGCAGCGGGCGCGCGGTGAGGACGCCCAGCCGGTCGAGCATCTCCACGGTGGAGGCGCCGCGCGGCGGGGTCCGGATGCCGCGGGCGCGCAGCCCGGGGGCGAAGTCGCCCTCGCCGCGCGTGACCAGATCGTGCTCGGGAACGCTCTCGCCGGCGTGGATGGCCATCGGCAGCCCCTCGGCGCAGGCGTATTCGGCCGCGGCGGTGAAGAGCGCGTCGGAGACGGTGTACGGCGCGTGCGGGGAGATGCCCACGCGGACGAGGTCCGTCTCGTCGCGCCGGAGCCGGCCCACGCAGCCGCGCAGATCGGCCATCGAATCGCCCGCCACCGCCGGATCCGGCCCGAACACCTCGCGGTACACGATCCCGCGCATCCCGGCTTCCCGGAGGGCGCCGAACGACGCGGCGGACGATTCGGTGGCGGCCACGGTGGTCATCCCCGCGCGCAGGCACTCCACCAGGCTCCAGCGCGCGGCCACGTCGTAGTCCTCGTCGCGCAGCGCGGTCCGCTTGGTCCCCACGAGCCGCAGGATCCAGTCGCGGAAGCGCAGATCCTCGAGCGCGCCGCGGAAGATGGAGAGCTCGGGGTGCGCGTGGACGTTCACCAGCCCGGGGAGGAGCGCCGCCTCGCCCAGGTCCACGACGGCCGCGTCTTCCGGCGCCTCCAGCGCCGGCGCCGGCCCCACGGCGGCGATGCGCCCGTCGGTGCCTACCATCACGGCCCCGTCGCGCAGGGGCTCGGCCGCAACGGGCAGCACCCACGCCGCCCGGTAGATCGTCACACGCTCCGGCATTTTCCCGTTCCGTCTCCGTCTCTCGCTGGCTGGCCCGCCCGTGGGATGATCAGGATGTTCACGGATTGCAATTCTAGGGCGCGGGCCGCCGCATGGCACGGGGGAGAGGCACCACCCGAACAACAAAGCGCGAGGGGAAGATGTGGCGCATGCCGCGGCTGGCCCCCTCTCCCCCGGCCCCTCGCCCCCGCTCCGCAGGGGAAAGGGGGGAACTTCGCACGCGGTTGGAAGATGGGACGATACCACGAGGGACACCGCGCTGAACCAGTGCAGCCAGACCCGGATTGGCACCGAAAGCGGCGCGGCAGGGGTGAGGTGACGCGCCGCTGACTGCGAGTTCCGCAGTCGTAAAGCTCAGCGCTGCACAGCGTGGGCACGGAGCCATGCTGCCGCTGTCGGCTCGTCGACTTCCGACGTGGCCACGGACAGGACCAGCGCCAGCAACTCGCCAGGATCCGCAACGATGCGCCAGCTATTCGCTCCAAGAAACGAAAGTGTCGTACCCAGGCCGATGCGCTTTCCGTCCACGAATCCGTGGTTCTTGGTGAAGCCGATGAGATAGGCCGCGCCAAGGCTGAAGAGATCGGCGCCGGGATCGTAATCAAACCGATTTCGCGGCCGATGGAGCGCCGATTCGACCAGGTTCTCATCGCGAACGCCGAAGGAGCCGCCAAAAAGCTCCACCTGCCGCGCGTACAGCAGGTGGAGCTCTTCCCGGTCGATCCACAGCGGTTCGCTGGTCACTTCGCCAGTTCCCGGAACACGTCGCGGTATTCCGCGATCGCATCCTCGTGCGCTTCGAGGATCCGCCGCGTCTTCTCGCCCCCGGGATACACGCGGTAGCCGCCCTGCCCATCCTCTACCCAGAACAACTCGGTTCCGGGGGTGAGCCCCAGGCGGCGCGTTACCTCCGCCGGAATCGAGGTTGCGAGCGATCCACCCTGGGTCCGTGTCCGTGTGCTGAGCAGCATCACAATCTCCATTGAACAAGGAGTTTGGGATATATGCAACTTTAGTTACACACGCCAACCCGTACCACAGGAAAAGCGACGAGCACCACCGGGGGCGCTCGCCGCTTCGTTTGAATGTATGCGGGACTGCGTGACGATTCAGGATCGCGCCGCGCCGGTGGTGCGTCGCCTCGTCGCCGGCTTCTCGGGCGCGGGCTTTGCCGCCGTGGACTCGGCTTGGGACTTGGTGGTGGACGGCTTTTTCGCGCTCGCCTTCTTCGCGGCGGACTTATCTGCCGCGGCCTTCGGCTGGCGGGGCTTGCGGGCGGTGCTGGACGACGCCTTCGAATCCGCGGCCTTGGCGGCGGACTTCTTCCTGGGCGATTTCGCGGCGGCAGGCTTGCCGGACGCAGGCTTCTTCGCTGTCACCGATTGGTCGGACGCGGCCTTCCTGGGACGTGGCTTGGCGGAAGCGTCCGCACCTGCGGGTTTCTTCGCGCGGGGCTTCCGCGGCCTGGGCGCGGCGGCGCCGGTGTTGAGGGCGACGGTCTCGGGCGAGGGGAGCCCGGCGGCGGCGCCGTCCTCGGTGCGGACCGTTTCCATGGCGTAGCGGGCCAGCAGCTCGCGGATCTCCTCCAGCGTGGCGCCGGGGTGGCGCTCCAGGAGGAGGCAGACGATGCCGGTGATGTTGGGCGCCGCGAAGCTGGTGCCGTGCTTCACCTGCTCCTCGCCGCGCAGCCACACCACCGGCTGCTCCACGCCCCACGCCTGGCACTCGTGCGCCTCGTCGGGGAGGTAGCGGTAGTGGTACGGGCTCTCGAACTTCGCGGCCGAAACGCCGATCACGTTCTCGAAGATGGCGGGGTAGCTCCAGTCGCGGGAGTTGTGCCCCGCCGCCACCACGATGATCCCCTGCCGCCGCGCCTTCTCGCACGCGGCGTACAGCGCGTGCAGCGTGCCCTCGAGCGTGGTGCCCAGCGACAGGTTCACCACGTTCACGCCGCGCTCGATGGCGTACAGGATCCCCGCCTGCAGCGTGCCGGGGCTGGTTTCCAGCTGGTTGCCGAACACCCGCACCGGGATCACCCGGGCGTCGGGGGCGATGCGCAGGATCTGGTGCACGCAGGCGGTGCCGTGGCCCACGCGGTCGTGGTCGTCACCGGTGCGCAGCATGGCCAGGTCGTCCTCGGGGTCCACCAGCCCCGCCCCGGGGAGCACGCGCGGGTCGTCGCACGCGCGGTCCCACCCGCTGTCGATCACCGCCACCGTCAACCCCTTGCCCGTGGGCCGCCCCAGCGCCTCGGCCACCCACACGGGCGGCTCGAAGGGGGCGGGCGGGCCGAACGTCGCTTCCACGGCCTCCGTCGTCATGCTCCCAGCTTCTCGGTCAGGTAGTTCCACAGCAGCGTGATGATGCGCCCCGAGCGGGTGATCACGTGCCCCTCCACCGTATACCCGCGGCGGAACTTCTGGATTCCCATCTTCTCCAGCTGTGCCCGCTCCAGCGTGGCGATCACCCGGTACGAGCCGGTGGGGACCGCGGTGGCCGGCCCGCCGGCGCCGTTCGAGGGCGCCTGCGCCATCAGCGGCTCGGGCGACACGTACACCACGCGCCCGGCCAGCTGCTCGCGCTCGCTCTGGTCGAAGGCCGGCAGGTCCACCTTCACGCTGTCGCCCACCGTGATCTTGTGCACGTCGCGCTCGTTCACGGTGAGCTGCACCCGCCACTGGTGCAGGTCGGCCAGCTCGATGATCTGCTCGCCCGCCTGCACGTACGAGCCCGGGAGCCGCTCCAGCTGCTCGGTCAGCACCACGCCGTCGGTGGGGGCGGCCAGCGTGAGCCGGTCCTTGCGCGCCCGCAGCGTGTTGATCTGCGCGGAGAGCTGGTCCATCTGGCTCCCCAGCTTCTCGCGGTCGAAGCGCGAGAGCGCCTGCAGGTCGCCCTCGCCGGCCGACAGGCGGATGTCGGCCTGGGCGCTGCGCACCTCGCCCACCGCCTGGTCCAGCGCCACGTGGCGGCCGGGAACGTAGTGGGCCAGCAGCGAGTCGGCGTTGGTGCCCAGGTCGTACTCGATCATCCGCTGCCGCACCAGCGCCACGGCGCTGGCCAGCCGCGCGCGCGCCTGCGTGGCCCGCTCCAGGCTCTGGTGGGCCTGCAGCGGGTCGGCGGTGGCGCTGCGGCGGCGGTCCACGTCGGTGGCGCGCAGCTGGGCCTGCAGCTGGGCCAGGCTGCTGGCCAGCTCCAGGGTGTCGAGCCGCGCCAGCACCTGCCCCTTCTTGACCGTGTCGCCGGTCTCCACGTACACGTCGCGCACGGGGCCGCTCTCCATGGCGCGGATCGGGTACAGCCGCACCGGCTCCAGCACGCCGCCGGCCTTCACCGTCACATCCATGCTCACCAGGCAGGCCACCAGCAGCGACGCGCCCAGCAGCACCCCCAGCGTGAGCATGGTGAGGCTCATGGCGCGCATCACGAAGCGCGCCCCCGGCTGCCCCTCGTGGGGAAGGTCGGGAAGGCGCAGGGGGATCACCGTGGGGTCCTTGGGCGCGGGAAGGCTCATCGGCCCACCCCGCTTTCGATCGAGGTCAGCATCCCCGTCACACGGTCTGGGTGGCCACGGCGCGCAGGCGCCGCACCTCGTCCACGTTGCCGCCGCCATGCAGGGCGCGGTAGACCTCGTGGTCGCGCATCAGGTCGGCGTGCGTCCCCGAGCCCACGATACGCCCGGCCTGCACGATCACGATCTGGTCGGCCAGCGCGGCGGTCTGCACGCGGTGGGTCACGAAGATCACGGTCTTCCCCACCAGCCGGCTGAACAGGTCGCGCAGGATCTCGGTCTCGGTCTGCATGTCGATGTTGCTGGTGGCCTCGTCGAGCAGCAGCACCGGCGTGTCGCGGATCAGCGCGCGCGCCAGCGCCATCCGCTGCCGCTGCCCGCCCGACAGGGTGGCGCCCCACTCGGCCACGCTGGTCTCGTACCCCTTGGGCAGCTCGGCCACCAGCGTGTCGAGCCGGCACAGGCGGACGGCGTCGTCCACCTGGGCGCGCGTGGGGTTGTCGCTCCCCAGCGTCAGGTTGTCCCAGATGGTGCCCTGCATCAGCGAGAACTCCTGCCACACCACGCTCACCTGGCGGCGCAGGTCCACCATGGGAAGGGTGGTGATGGGGGCTCCGTCGATGAACACCTGCCCGCTGTCGGGCTCCTCCATGCGCAGGATCAGCCGCAGCAGCGAGCTCTTCCCCGCGCCGCTGGGGCCCACCACGGCGGTGATGGCGCCCAGGGGGAAGTGCGCGGTCACGTCGTGCAGCACCCGCTTGTCGTCGGTGTAGCCGAAGCTCACGTCGCGCAGCCGCACGTCGCCCTCGATGGGGTGCGTGATGGGGGGCGGCGGGTTGAAGGCGCCGGCGGGGTCCTGCTCCACGGGCATGTCCAGGTACTCGAACATGCGCCCCAGGTTCACCGCGGTCTGCTGGAAGTCCGAGAACAGCCCGGTGATCTGCTGCAGCGGGTTGTACAGGTACCCCATGTACGCGGTGAAGGCGATGTAGTCGCCCAGCGACATCTCGCCCTTCACGATCAGCATCCACCCGTACCAGGTGAACACCGCCGTGCCCA
>DASSJS010000160.1:0-2104 GCA_035691085.1 Longimicrobium sp.
CGCGCTGGGCACGCGGACGTGGGCGGCGGCGGGGCTCTTCGCGCTGGCCGTGGGCGCGGCGGCGGCCGTGGCGCTGGCCACCCTGGCGGCGGCGCCGCCCAGCGGCTACGCCCAGTCGTACGGGCACGCGGCGCTCAGCCCCGCGCGCCTGCTGGGCAACCTGGGGCTGATCGTGCTCCCGCTGTCGCGCACGCTGGCCGGGCCGGCGTGGCTCTCGGCCGCGCTGCTGGGCGGCGTGGCCGTGCTGGGATGGGCGGTGCTGCTGCGCCGCGCGCACCACCGGCGGGCGTACGGTGCCGCGCTGCTGCTGGCGCTGCTGGTTCCCGCGCTGGGCGCCGCGGCGTACCTCCCCTGGCCGCGGATGGAGCGTTTCTACGCGCTTCCCTTCCTGGTGGGGCCGATGGTGCTGCTGGGCGTGGGCGTGACCGCGGCGGCGCGCCGGTTCCGGCCGCTGTACGTCCTCCTCCCGCTGGTGGCGGGGCTGACCCTGGCCGCCGCCGACGCCTCGGCCGACGCGGACGAGTCGATCGCCGTGCGGCAGATGAACGGCGTGATGGCGCGCGCGCTGGGCGCCATGCAGGGGATCGACACCGTGCTGGTGGCCATCCCCTACGAAGAGCCCGCCGCGCTGGCGTGGCAGGGGCCCGGGCCCACGCTGCGGCGGTACGCGCTGGCCACCGGGGTGGCGGGCCCGGACGCACCCGCGGTGGTGGACGTCACCTGCTCGCGGGCGGCGGCGCGCTTCCAGCTGCAGCCGCCCCACGTCGCCTTCATCAGCTATCCGGGGATGTGCGGGCCGCTTCCCCCGGGCGCGCTGGTGGTGGACCGTCCGTACGCGTACATGGACCTCCTCTTCGCGCGCAGCCTTCCCCGCACCGCCCGCGCGGACCTGTGGCTTCCCCGCGCCGCCGCGCCGGTTCCGCCCGCGCCGGGTACGGGCCGATGACGGTGGAGGCGGGCACGGCGGTCGCGGCCACGCGGGAGACCTGCGCCTGCCCGCTGTGCGGCGCCAGCCAGCCGGTGCACGCCGGCTACGCGATGGACGGCTACGAGGCGGTGCGCTGCGGCGCGTGCGGCGCCTGGTACCTGTCGCCGCGGCTGACGGAGGCGGCGATGATGGCCGCCTACGCCCGCGACGACTACTTCGAGGGCGGCGAGGCGGGGTACGCGGGGTACGCGGCCCAGGAAAAGAGCCTGCGCGGCACCTTCCGCCGGCTGCTGGGGGAGATGCAGCGCCGGGGGATGACGGGCGGCGGCCTGCTGGACGTGGGGTGCGGCTACGGCTACCTCCTCGACGAGGCGCGCGGCTTCTTTGCCGAGCGCGCGGGGACCGACTTCTCCCCCGCCGCGGCCGGGCAGGCGCGCGCGTACGGCGCGGAGGTCTGGCTGGGCGGCGCGGACGCCGTCCCCGCCGGTCGGCGGTTCCACTGCGTGACGGCGCTGCACGTGGTGGAGCACGTGTATCATCCCCACCAGTTCGTGGCGGAGCTGGCGGAGCTGGTTGAACCGGGGGGATGGCTGGTGCTGGCCGCGCCCGACGCGGGGAGCTTCTGGCGCAAGCTGATGGGGCGCCGCTGGCCCTCGTGGAAATTCCCCGAGCACGTGATGTTCTACGAGCGCGCCACCCTGGAGCGGCTGGTGCGCGGCCTTCCGCGCACCGCCCAGGTGACGACGCTTCCGTATCCGCACGCCTTTCCGGTGAGCGAGGTGGCGGCCAAGCTGCGGCTGAAGGCGCCCGGGCCCATCGCCGCGCGCAACCTGTGGCTCCCCGCCACCACCGTCTGCGTGGCCGCCCGGCTGAGCTGAAATACCATCGATCAAGCGGGATGAAACGACACGAGCCCCGGAGGATGATCCTTCGGGGCTCCCTTCGTTTCCGCTGCGATGTTGCCGGCCTCGATCTTCTTTTTGTGCTGTTGCCGTTCGCTGATGCCGTTCGCCACTCCCACAATGGACGCTGTAGACGCGATCACACGCCTTCGTAGTCCACGTGGAAGTCAGGGTTCTCGTGCAGGCGCAGGCGCACCAGGCTGGCGGCGCCCAGGGCGGGGGCCAGGCGCTCCCACAGCAGCAGGAGAATGTTCTCGCTGGTGGGGATCTTTCC
>DASSJS010000161.1:0-14881 GCA_035691085.1 Longimicrobium sp.
CACGAAGGCTGCGGAGACGCACGGAGGACCGGGAGGGCTCGATTCCCCCTGATGACGCAGTGAACGAAGCCTGCAGGCGCAGATGACGGGGTGAACGACGGAAGCGGTGTTCCTGCAAAAAATTTCGATACTCAGCGCATTTCAAGCCTGCAGCCACTCGTCGACGTGCTCCGTGCGATCAGGCTGCAACCAGATCGACGAAGAACCAAAATTCCAGCAGTTTCCGCGGCAAACCGATAAGGCACACGCCAGCGGCCCGGTCACGCAGGGCGCGCTGAAGGCGGCGTTGGCGTGACGTCGATATGAGACAATTTGGGACATTTATTGATACGTCCGGCAATGGCGAATCGCCCTGATCGGCATCCAAATACCTTTGCGATTGTGCTGCAACGCGGACTGGTGGCAGCACGTCCCAGTTTGGGACGATCGGTTGACCGAAACGAAATCGGCCGATTAACGTGGGATCGCCGGGAACCATGTCCCATCCTCCCCTTCGGTTCGCCCGATCCCCTTGCCGCGGTGATCCGGGCGGCGCGTGTGACCCCCTCATTCATCCACCTGGAGCACCCATGAGAACCACCCGATCCACCCTGCGCCTGGGCGCGGGGGCCGCGCTCCTCGCGCTCGCCGCGCTGGCGGGCTGCGGAGACCGCTCGCAGCCGCTGCAGAGCGTGATGGGCGCATCGCCGCGCGCTTCGGCGACGCCCGTCACGGGGCCCATGCAGATCCTGGGGGTGCGCACCAATGTGCGGCAGCGCTTCCGCCAGATCGCCGAGCGCGAGGTGCCCGGCTTCGCGGGGCTGGCGTACGACAGCCTGGGCACGCCCGTCGTGTACCTGACGGACGTGAGCCGCCGCGCCCAGGCGGCCGCGGCGGTGCGCCCCTTCCTGGAGCAGCCCCGGCACTTTGCCGGCGGCCGCCGCGGGAAGGCGGAGATCACGGTGCGGCAGGTGCGCTACGACTACGTTCAGCTCACCGACTGGTATCGCGCCATGGTGCAGTCGCTGGTGCGCACCCCGGGGCTGGTGGTGACCTCGATCGACCACGCGCGCAACCAGCTGCAGGTGGGCGTGTCGGGCCCCGGCCAGGTGGACGAGGCGGTGCGGCGTGCGGTGGCGGCGGGCGTGCCGCGCAACGCCTTCTACGTGGAGGTGAGCCTGCTTCGCCCGCTGTCGTCGCCGTCGGCGCTGAACGGCACCTGGGACTCGATCCCCGCCGGAACGCGGGTGCGCATCGTGAACCCCTCCAACAGCCAGGCCACCAACTGCACCGCCGGCTTCAACGTGGCCGACCCCGACCACACCTCGGACCGCTGGTTCATGACGGCGGCGCACTGCACCTCGGTGTTCGGCGCGTTCAGCAGCACCTCGCCCGACCAGGTGTACCACAACTGGAGCACGGGCCGCTACCTGGGCGCCGAGCGGTGGGACACGGCGTGGTCGGTGAACGCGCAGCGCTACTGGTACAACCCCCTGCTGTACGGCCCCGAGTGCCCATCGGGCGCGGTGTGCCGCGCCGCCGACGTGGCGTGGGTCAAGTACGACACGGCCTCGTGGCACTACGGCTCGATCGCGCATCCGCAGAACGCCAACGCGTACCCGGGCGGGAGCTACCTGGCCATCAACGGCACCACCCCGGTGTACCGCATCACCACCGGCACCTGGTACGCCATGGAGGGCGAGACGGTCTCCAAGGTGGGGGGCACCAGCGGGCTCACCAACGGCACGGTCACCAGCCTGTGCTCGGACCTGTACTGGACCACGGGAAGCACGCCGCAGGTGATCCTGTGCACCCAGGTGGCCACCGGCAACGGCGCCGACACGGGTGACAGCGGCGCACCGGTGTTCCAGGACCTGGGGAACAGCGAGGCGTCGTTCGTGGGCATCCTGATCGCCGGGCACCCGCCCACGCTCACCGAGAGCGGCGGCTCGCTGGGCCAGTTCGCCTACAGCCCGTTCGAGGGGATCATGTCCGACATCCCGCCCTGGTTCGGCTGGCCGCAGATCGTGCGCTGACCCACGCCGGCCCGCGCCCATGCACGAGCGAAGCCCCGGCCCCCGCCGGGGCTTCGCTCGTTCGACCGCACATTGAGGGTCGGCAACCGCCACAGGTTGCGGGATGCGCGCCCGGGGCGCAGCGGAGGGATGCGCCCGAATCCCGCGGTTCGTGGCTCACCGACGATCGGCGGGTACGGCGGATACGCAGCGGGGCGGCTCCGCAACCGGAGCCGCCCCGTTCGATCAGCACGCCGGAAAATCCGGCCGGGCTGCTCAGCTCGTGGTGATCTGCGTGGCGTACTTGGCGTTGATGATCTTGGCGAACTCCTGCGCCAGGATCACGTGCGCCGCCGACGAGGGGTGCACGCCATCGAACGAGATCAGGCTGCCGAAGAAGTTGGGCGCCGCCGTGGCCCCGGTCACCGGGCACGAGTTCAGCACCGCCGCCTGGAACTGCGCCGCCGTGGTGGCGGTGGCCAGGTCCTGGCACTTGCGCACGTTCTGGTAGCGGCCCGCTGTCTTGGCGGCCAGGAGGGGCGCCAGGATCGTGTTGGGATCGGCGTACGCCCAGCCGTTGGCGTCGGCCGCGGCCTTGATGGCCGTGTTGTACGCGGCGATGCGCGTGCGCACCACGGCCTGCTCGCTGGTGTCGAGCAGGTACACGCCCCGGCGCGGGTCACCCACCGGGTAGGCCGCCGGGTCGCAGTTGATCTCCGGGAAGTTGGCGTCGCTGACGATCTGGAAGCTGACCATGTTGGCGGCCAGCGGATTGGGCGTGCCCAGGTTGGTCACCGGCGAGCAGTTGTCGTTCACCAGCTTGCCGTTGAAGCGCTTCGTGGCCGCGTCGCGCGCGAGGTAGAAGTATGCCCCCGGCTGGATCAGCGGCGCGGCAACCACCGGGTCCACCACGCCGATGAACAGGGCGCCCTGCGGGCCCGCCTGCTTGACGGCGGTGGTCAGGTTGGTGAGGCTGGCCTGGAACGCCGAGAGGCGCGTCAGGTTGGAGTCGGCGCCGGCGGCCGTGGGTCCCAGCACGCCGCCCAGCGCCGCCGCCAGCGCGTCGTTGTTGCCGATCCACACCGACACGAAGGTGGGCTGGGCGTCGATCATCGCCTGCACCTCGCTCTTGCCGCCCGTGAGCAGCGCGTACAGCCGCTGGAAGGCGTTGGCGGGGTTGGTGGGCGTCACGAACAGGTCGGCGATGCGCACACCGGGCACCGCCAGGTTCTGCGTGTACGGCGAGGTGTCGACCCGCGCGCAGCTGGTGCCGGTGACCGTGGAGGGGACCAGCGGCGCGGTGAACGGCTGCGGGCACCCGGTGCCGGCCAGGCGCGGCTGGCCGAAGTTGGTGATGGACGCGCGCTGGGCCAGCAGGCTGGGATACGAGCGGACCTCGGTGGAATCGAGGATCCCGCCCGACTGGTAGCCGGCGGTGATCGAGTTGCCCAGCGCCACGTAGCGCTGGAAGAGCACCCCGCCGTTGGCCGGGTTCTGGATGTTGGCGATGCTGTCGCCATCGCCCACGCACCCCGCCAGCGCCAGCGTGGCCAGCGCGGCCGCGGCGAACAGGGGGCGTTGGATTGCCACTCTCATGCGTCTCTCCCTGAGGTGATGTACATCTGTTTGCACAAGGACGTCCGGTACGCGGGTTCCGTCACTGGCCCGCCGGGCGCCCGAAGCGGTACGCCAGGGTGAAGCCGAAGGTCTGGCCGAAGGCTTCGTACGTGCCCACGGTGGGCTCGTCGGGGCGCACGGCGCCGCGCCGGTCGGGCTGGTGGATGTACTGGTACGAGAAGTCGGCCGAGAGCCGGGGGCTCACATGCCAGCCGATCCCCGCCGTGTAGTAGTTGCGCTCGCCCTCGGGAAGGAACGGCGTGGCCCGCGGCGTGGCGGCCTGGTTGTAGCGGTACCCGAGGCGGAAGCTCAGCGCGTCGCTGTACATGAAGTCGGCCGCCAGGCGGTACGTGTTGGTGTCGCGGTACCCCAGCGTGAGCACCCGGTTGGGGTTGTTCTCGAAGTCGATGTCGAAGGCGTCGAAGCTGGACCACCCGGTGCGCTGGTAGTCGAACAGCAGGTTGAGCACCTCCACCGGGCGGTAGCTGATGCCGGCCACCAGCTGGTGCGGGAAGGTGATCTGGGTGGAGATCCCCTGGGCGGTGAACGGCCCGCCGGCGGCGAACTGCGGCGCCAGGAGCGGGTCGAAGATGGTGCCGGTGGGGACCTGCGTGAAGCTGGCGTCGCCGTCGAAGTCGATCTTGGTGGAGTGCAGGTAGCGCACGCCCACGGTGGTGTTGCCGGTGAGCCGCAGGATGGCGCCCACGTTGGCGGTGATCCCGTTCCCGTCGCCCTTGAGGGTCACGTCGGCCACGTCACGGCCGCGCAGCCCCACGGTGGGCGCGTCGGCGCGCTGGTGCACCTCGATGCTGCCGCGCACGTAGTCGAGCCCCGCGCCCACGGCCAGGCGGCCGGGGATCACGTCGAACGACAGGGTGGGCTGGATGAAGATGGCGCGCAGCGCGTTGTCGTACCCCGTGTAGCGCCCCTCGAAGTTCTGCGCCGGGTCGCAGGTGGTGGCCGACGTCTCGGCCGAGCATACCGGCCACTTGATCCCCAGGCCGTACGGCGCGAACACGCCGATGGCCGCGGCCACGCGCGGGTGCACCTTGTACGACAGGAACGCCTGCGGAACCGGGATGGTCTCGCGGTCACGCTCGATGGAGACGGGCGAGCCGACGGGCGCGGCGCCCACGTCGTAGTTGAAGGAGTTCCCGGCGTTGATCAGGGTCACCCCCACGCTCAGGGCGCTTCCCTGCTGGGCCAGCCCCGCGGGGCTGAAGTACACGCCCGAGGCGTCGTCGCAGGGCGAGGCCACGCCCGCGCCCACGCGCCCCGACATGCAGGCGCTCTGCTGGTCGACGCTCGAACCCTGCGCGTGGAGCGGGGTGCCAACCGCCGCGCACGCGACCATGGCGGCGCTGGCGATTGCCAGACTTCGTCTCATTGCGAGTCTCCTTGGGTGTTATGCGGTGGTGCTCCGGAACGGCGCGGGGCGCCCCCGGACGAGAAGGGATTTCGGGAAGCGGAAGTTTTCCGTGCAGACAGAGGCGATGCAGCACGATACAGTCAACGCACCCCGCGCGCAAGCCGGAACCCGCGCGGTAACAGGGATTTGCGGCCTCCGCGGCGCGCTGGGCGGTGAGCGGCGCTCAGTGCCCGGTGGCGGCCACCACCAGGGTCCCCACCGCGTTCACCAGCGCCACGCAGTTGGCCGCCACGAACACGCGGTTCTTCAGCCGCAGCGAATAGATCAGGAACAGGAGGCTGGCGCCGGTCTGCAGCGCGAAGAAGAGCGGGTCCACCTGGCCGGGCCCCTTCACCAGCGCCTGCACGAAGGTGTAGGTCAGCGACCCCGCCAGGAGCAGGCACGCCGCCCATCCCACGATCTGGATCCACTTCTTGTCCGACTCGCGCCGTTGCGGCGTCTTCTCCATCCGCTCGTCCCCGCTGCGTTGATCATCCGGTTGCCGGGCCGGGCGGCAATGCACGGCCCGGGCCGTCAGAGGGGACAGGGGACAGAGGGACAGCCGGCCACGCCCGGGGCGACGAAGTCCTGAGTGTCCGTGATATGCTCCATGCGGTCGCACTCAGCACTCAGCACTCAGCACGCAGCACTGAGCACTCAGCACTCAGCACTCAGCACTCAGCACCTACCCGGTTACAGCCTCGCCAGCGTCCGGATGTCGTCGCGCATGCTTTCCAGCGGTGCGCTCTCGGTGATGATCACGCGCAGGTTGCCGGCCCGGTCGATGCCGTAGACCACGCCGCTGTGGGTAAGGGCGCCGGGGGCCGCGGGGCCATGTTCGCCGTGGTGGCCGCCATGGGCGGCCGCGGGCGAGGCGGGGGCGTTGGGGATGGCGTAGACGCCGTAACCCTTCCACGCCGCGGCCAGCGCTGCGGAGTCGCCGGTGAGCGCGGTGACGCTGGCGCCGAAGCGGGCTACGTACTGCCGCAGCACCTCGGGCGTGTCGTGGGCCGGGTCGACGGTGACGAAGACGATGCGTGCGCCCTCCGCCTTGCTCCCCAACTCACGCACGGCGCGTGACAGGCGGTCCAGCGTGAGCGGGCAGAAGTCCGTGCACTTCGTGTAGCCGAAGAAGAGGAGCGTGGGCGCGCCGCGGAAGCTGGCGAGCGTCACCGGGCGGCCCTGCGTGTCGGCCAGGCGGAACTCCGCCGCCGGGGCCGGCTCGTACGCAGTGCCGTGGAACGCGGGCGGGCGCGCCACCGCCAGCCAGGTGGCGTACGCGCCCACGCCAACGAGCGTGACTCCCACTCCCAGCATCATCCTGACCAGCGCCTCGCGTGCCTTCATCGTCCAGCTATTCGGGAGAACTCCATGGCTGGCCGAGCGCCATCCACGCTCGCCGCCAACGGTCCAACGGGCGGCGCGGGAACAATCTAGCCGCACGCGGGCAGCCGCGGGAGCGGGGGGCGGCCGTGGCGCGCTTGTCGCGTGCGGGCGCGCGGGCTACGTTCCGCCGCCTTGCTTCCAGGGGGGATGACGGATGACCGGGGGAATGGACGAGAGATGACGGACCGGGGAGAGCTGGAGCGCACCATCGGCGAGGCGTTCCGCGACCGCGAGCGGCTGAAGGACGCGGCGGCGCGCGATGCGGTGGAGGCGGTGATCGGCCTGCTGGACCGCGGCGAGGTGCGCGTGGCCGAGAAGGCGGGCGGCGAGTGGCGGGTGAACGCGTGGGTGAAGGAGGCGATCCTCCTTTATTTCGCGCTCCGCCCCCTCGCGCCGATCGAGGCGGGGGACCTGAGCTTCTATGACAAGATCGAGACCAAGCGGAGCCTGAAGGAGCAGGGGATCCGCGCGGTGCCGCCCGGGGTGGCGCGCTACGGCAGCTTCCTGGAGCCCGGGTGCGTGCTGATGCCCGGGTACGTGAACATCGGCGCGTACGTGGGCGCGGGGACGATGGTGGACACCTGGGCCACCGTGGGCTCGTGCGCGCAGATCGGCAAGAACGTCCACCTCTCGGGCGGCGTCGGGATCGGCGGCGTGCTGGAGCCGCCCGGCGCGCAGCCCGTGATCATCGAGGACGGGTGCTTCGTCGGGTCGCGCAGCATCGTGGTGGAGGGGGTGATCGTGGAGGAAGAGGCGGTGCTGGGCGCCAACGTGGTGCTCACCGCCTCCACCCCCATCGTGGACGTGACCGGGAGCGAGCCGGTGATCACGAAAGGACGGGTTTCCGCGCGCTCCGTGATCATCCCCGGTTCGATGCCGAAGGAGTTCCCGGCGGGCACCTTCCACGTGCCCTGCGCGCTGCGCATCGGCGAGCGGAAGGCATCCACCGACAAGAAGACGTCGCTGAACGACGTGCTGCGCACCTTCAACGTGCAGGTCTGATGGCCGAAGCGACTCCATCCGCCGAACGGGAGACGTCCGGGGCGATCCGCCACGAGCTGGCGGAGCTGACGCTGGAGCTTTGCCGCATCCCCAGCGAAACGAAGCACGAGGCCGAGATCGCGAGCTGGGTTCAGCGCCGCTGCATCGAAGTCGCCGGCGCGGCGAGCGTCACGCGCATCGGCAACTCCGTGGTGTGCGATCCCTGCCACGATGCGGCCGACCCGCAGGCGCTCCCCGCCGTGGCGCTGGTGGGGCACCTGGACACGGTGAAGTGCGCCGAGGTGCAGGACTACGCGGTGCGCGACGGACGCGTGTACGGCTGCGGCGCCAGTGACATGAAGGCCGGAGTTGCGGTGATGCTGGCGCTGCTGGACCGCTGGCGCGAGTTGCACGGCGCCCGGCCGGTGTGGATCTTCTACGACGCCGAGGAGGGGCCGTCGGAGGAGAACGGGCTGCAGCCGGTGATGGACAGCGGGGTGCTGCCGCCGCTGGACTTCGTGTTCATCCTGGAGCCCACCGACATGGGGCTGCAGCCGGGATGCATGGGCACCATGCACGCCACCGTCACCGTGCGCGGAACCCGCGCCCACAGCGCGCGGCCGTGGCAGGGCGAGAACGCCGTCTACCGCGCCATCCCCCTGCTGGAGCGCTTCGCCGCGCGCGAGCGCCGCGCCGTCACCTTCGGCGAGCTGACGTTCTACGAGGTGTTCGTGGTGACGCAGTCGCTCACGGCGAACAGCAAGAACGTGGTGCCCGACGCGCTGGTGCTGAACGTGAACGTCCGCTTCGCGCCGGGGAACACGGCCGAGGCGGCCGAGGCGGAGCTGCGCGCGATGGTGGGCGATCTGGGCGAGGTGGAGGTCACCGACTGCGCCCCCAGCGGCGACGTGTACCTGGACCATCCGCTGATCGCCGAATGGCGGAAGCGCGAGGAGCTGATCGTGCGCCCCAAGCAGGCGTGGACCGACGTGGCGCGCTTCACCAGCAACGGTATCCCCGCGGTCAACTTCGGCCCGGGCGAGACGTCGCAGGCGCACCAGGCCAACGAGTGGTGCTCGGTGGAGAGCCTGGAGTTCTGCTACCGCGCGCTGCGGCGGTTCTTCGCGCCGGCGTAGGCCAGGGGGATGATCGATACCGGTGCGGATGGCGGCGCGCCCGGCGCCGGAGAGCCGTCGAGGAACGCCGTCGGCATCCGTGGCTCGCTGGCCGCGGTGTCGCCGGCGATCGTCGTGGCGGCAGGGTACTACGTTGTGGGGAGCGGGTCGGCCGAGCGGCTGATCCAGGCCTTCGTCTTCGGGATCATGTGCGAGGTGTTCTTCCTCCTCGCGCTGCTCTTCGGGATCACGCTCGCGGGAAAGCTGCTGCGGCGGGATGTGTCGTTCTCCATCTGGCGGCACCCGCTGAACGTCGTGGTCCTCGGTGCCCTGCTGGCGACCTCATTCGTGTACCTCGTCCAGCAGATGAGCACGAGATCGCAGATGGACCGTGTGATCGCGTGCGTCCAGCAACGTTCGGAGCACAATCCAACGGGTGAACGGGTCACGGCGGCCGAACAGGTCCGCCGCTGCGCGAGCGACGACGCTTCCATGGGAGACCAGTCCGGAGATGAATAGGTGAACCCGGTCCTCTCCGGCATCGCCCCGTCGCTGATCCGCGCGATCAACGCCCGCAAGCGGCCGGGCGACATCGACCTGGGGCTGGGCGAGCCTACGCTGCGGCCGGATGCCGCGCCATTCGAGGCGGCCACGGCGCGTGTCCGCGAAGAGGGGCTGCCGTACACCGCCAACGCGGGCGCGCCGGAGCTGCGCGCGGCCATCTCGGGCTATTTCGGGTTTCCGGGGATGGCGGACGCGGCGAACGTCTGCGTGACCATCGGCAGCGAGGAGGCGCTGTACCTGGCCATCAAGACGGTGCTGGACCCCGCGTGCGACGAGGTGCTGATCCCCGAGCCGTGCTACCTGGCCTACGCCAAGCTCTGCGCGCTCGAGGGCGTCCGCCACCGCTCCGTCGGCTTCAGCCCGGAGGACGGATTTCGCCCCCGCGCCGACGTGGTGCTCGGCGCGCTGCGGGCGGACACACGGATGATCATCCTCAACACCCCCGCGAACCCCACCGCTCGCGTGTGGCCCGCCGCCGAGCTGCGCGCGCTGGCCGACGGCCTTGCCGCGCGCCCCGGCCCGCCGGTGTACGTGCTGTCGGACGAGGTGTACCGCGAGCTGTACTACACGCCCGAGCGTCCGCTCTCGGTCGCGGAGATTCATCCGCACGCGCTAGTGACGGGGTCGCTCTCCAAGAGCAACGCGCTCACGGGCCTGCGGCTGGGATGGCTGATGGGGCCGAAGGAGGTGATCGCCGAAGCCACCAAGGTGCACCAGTTGGTGAACACGGCGGCGAGCACCTTCTCCAGCCACGTGGCGCTGGAGATCTTCGCCCGTCCACGGATGCTCTCCGCGCACCGGCCGCTGTACGCGGAGCAGCGCGGGTTGTTGATGGACCTGCTGGCGCGGCACGGGATCGAGCACGCGCCGGTGGAGGGTGCCTTCTACTGCTTCGTCCGCCTCCCCGAGGGCTGGGCGGCGGATTCGCTCGCCGCGGCCGGGCAACTGCTGGACGAGCAGCGCGTGGTCACCGTCCCCGGCATCGCCTTCGGCGCCGCGGGCGAGGGGTGGCTCCGACTGTCCTGGGTTGCCCCTTCCGACGCCCTGGCGGATGGCATCGCCCGTATCGCCGCGTTCTTCGCGGGCTGATCCAGAGGATGCGCTCGACAAGCCAAGGGGTGTATTGTTATTAATTAAATAGCCCTTTCTGATCGCCCTTCCGCGCACCCTATCATTCATTAGAGGTTCTTGTGCCGCAGATCATCCTCGTGATCGGCGCTGTCGCCGTGCTCGGTGGCGCGCTGCTCTGGTCCGTGCTCCGCTATCGCAGGCTTGTCCTGCGGCACTCCGCGCTCGAGACGGCGCATACCCGGATGCGGGAGCGCTACAGCGTGATTACCAATGCGGATGAGGAAGCCGCGAGAATTGTGGCCGAGGCGAACGCGGAACGGGCGCGAGCCGCAGCCGACGGTCTGCGCATCGTGGCCGACGCGGAAGCGGAGCGGGTACGCGCAGCGGCCGACGCACAGCGTTTGCGCGCTGAGCAGGAGCAGTCCACGTTCGCGTTCCAGCAGCAACAGGCACTTCGGGCCGGTGAGCTTCGTGATTTGCAGGCGCGCATTGGGCAGTTGCACGCGGAGTTCCAAGCACTCGACGAAGAGGCGAATCTGCAGAGCTTCGGGTTTTATAAGCCGCGCTACGACTTCGCTGATTCCGACCGTTACCAGGCTCGGCTGGAGCAGGTCCGTCAGCGGCAGAAGGAATTAATTTCGGCCAAGGCCGCAGCGGTGTGCAATACGGAATGGACCGTGAACGGTAGTCGAGTGGAAGGGAGAAAGCAGACAAACCATACACTCAAGCTAATCCTGCGCGCATTCAACGGCGAGTGTGACGCGGCGATTGCGAAGGTGAAGTACAACAACATCGGCGTGATGCAGACGCGCATCCGTAAGGCGGACGAGGCGATCAATGCGCTGGTCCAGATCCAGTCGTGTGAAATCACGTGGAATTATCTGGAGCTTAAGCTGGACGAGTTGTCGCTCGTGCACGAGTACCAGGAGAAGGTGCAGGCCGAGAAGGAGGAACAGCGCCGTATCCGTGAGCAGATGCGCGAGGAGGAGATCGCGTTGCGCGAAATGGAGAAAGCACGTCAGGAGGCGGAGAAAGAGGAGAAGCGTTACGCCGATGCGCTGCGAAAGGCGCAGGAAGAAGCGGAGAGGACGGTGGGCGCCAAGCACGACGCGCTTATGCTGCAGATTGCGGAACTGCAGCGCCGCGTGGACGAAGCACAGGCCAACAAGCAGCGCGCCATCGCCCGCGCTCAGATGACACGGTCCGGGCACGTGTACGTGATCTCGAACATCGGCTCGTTCGGCGAACAGGTGTACAAGATCGGGATGACCCGCCGTCTGGACCCAATGGAGCGTGTGCGTGAGCTAGGCGATGCGTCCGTTCCCTTCCAGTTCGACGTGCATGCGGTGATTTACACGGAAGACGCGCCAGCGCTTGAGACGGCGCTGCACCGCCGATTCCAGCACCGGCGTGTGAATCTGGTGAATGAACGGAAGGAATTCTTCAGCGTGCAGATCGACGAGATCGCCACCGCGGTGCGCGAGCACCACGGCGATTTTGACGTTACTCTGCTCGCGGAGGCCGAGGAGTACCGGAAGACGCTTGCGATCCGTGCCGAACGCCAGCAGAAGGTGCAGATACCATCGCTCGCGGTGCCGATCGCAGCCACGCCGGAATCATCGCCGGTAGCGACGGCCTGAGGTGGAACTTGTTCGACGGAAGCGGGGCCGGGCGCTGCGTGCGACCGGCCCCGCTTCTCACGTCATCCCACATCATTGTCATTGTTCGACGAACACGACGGGGCCGGTGTGCTTGGGGACGTGTACCACGTCGACCGGAGAGGTGCTCCCCGCCGTCAGCACCGATCCCGCCTGCGGCCTCTCGCGGCCGACGTAGGCGAACAGCGTGTCGTTGCGCAGGGAGAGGCTGTCGAACCGCACGTCGTATCCGGCGGTGGGCTGGGGCCCCAGGCCGGCCAGGAGCACCGTGCGGTGTTCGAAGTCGATCCCCGGGAACTCGCGCGGGAGGCGAAGCCGGCCCAGGATGCGGATCTCGGTCCAGCCGTCCTGGTCCTGGATCACGCAGCGCAGCGGCAGCGAGAGCAGGCTCAGCGTGTCGTGGTACACCACCGGCGGACGGCCGATGGAGCGCATCGGCCCGCCGAGCGGAACGGGATCGCGGTTCAGCCCGCCCACGTCCGACTGGCACGAGTGCGAATACTCCGTCGCCGGCACGGCGCCCGCGGCGGGTGTTGCCGGCGCGAAGAAGTAGCCGGTGACGGCGCGCGGCGGCGGTGGATCCTCGCGCGCGGCGGCCCTCGCCTCCTTCCGCGGCGCCTGTGCCTTCGGGATGTCGCGTTTACAGCCGGACAGTCCCATCGCCAGCACCATCATTACCCCGATCTGGATCCCGATTCCGGTCCTCGTCATTCCGCCCGTGCGCCGACGTTCAGGTACGCCGCGCGCAAACCAGCGGCGGCAAAGTGTCTCCACTCCACCGCCGCTCCGCACGCGGAATGCCGCGATTCATCCATGCGAACCTACTTCCCTGGCTCCCCGGGATATCTCTTAAGCACCGGGTTGCTCACGGGGAAGGACGCCGCAAGGAGGTCCGTCCATCCGGAAGGAGGATTGCCTCGCTGGAGCATGTCTCTGAAGACGTGGTACGGGTCTGACCTGCTCCCCTCCTTCCGCAGCGTGTTCTCATCGTTGAACCAGACCAGAACGATGATGCGGGCGGCGGAATGATATCGGAAAAACAGCCGGAAGCGCTGAAAGAACTTCGCACGGCGCCAATGACGATGTTCGTTCCCAGGCTTCGGCCCTGCCGGAACCTCTCCGCGCCAGGATCACCCGGAACCTCGGTCAACACCAGTCGCCGAGCCGCCTCGAGAATCTTGGCCGCCGACGAGCTGCGGTATCCATCCGGGTCACGAAGGCGAACTCGCTCGAAGGCCGCGAGAAGCGCGCGGTAGCGGATGAGGAAATCGAGGTGTGCATAGAGTGCCAACCGCTGATGACCAACGGCGGCTCTTCGTTTGACCTCCGTTCGTCTTCCGGGGCGTCACCTTTCCTGGCGGAACCCATCGACGATCTCAGGGAGCACGTAGTCATCATCGCCGAGTTCGGCCTCGAGATCGACCTCGACCCCCTCCAGCATCTCATCAAGCCCGGCGACGTCGCGGGCGGTCAACGGTTGCACCAGTTCGGGTTGATCAAGCATGCTCTTCTCGAGAAATCCCAGGAATGCACCCAGGACCGGATCGCCAGCGTCATCATCGTCTCCCACGGGAGCGCTGATCAACAGCCTCCCGGGGAAGATGACGTGGACGTCGAAGCGGCCTCCCGTAAACTCCGGATGCTCAGCCGCGAACGCCTTTGGAAACGCGAGCGCCGGACGTGGTTGCGCGTGCCGTATATGGCATATCACAGGTCCTTGAAGAGTACCCGTCCAAGGTACGTACGAATCTACGTACTCGGCGTACGAGCGTAAGTCCGCCTATTGCCCTTTCGATGGTGAAGGCCGGCTCCGGGCAGGCGTCGCCGCTGAATCGGAGCGTTGCGGCGCGGCACGCCGCCGCGTGATCACGGTGCTCAGCCGGTCACGCAGGACCTGCCAGCGCACCGGGCGCCAGCCGCCGCGCTCCAGGGGCGACGGACCGCCGCTCGCGGGGCGCAGCGCGGCCACGTAGGGGGTGAAGTCGGAGCGCGGGTTCCACAGGATCCATCCCTTCAGGCCCGCGTCGTAGGTGGCCTGGATCTGGTTGCGCACGCTGCCGGCAGTGTAGGTCACGTTGTCGTGCAGGTAGTCGGCCGTGAACGCCTGCAGCCAGGGCGAGATCTCGGCCGTCCTGCGCCCCCGCAGCAGCCGCGCGCGCTGCACCCCGTCCTCCATCCCGATGCGGACGACCTCGTAGGGGTGCGCGTCCGGCGTCTGAAATCCGTAGTAGCCGCTGTAGTAGTGCGACGGGTACACCATGGGGTGCACGTGGTCGGCGGCCTGCACCACCTCTTCCCAGAGCTGGCCGATCCCCATGTCGTCGGCCACGTTGGTCATCACGCCGAAGATGTCGGCCGAGACGGGGGCGCCGTACGGGGCCAACTGCCGCCGCGAGTACTCGATGAACTCGCGGATGTTCTGCCACCGCGTCCTTCCGCCGCTGCCGGGGAACGCCATGGTGGCGCGCACCGCGGTGGTCACGTCAGGGAAACGCACGTAGTCCCACTGGATCTCGTGGAAGCCCATGTCCAGCGCCTCGCGGGCGATCGCCACGTTGTAGTCCCACACGCGGCGGTCGTAGGGGTTGACCCAGGGCTTCCCCTTGTTGTCCTTCCACACCGCGCCGCCGGTGGTGCGGATGGCCAGCTCGGGCTTCTTCTCGGCCAGCCCGCGGTCCTTGAACACCACGATGCGGGCGATGGGGTAGATGCGGTGCGCGCGGAGCGTGTCGAGCAGCGCCGGGAGCCAGCGCGACCCCGGCCGCGTGTCGGCGCCGATCTCGCGGGCCAGCGCGATCCCCGTGGAGTCGTAGACCAGGAAGGTGTCCGACTCCTTCACGTCGATCACGAATGCGTTGATCTCGGTGCTGTCGGCGATGCGGATCAGCTCGCGCATCCGCGAGCGCGACCCCGCCGCCCAGCCGTTCACGTACAGCGCGCGCAGCGAATCGGGCCGAGGGATGCGCGGGCGTGCGGCGCCGGCCGTGGACGCGCCGGACGCGGCGGGCGCGGCGGGCGCGGCGGGCGCGGCGGGCGCGGCGGGCGCGGCGGGCGCGGCGGGCGCGGCGGGCCGGGCGGCGGCTCGAG
>DASSJS010000162.1:0-8078 GCA_035691085.1 Longimicrobium sp.
GACTTCGGGCCGTTGTTGCCGCGAATTCATTCGCCCCTTCCATCCCTCCATCCCCGGGCGATGGCGACCTCCCCCTCCCCGATGTCGATCCCGCGTCGCTCGCGTACGTGCTCTACACCTCCGGCTCCACGGGCCGGCCGAAGGGCGTCGCCGTCTCGCACCGCTCCGTGGTGCGGCTGGCGCGAACGGGTGGCTTCGCGGAGCTGGGGCCGAGCGAGACGCTCCTGCAGATCGTCCCGCTCCCCTTCGACGTCTCGACCTTCGAGATCTGGTGCGCGCTGCTGAACGGCGGCACGCTCGCCATCCCCCGCCCCGGCGTGCTCCCGCCCGACGAGCTGGGCGAGTTCATCCGCCGCCACGGGGTGACCACGGCGTGGCTCACCTCCGGCTACTTCCACCAGGTGGTGGATGCAGGGCCGGAGCACCTGCGCGGGCTGCGCCAGCTTTTGGCCGGCGGCGACGTGGTTTCGCCGAGCCACGCCGGCCGCGCGATGGACGCGCTCCCCGGCGTGCGGCTGATCGACGGCTACGGCCCCACCGAAGCGACCGTCTTCACCACCACCCATGATGTACGCCGCCAGGACACCGAGGCGGGCTCCATCCCCATCGGCCGCCCGCTCGGCAACACGCGGACGTACGTGCTCGACGCGGAGACGCGCCTCTGCCCCGTGGGCGTGGCGGGCGAGCTGTACATCAGCGGCGAGGCGCTGGCGCGCGGGTACCTGAACCGCCCCGCGCTCACCGCCGAGCGCTTCGTCCCAGACTCCGTCAGCGGCATCGCGGGCGCGCGGCTGTACCGCACGGGCGACGGCGCGCGGTGGGTGGAGCTCGGCGAGAGCCTGGACGGGGCGAATGAATTCGCGGCAACAACGGCCCAAAGTCCGCCTTCGCGGACTCCCGCCCCGGCATCGTCGCAGAACGCAGAACCCGGCGCGCACGCACCGGCACCCGATCGTCAGTCGCTCGCGCCGGCAGATGCAGGCCACACCGATCCCGTCCCTCCCCCAGTCGGGTTTGGGGGAGGGACAGGCGAGGAACGAGCCAGGGCGGGGGCCAGCGGGCCGGCCGGAGCGCACCTCGTCCTCGAGTACCTCGGCCGCCTCGACGGCCAGGTGAAGGTGCGCGGGATGCGCGTGGAGACGGGCGAGGTGGAGGCCGCGCTCGCCGCGCTCCCCGCCGTCCGCGACGCCGCCGTGGCCGCGCGCGGCGACGGGCACGGCGGCAACCGGCTGGTCGCGTGGATCGTCCCCGCCGGCGGCGCCGCACCCGATCCCACAGCCCTTCGCGCGGAGTTGGCGACGACACTGCCGGACTTCATGCTCCCCTCGGCCTTCGTCACCGTCGACGCGCTCCCGCTGAACGCGAACGGCAAGGTGGACCGCCGCGCGCTCCCCGACCCCGGCGCACCGGCGCCCGGTGACGCGTACGTCCCGCCGCGCACCGAGACGGAGGTCGCGCTCGCCGCCATCTGGGCAAGCGTGCTGGGTCGCGAGCGCGTGGGCGCAGGCGACGACTTCTTCGCCACCGGCGGCCACTCGCTGCTGGCCACGCAGGTCGTCTCGCGCGTGCGCCGGGAGATGGGGATCGAGCTGCCGCTGCGCACGCTCTTCGACCATCCCACCCTTGCCGACACCGCCGCGCAGCTCGACCTGCTGGCCGGGCGCGGCCCGGATGCGGACACCGGCCCCGCGCACGTGGACGGCGGCGACCTCCCGCTCTCGTTCGGCCAGGAGCGGCTCTGGTTCATCGACCGGCTGCAGCCGGGGTCGGCCGCGTACAACGTTCCCTCGCCGCTGCGGCTGGTGGGTGCGCTGGACGTGGCCGCGCTGGAGCGGGCGCTGGGCGAGCTGGTGCGGCGGCAGGCCGTGCTGCGCACCCGCTTCGCCGTGGTGAATGGGCGGCCGGTGCAGCGCGTCGAACCGCCCGAGTCCATCCGCCTGGAGCACGCCGACCTCTCCGCGCTGGCGCCGGAGGAGCGCGAGGGCGAGCTGGCGCGCATCGCCGCCGAGTGGCTGTGGGCGCCGTTCGACCTGGAGCGCGGCCCGCTCTTCCGCGCGAAACTGGTGCGCGTCGGTGATAACGACCATGCCCTGCTGCTGGCCATGCACCACGCGGTGGCCGATGGGTGGAGCGTGGCCATCGTCTGGCGCGAGCTGGCGGCGGTCTACGCGGCGTTCACGCGTGGGCTGCCGTCGCCGCTCCCCGAGCTGCCGCTCAGCTACGCCGACTTCTCGGCGTGGCAGCGCGCGCGGCTGGCCGGGCCCGCGATGGAGGCGGAGCTCGCCTGGTGGCGCGATCAGCTCGCCGGCGCCCCCGCGCTGCTGGAGCTCCCCACCGACCGCCCCCGCCCCGCGCGCCCCAGCCAGCGCGGCCGCACCTTCGTCTTCCGTCTCCCCCCTGCGCTGGGGGACGCCGTCCGCGAGCTGGCGCGGCGGGAGCGGGCGACCCCGTTCATGGTGCTGCTGGCGGCGTGGAGCGCCGTCCTCGCCCGCTGGTCCGGGCAGAGTGACGTGGTGGTGGGCACCCCCGTGGCCGGCCGCACCCGG
This sequence comes from Longimicrobium sp., assembly GCA_035691085.1. Lineage (GTDB taxonomy): Bacteria > Gemmatimonadota > Gemmatimonadetes > Longimicrobiales > Longimicrobiaceae > Longimicrobium. The sequence continues at coordinate 2,547 of DASSJS010000162.1, forward strand.
GCCGAGACCGATGACGTTGCCGGCTACTTCGCCAACACGCTTGCGCTGCGCGTGGGGGTGGGCGGAGAGCCGGACTTCCGTGCGCTGGTGGCGCGCGTCCGCGAGGCGGAGCTGGGCGCGTACGCCCACCAGGAGGTGCCATTCGAGAAGCTGGTGGAGGAGGTGCGCCCCGGCCGGTCGCTCAGCCACGCGCCGGTCTTCCAGGTCCTCTTCCACCTGCTGAACACCGCCCATCTCCCTCACGATGCCTTCCCCGGCCTGGCGGCGCGCGAGATGGACACCGCCACGCCCGTGGCGCGAACGGACCTGTCGCTGGGGATGCGGGAGGGGGACGACGGCGGGCTGACGGGCACGATCGAGTACGCCACCGACCTCTTCGACGCGGCCACCGCCCAGCGCATCGCGGCGCACTTCGGCACGCTGCTGGGTGCGGCCGTCGCGCGCCCCGGCACGCCCGTCTCCGCGCTGCCGCTGGCCAATGATGCCGAGACGGCCCGCGTGCTCGCGCTCGGACGCGCGGAAGCGCGCCACCCGGATGCGCCCGTGCACCGCATCGTGGAGGCGTGGGCGCGCAGGACGCCCAACGCCCCCGCGCTGGCGTGGGACGGCGGCGCGATGACGTACGCGGAGCTGAACGCGCGCGCCAACCGCATCGCCCGGCGCCTGCGCGCGCTCGGCGTCGGCGCGGAGGCCCGCGTCGGAGTGGCGATGGAGCGCTCGCCGGAGCTGGTGGTCACTCTCCTCGCCATCCTCAAGGCCGGTGGCGCATACGTCCCGCTCGATGCGTCGGTTCCCCCCGCGCGGCTGGCGTTCATGCTGCGCGACTGCGGCGTCTCGGCGCTGGTGGTAGGGGATGAAGTGCCGCCCGCGCTCGCCTCCTTCGCCGGCCCCGTCCTCTCCCTCGCGGCCGATCGAGACGCCATCACGGCGGAGGACGGGACCGATTTTCCTTGGGACAAAAAGGACAGCAGGGGCGATACGCTCGCATACGTCCTCTACACCTCCGGCTCCACCGGCGCGCCGAAGGGCGTCGCCATCCCCCACCACGCCATCGTGCGCCTGGTCGCCGGGGCGGACTACGCGCGCTTCGCGGCGGACGAGGTGTTCCTGCACCTGGCGCCGGCGGCGTTCGACGCGTCGACCTTCGAGGTGTGGGGCGCGCTGCTGAGCGGCGCTTCCATCGCCATCCATCCACCCACGCTCCCCGAGCCTGGCGCGCTGGGCGAGTTCATCCGCCGGCACGGGGTGACCGCGGCGTGGCTCACGGCCGGGCTCTTCCACCAGGTGGCCGATTCCGAGCCCGGGCACCTGCGCGGCCTGCGCCAGCTGCTCGCCGGAGGCGACGTGCTCTCCGCGCCGCGGGTGCTGCGGGTGATGGAAGCGCTCCCCGAACTGCGGCTGATCGACGGCTACGGGCCAACGGAGGGAACGACCTTCACCACCTCGCACGCCATCCGCCGCGAGGATGCGGAGGCGGGTGTCATCCCCATCGGCCGCCCCATCGCCGGCACGACGGTCTACGTGCTCGACGCGGCGATGCACCCCGTCCCCCTCGGCGTCCCCGGCGAGTTGTTCATCGGCGGCGACGGGGTGGCGCGCGGCTACGTCGGCCGCCCGGCGCTCACGGCCGAGCGCTTTGTCCCCGACCCGTTTGGCGACGGTGCGCGGCTGTACCGCACGGGGGATCGCGTCCTCTGGAACGCGCGCGAGGAGATCGAATTCCTCGGCCGCCTCGACCGCCAGGTGAAGGTCCGCGGCTTCCGCGTGGAGCCCGGCGAGGTGGAGGCGGCGCTGCTCACGCACCCGCGCATCCGCGCCGCCGCGGTGGTCGCGGACGGCGACCGGCTGGTGGCGTACGTGGTTGCGTCGGAGGATGATCACATCCTCCGTGATCGCGATGGAGATGCGACTGAAGTCGCGGCTACAACGGCGCACAGTCCGCCTGCGCGGACTTCACGTGGGGTTGATGCCGCGTCGCTTCGGCAACACCTCGCGGCGACGTTGCCGGACTACATGATCCCGTCGGCGTTCGTGGCGGTCGATGCGATCCCGCTCACGCCCAACGGGAAGGTGGATCGGGCCGCGCTTCCGTCGTCCGACGGCGCCGGGGCGGGCGCGTACGTACCGCCGGCCACGGAGACGGAGACGGCGCTCGCGGCGATCTGGGGCGAGGTGCTGGGGCGCGCCACGGCCGGGGCGGCGGACGACTTCTTCCTCACTGGCGGCCACTCGCTCCTCGCCACGCAGGTGGCCGCGCGCGTGCGCCAGACGCTGGGCGTGGAGCTTCCGCTCGCCGCCATCTTCGAGCACCCCGTCCTCGCGGACCTCGCGGCGCGGGTCGATGTACTGAAGCGCGACGCCGCCGCGGGGCCACTCCCGTCCCCTGCGGAGCGGGCGGAAGAAGAGGGCGCCGCGCCGCCCGCGCCGGTGCCGAGCCTTACCACTTTCGCACTCTCGCACTCTCGCACTTTCGCACTTCCGTCCGACGTACCCGACGCGCCGCTCTCCTTCGCGCAGGAGCGGCTGTGGTTCATCGACCGGCTGGAGCCCGGGAACCCCGTCTACAACATCCCGCAGCCGATGCGGCTTCGCGGCGCGCTGGATCGCGATGCGCTCCTCGCCGCGCTGCGCGAAATCGTGACGCGCCACGCCGTGCTGCGCACCCGCTTCGCGCTGGTGGACGGCCGCCCGGTGCAGCGCGTCGAATCGTCCGAGTCGTTCGATCCCGCGTACGACGACCTGGGCTTGCTCCCGGCGGACCAGCGCGAGGCCACGGCGGAGCGCATCGCGCGGGAATGGTCGTGGGCGCCGTTCGACCTGGAGCGCGGGCCTCTCTTCCGCGCGCGGCTGCTGCGGCTGGCGGATGACGACCACGCGCTCCTGGTCGCCATGCACCACGCTTTGTCCGACGGCTGGAGCATGGGGATCTTCCGGCACGAGCTGCTGGAGCTGTACGAGGCGTTCCGCCGCGGCGAGCCGTCGCCGCTCCCCGATCTCCCCATCACCTACGCCGATTTCTCGGCGTGGCAGCGCTCGTGGCTGCACGGCGAGGCGCTGGAGCGGCAGCTGGCGTGGTGGCGCGCCGCGCTCGCGGGCGCACCCGCCGTCCTCGAGCTGCCCACGGACCGCCCGCGCCCGGCGCAGCAGACCCACCGGGGCGCCTTCATCCCCGTCGCCGTGCCGGTGGAGATCGCCGACGGCGTCCGCACGCTGGCGCAACGCGAGCGGGCCACGCTGTTCATGGTGCTGATGGCCGCGTGGAGCGTGCTGCTGGCGCGGTACTCGGGGCAGGATGACGTGGTGATCGGCACGCCGGTGGCCGGGCGCACGCAGCGCGAGACCGAGGGGCTGATCGGCTTCTTCATCAACACCCTCCCCATCCGCGCCGACCTTTCCGCCGACCCGGCGTTCCGCACGCTGCTGGCGCAGGTCCGCGACACCGCGCTGGGCGCGTTCGCGCACCAGGACGTGCCGTTCGAGAAGATGGTGGAGGAGCTGCGCCCCGAGCGCTCGCTCAGCCACGCGCCCGTCTTCCAGGTCATCCTCCATCTCCTGAACACCCCCGAGCGGGAGCCCGGCGGCGGGATCGAAATCGAGCCGATGCCGCTGGAGTCGCCCGCCGCGCGGATGGACCTGACCATCGGGCTGCAGGAGATGGAAGGGGGCTCTCTGCGCGGCGCGCTGGAATACGCAACCGACCTCTTCGACGCGGCCACCGTCCACCGCATCGCCGCGCACTACGTGGCGCTGCTGCGCGCGGCGGCACGGATGCCCGACACCGCCGTCTCCGCGCTCCCGCTGCTGGCCGATAGCGAGCGCACAGCAGTCCTCACCCTCGGCGCCGCGACGGCCGCATTCCCGCCGGTCGACACGCTGCACGGCCGCTTCGCCGCGCGCGCCGCGGCGTCACCCAACGCGCCCGCGCTGACCTTCAGCGACGAGACCATCACCTACCGCGAACTGGACGCGCGCACCAACCGCCTGGCGAACCATCTCCGGGGGATGGGGATCGGCCCCGAGTCGCTGGTGGGGCTGTGCGTGGAACGGTCGCTGGAGACGGTGATCGGCATCCTGGCGATCCTCAAGGCCGGCGCCGCCTATCTCCCGCTCGACCCCGCCTATCCCGACGACCGGCTGGCATACATGCTCGGCGATTCGGGCGCCCCGGTCGTCGTCACCACGTCCGACCTCGCGCCGCGAATCGCGACCGACGGGCCACGGCTGGTGCGGCTGGACGCGGACGCGGCGGCGATCGCGTCCGCATCCCCCGAGTCACCCCTGGTGGACGTGGGGCCAAACGCGCTGGCGTACGTCATCTACACCAGCGGATCGACCGGGCGGCCCAAGGGCGTGCAGGTGACGCACGGCAACGTGCTGCGGCTGATGGACGCGACCGAGGCGTGGTTCGGCTTCGGCGCGGGCGACGTGTGGACGCTCTTCCACTCGTACGCCTTCGACTTCTCGGTGTGGGAGATCTGGGGCGCGCTGCTGTACGGCGGGCGCGTGGTGGTGGTCCCCTTCTACGTGTCGCGCAGCCCCGAGGCGTTCCTGCGCCTGCTGGTGGACGAGCGCGTGACCGTGCTGAGCCAGACCCCCAGCGCTTTCCGCCAGCTCTCCCGCGCGGATGAGGTGGGGACATGGGGCGGGGATTGGGGCACGGATCGCGGCACGGATCGCGGCACGGATCGCGACGATGCGACTGAAGTCGCGGCTACAACGGCACACAGTCCGCCTTCGCGGACTTCGCCCGCGGCATCGTCCACAGCCGACACCGACGCCCCCAACGGTTGTCATCCTGAGGCCGGCCACGCAGAACCCGCGTCCGCACAGTCGCCCGCAGGCCGAAGGATCTATTGCCAGGGCCACACGTCACCCACGGACGCGCACCGTCGGGATTGGGATCGCGACAACGATGCGACTGAAGTCGCGGCTACAACGGCACACAGTCCGCCTTCGCGGACTTCGCCCGCGGCATCGTCCGCAGCCGATACCGTCGCCCCTACCGGTTGTCATCCTGAGGCCGGCCACGAAGAAACCGCGTCCGCACCGTCGGTCGCAGGCCGAAGGATCTATAGTCCGGGCCACACGCCACCCGCGGACGCGCACCGTCGGGATTGGGATCGCGACAACGATGCGACTGAAGTCGCGGCTACAACGGCACACAGTCCGCCTTCGCGGACTTCAACCTCGGCACCATCCGGAGCCAGCACCGACGCCCCCAGCGGATGTCATCCTGAGGCCGGCCACGAAGAAACCGCGTCCGCACCGTCGGTCGCAGGCCGAAGGATCTATAGCCAGGGCCACACGCCACCCGCGGACGCGCACGAAAGCCGTCCCGCGGCCGCCGGCCTGGCCCTGCGCTACGTGATCTTCGGCGGCGAGGCGCTGGACCCGGGTACGCTGCGCGGTTGGGTGGAGCGGCGGGGGATCGATACGCCGCGCCTCGTCAACATGTACGGCATCACCGAGACCACGGTGCACGTCACCTATCGTGTGATCTCGGAAGAGGACGTGATGGCGGGCGGCACCAGC
>DASSJS010000163.1:0-44561 GCA_035691085.1 Longimicrobium sp.
CCCCCTCCCCCGCGGAGCGCGGGGAGGGGGCCGGGGGGAGGGGGCCAGCCGCGGCCGCGATGATGCCCGTCTCAGCCTCCGGTGCCCTGCCCCGCCGCCTCCAGCGCATCCCGATCCCACTTCGCCAGCTCGGCCGCGGCTTCGTACGTCGATTCGAGGAATGCCCGCAGCGCCGCGTCCGGGTCCGGCGCCTGGCGCACCGCGTCGTAGGGGAGGATGAACTCGCCCCAATCCTTTGAATACAGCGCACCCTCCGGCCGCGGCGTCCATTCCTTGAAGCCGGGGGGCTCGGGGTAGGCGTAGCTGTAGAAGATGCCCTGCCGCATCGGCCCGCCGCCGGGCCAGAAGCCGGCGCTGCTCACCTCGTGGCTGTACGCCTCGCGCGTCACGAAATCGGCCACGTTGGGCGCGCCGGGGTGCGGCGGAGCCTTCCGCCCGCTGAACCGCGTAACCGCCAGGTCGAAGCTCCCCCAGAAGAAGTGCACCGGGCTGCACTTGCCCACGAAGCACCCGCGAAACTCCGTCATCACGTGCGTGGCGCGCGACAGCACCGTCCAGAAGCGCTGTGCGGCGGCGGGATCGTAGCTGGCGTGCGTGGTGTCGTCGGCGAAGGGGATGGGGTTCTCGACCTCCACCGGCACCGGCCAGATCTTCACCTCCACGCCCATCTCCCGCAGCCCCGCCATCACCTCGCGGTAGAAGTCCGCCGTGGTGCGCGGCTCCAGCCGGATCGCCCGCTGCCCGCCGTCGCTGCACAGGATGCGGAGCGCATGGTCGATGAAGTCGAAGTCGAGCTGCACCGTGCCCCTGCCGTACGGGATGGCCGACGTGGTGAGCCCGCGCGCGCTCACGTACAGCGGCACGTGCCACCAGTGGTTCACGCTCGGCGAGAGCGCCATCCGCACCTTCCCCACGATCTGCGTCCACATGTGCAGCGTGTCACGCGTGGGCTCCCAGTCGTCCAGGTCCAGGCGGGGCCAGGCGGTTGCGGCTTCGGGGGATTCGATCAGGGGCATGGGAGGGCTCTCCGCGGTTCGGGAGATGGAGATCGGTGTGGAGCCGGAGATTCGGATGCACGATGCGTCGCCGCAGCCTGGACGGCAATGCATCGCCCTGCAAGCCTCGCTCACCGGCGGCTGAAGCCGCGGCAACAACTACGAGGAGCCTCGCAAACTGCGCGAGGCTCCAACAGCCGGGACCTCGTGCGACCGCTTCATCCTCCGGGGTCGCGCGCAGCGCGGTGAAGGACTCAGACTCAGGAGCAGGGGAGCACACCGGCCGAGCGCCGCCTTCAGCGCATTTCCCCGATCTCGCCGAGGAACGACACGACGGCGGCGTTGAAGTCATCGGCCGCGTCGAAGACGACGGCGTGGGCACCGCGGGGGAGGGCCACGCACCGGCCGCCGGGGAGGCACTCCGCCAGCTCCTTCGCAAAGCCGCGGCGGACGACGGGATCGTGGCGGCCCAGGATCACGATGCCGGGCGCGGACACGCGGCGCGCCACGCCCATCGTGTCATGCCGGCCTGCGGCGTACCAGGTGCGCAGCCAGCGCGGAATCCCCGCGCGGAAGTACGGCTCGCCCACGGCGGGGACGAGCGACGGCGGCTCCCAGACGGGGTCCACCACGAAGCCCAGCGCCTGCCGCACCAGCCGCAGCGGCGCCGGGTCCCCCGTTGGCGCGGCGAGGAGCAGGGCGGTGACGCGCTCCGGCCGGTCCGCCGCGAGCTGAAGCGCCGCCTGGCAGCTCACCGAGTGGCCCACGTACGCGGCGGGAGGCAGCTCCAGCGCGTCGGCCCACGCGGCCACGAACTCCGCCTGGTCGCAGACGGAGAGGTAGGGTGGCCCGTGCGTCTTCCCGAACCCCGGCAGGTCCGGCGCGAGCACGCGGAAGCCGGCGGCGGCCAGCGGCGGGCCGTTCCGCCACCAGAAGTCGGCCGAGAGGCCCAGGCCGTGGACCAGGACGATCGCTGGGCCCTCGCCCGCCTCGCGCCAGCGCACGTCGAACGGCCCCACGCGCACCCACTGCTCGCGGCTCCACGCGACGGCGGCATCTCCGGAGGGAACGGTCATCGGGGCACGGAGCGGAACGAACGCGTGGGACCGGGCAAGGGCACCGCCGGCGCAGGGTGATCGATGTGGCCTCGGTGAACCGGAATTCGATCCCGCCGCCGCGGGCACGACACCCGTAACGGGCGGATCGAGCCGGGAATCGGGCACGAACCATACCTCCCGCCCGCGCCTCTCCATCCGCCGCCCGCGCGACCCCGGCGGCAGGTGCGCGAAAGCGGCGCCGCGCGCCATCGTTGCACCTTGGCGCCGGGCGCAGCATCATCGTGATGTGGTCATGTGGCACATCCTTCCCGATCCCTCCCCTTCCCGGAGCGACCGATGTCCTCGCGTCTCGCGGATCGGCTGGGCGCCCTCAGGCGCCAGCGGTTCGTAGGGCGGGAAGACGAGCGGACCCTCTTCCGCGACGCGCTATCCGCCCCCGATCCCCCCTTCAACGTCCTTCACGTGTGCGGCCCCGGCGGCGTGGGGAAAACCACGCTGCTGCGCGAGTTCGCCGCCGAGGCGGCGCGCCGCGCCTCCCCCGCCCTGCAGCTGGACGCGCGCGATTTGGAGCCCGCGCCCGACGCCTTCTGCGCCGCCCTCGCCGCGGCCATGGAGCTCCCCCCCGGCACCCCGGCCGCCGAGGCGCTGCGCGCGCGCGGCGGGCGCCCGGTGATCCTGGTGGACACCTACGAGCTGCTGCGGCCGCTGGACGGCTGGCTGCGGGGGGAGTTCCTTCCCCAGCTCCCCGCGCAGGCCATCACCGTGCTGGCCGGGCGCGACCAGCCGGCCCCCGAGTGGCGGCAGGAGTGGCAGTCGCTGGCGCGCACCCTGGTCCTGGGGAACCTGGAGCCGGGCGACGTGCGCAGCTACCTGGATCGCCGCGGCATCCCCGCCGGCCAGCACGACGCGGTGCTGGAGGCCACGCACGGCCACCCCCTGGCGCTCACCCTGGTGGCCGACGTGCTGGAGCAGCGCCCAGGGCAGGCGTTCCACCTGGACAGCGCGCCCGACGTGATCCGCACGCTGCTGGGCCGCTTCGCGCAGAAGACGCCCACGCAACGACACCGCATGGCGCTGGAGGCGTGCGCGCTGCTGCGGCTGACCACCGAGTCGCTGCTGGCCGAGCTGATGGGCGGCGACGACGCGCACGAGCTGTTCGCGTGGTTGCGCGAGCTCTCCTTCGTTGAATCGGGGCCGCTGGGGCTCTTCCCGCACGACCTGGCCCGCGTGGCGCTCTCGGCCGACCTGCGCTGGCGCAACCCCGAGCGCTACGCCGACCTGCACCACCGGGCGCGCGCCTGGTACGCCCGCCGCCTGCGCGAGACCCACGGCATCAGCCAGCAGCGGGTGCTGAGCGACTACATGTACCTGCACCGCGACAACCCCGTGGTCAAGCCGTTCATCGACTGGGCCGAGACGGGAACGGCGGTCCCCGGCGCCCTGAGCGACGCCGACCGGCCGGTGCTGCGCGCCATGGTGGCGCGGCACGAGGGCGAGGCGGCGGCACGCATCGCGGAACACTGGTTCGCCCGGCAGCCCGAGGGGGTGCTGGTGGTCCGCGGCGCGCACCACGAGGCGGCGGGCTTCGTCCACTTCGTGCGGCTGGAAGAGGCGACGGCCGAGGACCGGCACGCCGACCCGGCGGTGGACGCGGCTCTCTGCTGGCTCCAGGAGAACGCCCCGCTTCGGCGCGGCGAGCGGGCGACCTTCTTCCGCTTCTGGATGGCGGCCGAGGAGTACCAGGCTGTCTCGGCCACGCAGAGCCTGGTGTTCCTGAAGGCGGCGCAGCACTACCTCACCACGCCCGGGCTGGCGTTCACCCTCTTCCCCGTGGCCGACGCGGAGTTCTGGGCGCCCTTCTTCGCCTACATCGACCTGTTCCGCGTTCCCCGGGCCGATTACGCCAGCGGCGAGCGGCGGATGACGGTGTTCTGCCACGACTGGCGCACCGTGCCGCCCATGACCTGGCTGGAGCTGCTGGCCCGCCGCGAGCTGGGCGCCACCGGGGCCGAGCCCCCCTCCGCCGCCCCGGAGGCGCCGGGCGGCGCGCGCGTGGCCGTGCTGGGCGAGGCCGCGTTCGCCGAAGCGGTGCACGACGCGCTGCGCGGCTACGCCCGCCCGCGCGAGCTGCGCCGCAGCCCGCTCCTGCGCACCCGCATCGTGGCCGAGCGCGCAGGCGCCGCCGCGGGCGAGGCCGAGCGCGCCGCCGCGCTGCAGGCGCTGCTGCGCGAGGCCGCCGAGCCGCTGCGCGCCGCGCCCCGCCTGCGCAAGCTTTGGGACGCGCTGCACCTGGCGTATTTCGAGCCCGCGGCCAGCCAGGAGAAGGCGGCGCAGCGGCTGTTCGTCTCCTTCAGCACCTTCCGCCGGCACCTGAAGTCGGCCGAGGAGCAGGTGACCGAGGCGCTCTGGCGGCGCGAGATCGGCGCGGGTGCCGGGGGAGCGGAAGATTGAACAGGAGATGAGCAGAATTTGAACTGTCGGATGGATGAAGGCAGGATGCACCGTGCGGCCGTCCCGATGGGGCGGCCGCTTCGTTTTGCGGCCGGTGAACCCATCGCCCCCTCCCGCGCTCCCGTCTCCCCGGACGGCCGCGGGCGGAGGGCCGCCCGGGGGCGCTCGATCCGGGCCGCGCCCGCGGCCGGCGTTCATCATCCTTCCTGCATGAGAGGTCCCGAGATGTCCAGCAAGACCAACGATCCACGGCGCGCACCACGGGTGGCGCCCGGCGGCGAAGCCCCCTCGGCCCTGCGGGCCGGCGTGGCGCTCCCGGGGATCCAGCTGACGCCCATCCTTCCCGGCGACGGGGGCACGCTACCGCCGCGCATCACCGGCTTCACCCCCGCCAGCGGGCCGGTGGGGACGGCGGTGACCGTCAACGGCGGCGGCTTCACCCCGGGCGGCGGGATCGTCACCTTCAACGGCACCGAGGCCACCTACCTGGCGCTCACCTCCACCTCGCTGCGCACCACCGTCCCGCCGGGCGCCACCACCGGGCGCATCGGCGTGGACGGGGTGTTCAGCACGCAGGTGTTCACGGTCACGGGCGGGCCGTCCGGCGGCGGCGGGCCCACCCTCACCGGCTTCTCGCCCGCCAGCGGCCGCCCGGGCGACCGGGTGATCATCACCGGGACGGGGCTCGACACCACCATCGGCGTGAAGCTGAGCGGCGTGAACGCCGACTTCGTCTTCGGCGCGCCGGGGTCGATCGAGGTCACCGTGCCCAGCGGCGCGGCATCGGGCCCGTTCCAGGTGACCACGGCGTCGGGGACGGCGACGACCGCGACGCCGTTCACCGTCACCGGCCTTCCCGCCGTCACCTCCTTCTTCCCGCAGTCCGGCGCCGTGGGGACCCGGGTGACGGTGAACGGGGCCAATTTCGACGGCCTCCTCTCGGTGCGCTTCAACGGCACGCGCGCCACCTTCTTCCAGCGCCTTTCCAACACGCAGCTGCAGGCCGACGTCCCCGCCGGTGCCGGCAGCGGCCCCATCCTGGTGGAAACCACCGCGGGGACCGGCCAGAGCGCGGCCTCGTTCGTGGTGGGCGTGGCCGACACGCAGGCCCCGGCGGTCACCGTCGTGTCACCCGCGGCCGGCGCGGTGCTGCGCCCCGGACAGAGCGTGACGGTCAGCTGGAGCAGCGGCGACAACGTGGGCGTGGCCTCGCACGACGTGCTCTTCTCGGCAACCGGCGCGGGCGGGCCGTTCCAGACGGTGGCCGCGGGGCTCCCCGGGACGCAGCAGTCGCTGGCGTGGACGGTGCCCGCCACGGGCACCTCGGCCGGCGTGGTGCAGGTGGCCGCGCGCGACGCGGCGGGGAACGTGGGGCGCGGCAACTCGGGCGTGTTCACCATCATGGACATCCCCGCCACCCCCTCCGTGGCCTCCGTCACGCCCAACACGGGCTCCACGGCGGGCGGAACGCAGGTCACCGTGGCGGGAAGCGGCTTCGTGGCGGGGTGCCGGGTCCGTTTCGGCGGGGTGGATGCCACGCAGGTAGGCTTCGCCGGCACGCAGCAGGTGACGGCGGTCACGCCCGCGCGGGCGGCGGCGGGGAGCGTGCGGGTGGAGGTGGTGAACCCCGACGGCAGCAGCGGCGGGCGTGACGGCGCCTTCACCTACGCGGTGCCGGGGGCGAGGACCCCCGCCATCGCGCTCACCCAGGTCACGGTGGTCGACCCCGATCCCGACCCGCTCGACGGGCTGCTGCCGGCGGCCACCTCGTCGGGCGCCGAGATCCGCGCGGGGCAGCAGGTGGTGCTGCAGCTCGAGGCCAGGCTCAAGGACATCTTCGGCAACAAGTACGACGACGTGCTGCAGCTCACCGCCACGGGCGTGCCGCCGAAAGCCACCTGCACCATCACCCCCAACCCGGTGCACACCTTCACCCGGATCGACGTGACCGTGCAGACGGCGCTCGACACCCCCCCGGGCGACTACACGCTGAGCTTCACGGGACAGTCGCTGAACGTGCCGAACCTCAATTACGGGCCGTACACCTTCGCCCTGAAGGTGGACCCGCCGGTGCGCAAGGTGCTGCTCACCATCGTCCCCACGGCCACGACGACTCCCGGCCAGCCGGCGCCCTACGCGGTTACGGTCCGGCGGCGGCACCTGGACGGCGCGCCGGTCACCCTCACCGCCGACACGTCCAGGCTGCCGGCGGGGACCACGGCGCAGTTCGTTCCCAACCCCGCCACGGCCGGCGCCTCGGGGCTCGCGCTGATCCCCCCGGCCACGGCGCTCCCGGGCACGTACCCGTTCACCATCACCGGGAAGGCCGAGGGGGTCGAAGGCGCCACCCCGGGGATGGCGAGCTCCGTGCTGGTGGTGAGGGCGCCGATGCTGGCGGTGTCGGTGGTCAACCGCGTCATCCCGAACGATATGGTCGCCGTCTCAAACTGCCCGGTCGAGCTGCGGCGCGGCACGGCGGTGGTGGCCAGCGGCACCACCAACCGGTTCGGGAACGCCTCCCTCTCGCTGGCGGGGGTGACCGACGGCACCTACGACTTCGTGGTGACGCCCCCCAACAGCACCACCGACCCCGTGGGGCCGGCCATCGGCGCCGGGCCCAATCCCCCCGAGCGCATCTACCGGCCGCTGGCGGGCACCCTCACCCTTTCGGGCGGCACCGCCGTGTCGGGCTCGGGGGTCGACGTGGCGAACGGCGCGGTGACGGCGCGGGTGCAGCCCGTGTTCATCAAGTCGCCCAACTTCAGGGCGCGCACACAGGCGCTCACCCTGTGCGTGGTGCACAAGGCCGACGCGCCGAAGAACACGCGTTCCACCCTCCAGGGCACCATCAACTCCTTCCTGAAGGCGGGCGGCCTGTCGTCGCACTACGTGGTGGACCGCGACGGCTCGATCGTGAAGATGGTGCACGAGTCGGCCGTCGCCTTCCAGGCCGGGTGCAGCCACTGGCTGGGAAAGGACGGCGTGAACGAGTTCTCGATCGGGATCGAGCAGGTGCACGACAGCATCGACGGCGCCTATCCCACCGCCCAGGTCGACGCGGTGATCGGGCTGATCCAGCGGGTGCGCGACACGTACGGGCAGACGCTCCCCGCGCGCGGGGTGGTGGGCCACAGCGACGTCGCCACCACCGGCACGGACAGAAACTGCTTACCCGCGGACCGGATGCTGGGGCGCAAGGGCCTAGATCCGGGGCCGCAGTTCGACTGGAAGGCGCTGCGCGACTGCGGCCTGGGCATTTTGCTGAACACGCAAGCGCCGGCGGCGTGGATCTACGGCGGATTTTTCGACGATCCCCGCTTCCGGAACCTGTCGCTGAAGCTGAACGACAACGACGCCCGCCACGTGTACGGGGGGATGACGAACACGGGAATCACCGCCAACGTGATCGCCGAGCTGCAGGCCGACCTGCGCGCCATCGGCTACTTCTGCCCCTCCAACCCGACCGGCACCTACGACGCGGCGACGGCGGCCGCCGTGCAGCAGTTCCAGGACACTTCTTCAGCGCGGGGTTCCCCCCCGCCCCCAAGGCGGGCGAGGTGGACCGGCGAACCGCCATCACCATCAAGCAGGCGAAGTGAGCCGCGGAGGGATGGGGCGCCCCCGGGTGCCTCATCCCCCCCGCACGAGCGTCGGTGAGGGTCGATGCGCGGTGATTCGGGCGGTTGCGCATGCCGCGGCTGGCCCCCTCCCCGCGCTCCGCGGGGGAGGGGGAGCACTTCATCAGAGGAATGCGGTCGAAGTTGCTGGCGCGAAGCGCCCCCCGCGTCCCTCTCCCAGGTTGTTTTGGGAGAGGGACAGGCGTTCTGGAAGCGACGCAGTCGCGCCAGGACGTCAGGGTGAGGGCCTGCGGCGCCCGCGGACCGGCTCGATTCGCCGGTCCACGTCGTCCGATCTCACTCCCCAACCTCGTCCCCATCCAGGAACCGCAGCACCGCGGCGTTGAACTCGGCGGGGCGGTCCACCATGCAGTTGTGATAGGCGTTGGGGATCACCACCAGGCGGGAGCCCTCGATCGTCCGGCGCATCTCGCGGCCCTGCTCCACCGGCACCAGGCCGTCGCGCGCGCCCCACACGATCAGCGTGGGCGCGGTGATCAGCGGCAGCAGCGGGCGCACGTCGTCGCGGAGGATGTTCAGGAGCCCGGCAAGCACGGTGAACGGCCCCGCCACCAGCGCGTCGCGCCAGATCACGGGGAGGAAGCGCGGGTCGCCCCAGCGGCGCGGCGGCGCGACCTCGTAGGCGAAGCGCACCAGGTTGCGCGGGCTCCGCTCGCGGGGGATGCCGGCGGCGTCCACCAGCACCAGGCGGCGGATCAGCTCCGGGTGGCGCGCGGCCAGGTGGATGGAGAGGTGGCCGCCCATCGAGTGGCCCACCAGGTCCACCGCCCCGGCGCCCAGCGTCCGGAGCCACGCGGCGAACGCCTCGGCCAGCGCGGGCATGGCGGGCAGGCGGCCGCGCGCGCGGCTGCGGCCGAAGCCGATCACGTCGGGGATCACCACCCGCCTGCTACCGGCCAGGGCGGGGATGTTGCGCTGCCACCACCGTGACGAGCCCGAAAGCCCGTGCAGCAGCACCACCGTCTCGCCCCCTGCCCCCGCCTCCACCCAGTGGATGCGGTAGCGCCCCACCGTCGCCGAATCGGCGCGCAGCCCCATGGGCACCCACCATTCGGAGGTGGAAAGGCGGCGGCGGGCCGGCGGGGTACGGCGCGTGGGGAGCTGCGTCATCGAGGGGCTCTGAACCGAATGCCGTTCGAGGGGTAGCAAACGCCGTGGAATCGCAAGCACCGGACCGGGAAGCCGTGGTTTCGCGCGAGCGGGGAAACTGTTAGATTCAACGGTACACACACCGCCCGTATCACCCTCCGCGTGAGGGTTCGTTCTTTTGCAGACCAGGAGGAGCTTTGAGCCGTAATCGTGACCGCGATCGTGACCGCCGTCCCGCCAGCCGCCCCACGGCCCTGGACGAGGCGCGGAACGAGCTGTTCTCGCACATCAACCGCTGCGGCGTGCTGCATGCGACGGAAGAGCAGCAGGTCGAATGGATGAAGGATACCATCGAGTTCCTCGGCGAGCGCTACCCGGCGCTCAAGGAGAAGGAGCTCAAGGAGCTGACGGACATCGGGATGCGGTTCTGCCGCCCGGTGATCTCCCGCGCTCCGGGCGCCACGGCCGACACCGAAGTCGAGGCCGAAGCCGAAGCGGAAAGCGCGGCGGCCTGAACGGCGCCACCGCGCGGCCTCGCGGACGGGGACCGGACGCATGCCGTCCGCCATCCCCGCCCATGCGGTGCCGCGCGCCTGCGGGGCCCCGCTGACCGGGGCTCCTGAGTACCCCAGACCCCCTCAATGGACCCCGACCCGAGTAGTCTCCCCCTCTTCATCGCGCTGGCGCTGATCCTGGCCAACGCCTTTCTCGTGGCCGCCGAGTTCGCCCTCATCGCGGTCCGCCGTTCCCGCATCGAAACCAGCCCGCGGCTGGGCGACCCGCGCTCGCAGCGCGTGCTGCCGCCGCTGGAGCGCCTGGAAGAGCTGGTGTTCGCCGCGCAGATCGCGCGCAGCACCGCCAGCGTGATGCTGGGCTACGTCGCCGTCGTCCTGGCGCACCGCTTCCTGGAGCCGCTGGGGCTGCTTCCCCTGGCCGCCACCGTGATCGCGCTGGCCGGCGCCATCCTGCTGCACGCCTCGCTGGGGCAGCAGGTGCCCAAGCTGATCGCCGTCCACCGCGCCGAATGGATCACCGCGCACGTCAGCATCCCCTTCCTGGAGCTGCTGTCTGTGGCGCTGTTCCCCATCACCCGGCCGCTGGGGTTCCTGGTGCGGGGCGGGGTGCGGATCTTCGGCGTGACCAACACCGGCTTTCACCCGCTGATGCAGACCCCCGAGGAGCTGCGCATGCTGGTGACGCACGGCGCCGACCCGGGCGAGATCGAGCAGGACGAGCGCGACATGATCCGCGGGGTGATCGAGTTCGGCGAAACGGTGGCGCGCGAGGTGATGACGCCGCGCACGGCCATGATCGCGCTCGAGGCCGGGATCACCTTCGACGAGCTGATCCGCGTCTCCATCGAGGAGGGCCACTCGCGCTACCCGGTGTACGAGGGCTCGGTCGATTCCATCATCGGCGTGGTGTTGATGAAGGACCTCCTTCCGCTGCTGGTGAGGCGCGAGGAGCTGGAGCAGACCGGGTTCGACCTGCGCGAGATTTTGCGCCCGGCCTACTTCGTCCCCGGCACCAAGCTGGTGAGCGAGCTGCTGCAGGAGCTGCGCAAGCAGAAGGTGCACCTGGCCATCGTGCTCGACGAGTACGGCGGCACGCACGGCCTGGTGACCATGGAGGACCTGCTGGAGGAGATCGTGGGCGAGATCGCCGACGAGTACGACGAGCCCGAGCTGGAGTTCGAGCAGACGCCCGAGGGCGACACGCTGATCGACGGCGGCGTGGGATTGGGCGAGGTGAACGACCGCTTCGCCCTGCGCCTTCCCGAGGAGGAGTTCGACACGCTCGGCGGATACGTGTTCGGCACGCTGGGCCGCGTTCCCACCGTGGGCGACGTGGTCCCCGCCCCCGGCATCGACGGAGACGCCGAGCTGCGCGTGGAGGCGACGGAGGAGCGCCGCGTGACCGTGGTGCGCCTGTGCAAGACGGCGCCGGTGGCAGTGGAGGCCGGCACGGCGAAAGAGGCGGAGTAGCGATCCTCTGGAGGGGCTGTCGCAGGAGCGGTAGAGCCGAAGCCCGCTATCCGTGATCCGGATAGCGGGCTTTCGAATGGATACGTACGGTGCCTCCGCGTGGCATGGACCACGAATCGGGGGTCACATGGCAGAGAGGGCCTGGGCCAGGTGGAGCTGGCGGCGGCGGTTCCCCTGGTCTTCGGTGAACCCCCACCACTCGACCTTCGAAAGCGGGATGCAATAGCTCTTGTTGTTCCGGTTTGCGTCTTCGCCCTGCTCGAAGTGCAGGTACGTATCGGTGACCTCGCGGATCTTCCCCGTCCCGAGCCCCACCACCAGGATCACCGCATTTTCCGTGGGCGGACGCGTGTCGCGCTCACCACGCAGGCGGGTGATGAGCTGCGCGATCTGACGTTCTTGGACGGTGGTCCGCGGAACTGGGTTCAGGTCCGGGAGCCCGGGCAGAGCCGGTCCCCAGCACTGGGGATGCGCTCGGATCTCCGCGATGTCGCGCAACGTCAGGCGTTCTCGGGCGCGCAAATGGGCCGGCGCGAAGGACACGAGCAGGATGGCGGGCGCCATATAGCGGATGCGCATGAACCCTCGTCAATGTGAAAGCCGAATGTTGGGCGTCTATCCTTCCCCGAAATTGGTCGGCGCATCGCCCGATGACAAGGAATTCCGCCCCGGCCCCGCGATTCGCTCGAACCTCCTTGCCCACGCTGTTACCTTCCCCCGTCCGGCTTGCTGTTCCCTGTTCCCTGTTCCCTGTTCCCTACGCTGTACTACGTAGACGTCGCCCTCCCGCTGCCGCTCACGCGGACGTTCACCTACCGCGTGCCCGACGGGCTGCGCCAGCAGGCGCGGCCCGGCGCGCGCGTGCTGGTGCCGTTCGGGAGCAAGGACATCATCGGGTGGATCGACCGGCCGCGCGACGAGGCACAGGTCCAGAACCCCGAGAGGACGAAGCCGATCACCGGCGTCCTCGACGCGTCGCCCAGTGCCACGCCCGCCGTGCTGCGGCTCTGCCGGTGGATCGCGGACTACTACCTGGCGCCGCTGGGGCAGGTGCTGCGGACGGCGCTGCCGGCGGGGCTCACCGATTCATCCACCGACTACGTGGAGCTCTCGGGCGGGCAGGCGCCGGGGCGCGACCTGGGCGCGCAGGAGCTGAAGCTGATCGAGTGGCTGCGCGGGCGCGACGGGCCGCAGCCGCTGCAGCGCGTGCGGCGCGAGCTGGGCGACCGCGTCTGGTGGCCCACCATCCGCAAGCTCGAGGACATCGGCCTGGTGCGCGTGATCACCGAGGGGCCGCGCGTGGGGCCGCCGGTGAAAACGCACCGCGTCCTGCGCGTGCGTGAGGTGCCCAGCCTGATGGAGAGGGACAGGATCTTCGGCCGAGCGGCGCGCCAACGCGAGCTGTTCGAGCTGGTGGAGGCGATGGGCGGCATGGCCGAGGTCCCGCACCTGGTCAACGAGCTGGGCTACACCTACGCCATCGTCAACGCGCTGGTGAAGAAGGAGGTGGCCGACATCGCCGAGGAAGAGGTGCAGCGCGACCCCTACGCCGGCGTGGAGGCCGGCGTGGCGCCCGAGCACCGGCCCACGGCCCACCAGACGTCCGTCATCCGCCGGCTGGTGGACGCGTCGCGCACGCGGGAGCCGGGGACGTATCTCCTCCGCGGCGTGACCGGGTCGGGGAAAACGCTGGTGTACATCGAGCTGCTGCGCGAGGTCGTCGAGAGACAGAAGCGCACCGCCATCGTCCTGGTTCCAGAGATCGCGCTGACCCCGCAGACGGTGGGGCGCTTCAAGGCCGTGTTCGGCGACCGCGTGGCGGTGCTCCACTCCGCTCTCTCCGACGGCGAGCGGTACGACGAGTGGCGGGCGCTGCGGAGCGGGGAGAAGCGGATCGTGGTCGGCGCGCGCAGCGCCATCTTCGCGCCGCTCCCCGACCTGGGCGCCATCGTGGTGGACGAGGAGCACGAAAGCTCGTACAAGCAGGGCGAAAGCCCGCGCTACCACGCCCGCGAAGTCGCCGTGGTGCGCGCGCGGATCGAGGGCGCCGTGTGCCTGTTGGGGAGCGCCACGCCGTCGCTGGAGAGCTGGGCTAACGTGCAGGGCGGGAAGTACCACCTGCTGGAGCTCCCCGAGCGCGTGGGCGGCCAGCCCATGCCGCCGATCCGCGTGATCGACCTGAAGGCCGAGCGCAAGCGCCAGCGCGACTCCACCGGCCCCGGCGTGGAGCGCGGCCCGGTGATCCTGAGCGACATGCTGGCCGACGCGGTGCGCGAGCGGATCCAGCGGCAGGAGCAGACCATCCTCCTGCTCAACCGCCGCGGCTACGCCAACTTCGTGCAGTGCCGCGAGTGCGGGAACGTGTGGCAGTGCCCCAACTGCAACGTGTCGCTCACCTTCCACCGGCGCCGCGCGCGGCTCACCTGCCACTACTGCCTGCACGAGGAGCCCGCGCCCGCCTTCTGCCAGGCGTGCGGGAGCAAGGACCTGAGCTTCAAGGGCGTGGGGACCGAGCAGGTGGAGCGGACGGTGGCCGAGACCTTTCCCAGCGCCCGCATCGCGCGGATGGACGTCGATACGACGAGCGGGAAGTGGAGCCACCACGAGATCCTGGGCCGCGTGGAGCGCCGCGAGGTCGACATCCTGATGGGCACGCAGATGATCGCGAAGGGGCTCGACTTTCCGAACGTGACACTGGTGGGGGTGATCAACGCCGACGTGGGGATCCACCTGCCGGACTTTCGCGCCACCGAGCGCACCTTCCAGCTCCTGACTCAGGTGGCCGGCCGCGCCGGGCGCGGGCCCAAGGGCGGCGAGGTGTTCATCCAGACGTCGCTTCCCAACCACTACGCGGTGGCCGCCGCCATGGAGCACGACTTTCTGGCCTTCGCCGCCAGGGAGCTGGAAACGCGGCGCGAGCCCAGCTATCCGCCGCACGCGCGGCTGGTGAACGTGGTGGTGAGCGGGCTCGAAGAGGCGCCCACGCAGGAGGCGGCCACCGCGGCCGCCGCGTGGGTGGAGGGGCTGATCCGGGCGCAGAAGGTGGGCGACGTGGTGCTCACCGGCCCCGCGCCCGCTCCGATCGACCGCATTCGCGGCCGCTGGCGCTGGCACTTCCTCCTCCGCTCGCACAGCGCGCAGACGCTGGGCAAGGTCTCGCGCTACTTCTACGAGCGCTGGCGCCCGCACGCGCCGAAAGCCGCGGACATCCGCGTGATCGTGGACCGCGATCCGGTGGCGTTGCTCTGACACACCGCGAACAGGTGCGTGAGTGCGTGAGTGCGCGAGTGCGTGAGTGCGTGAGTGCGTGAGTGCGTGGCAGCGCGCGTCAGGCGCCCGGCTGAATGCGAACACCCGGGCGCGAAGAGGTTCGCGCCCGGGCTCGAGTTGCGCACGCCCTCAACGCGGGCGCGCGCCCGCGGTCACGGACAGTTGGCGCACGGACGCATGCTGCCGGTCACGCAGCTGTCGATGATGCAGCTGCCGCAATCGGCCGTCTTGGTGAGGATGGCGTTGCCCACCACGGTGCCGTTGTCCGCCTGGGCGGGATCCGGCTCGAACTGCTCCACGACCAGTTGATCCAGGTCCATCCGCAGCTTCTTCATGATGTGCCCTCCCTGTGAGGAAACCACCGGGCACGGGGTTCGCGCCCGGCCTTGCCCCCCGGCTACCCTCTAACGCTTCGGGGGCCCATGATTGCCAAGCACTGCCGAAATCCTCGCTCGTGACCATCTCGCATGTACATTATCCGACAGGATACAAAATACGCGCCAGGGATCAGAAGGTGCGCATCGCGCCCATGGCTTCCGTGCGCTCGGAAATACATGTGTCTTGATGCGGCTGGGTGAAATCCTACAGTCGATCCTTCTCGGCCGCAGCACACGGGCACCGCAAACCCTCAACCTGGCATTCGGGCGCCACTGCGAAGCAGCCTGCCTCGCAACTGCGATCCTTTCCGATGCCACGAAGCTCGCCGGCAGGAATGCGCCACCCGTGGTACACGCGACCGGTGATGCCGCGCTCGCCGCAGCCATGGGAACGGCTGGATGGCGAGAGGGAGCGCGTCTCCGATCCCAGGCCCGCGTTGAGTTCGGCCGGGGAGCGGGCGCGCGTTGCGGTGATCGGGAGACGCCGGGCCGATGGGGACAACGGCGGCACATGTGGTTGATGGAGAGGAAAATCCAACGAGGTTCTTGACACAACATCTTGTGCCGGAGCTTGACCGGACGTGGCAGATTTAGCTACGTTTCATTTGACCGTTCAGGTTTTTGCGCGATCTCACCGCACCACCCCTCCCCTCGCGGCGCCCGTCCGTGGCCGCATGGTGACGCCGGCGTTACCCGCCGGAGCCCCAGCGTATGCGGGGAGCGCGCATGATCCTTGAAATCGCAGACCTTTCAAGCCCGGTGACAGCAGGCAGCAGGAACTCGTCCACGCAACTCGACAAGGTGCATCCGTATGGGGTGTCTGGCGCTGAATGCCTCTTTCGAACCGTTGACCATCCTTCCGGTGGAGCGGGCCCTGCGGCTCGTGATCGACCAGAAGGCCGAGGTGCTGGAGGCTGACGATGCCCGCATCTTCCGGTCGGCGCGCGAGAAGATCGCCGCGCCGCTGGTGATCCGGCTCAAGCGGTTCATCCACGTTCCCCGGCGCTTCCGCCGCCAGGTGACCAACACCTTCCTGTTCGCGCGCGACGGCTACCGCTGCCAGTACTGCGGCCGGCACCGTGCCACGCTGCGCGGCCGCGAGTTCCTCACGCGCGACCACGTGGTGCCCATGTCGCGCGGGGGCGAGAACAGCTGGGACAACGTGGTCACCGCCTGCAGCAGCTGCAACAACCGCAAGGCCAGCCACCTCCCCGCCGAATGCGGGATGCACCTGCACGGCCACCCCCACGAGCCCAACTACGTGGAGCTGGTGTGGGCGGTGCGCCGCGTGACCGACGTGCAGGCCAAGTACATCGCCATGTTCTACGGCGAGGAGATCCTGGAGGCGCTGCGGCGGCACGAGACCGAGGCCGAGCACCGGCACCACCACCATCACGAGGAGCACGAACGCTCCCCGTTGCTGCTGCACTAGAGGCGGGTCGTCCAATTCCTGGGGCGGCCCGCCTTCTCGTTGGGCGGCGGAATCGGGACGTCCATCCCCGCCCCGTGATCGCGAACGAGCGTGCGCCGGAATCGATGCGGATTCCGGCGCACGCTCGTTCGTTCGCCACCGCGCTACACCCGGTCCGGCGCGGGGTCGTCGTCTTCCCCGCCGTCCAGGATCTCGCTCTCCTCGTAGTCCAGGTCCTCGAACGAGAACTCGGTCTCGCCGGCGCGGGCGCGGGCGGTGGCGATCTCCAGCAGGTCCAGGAGGGCGTCGTGGCCGGGCGAGCGCTCCAGCTCGTACTCGGCCTTCTCGTACTCGCCGGCCAGGTAGCGGGCCATCAGCTCGCGCATGGTCTCGCCGTCCACCTCGTACGCCGCGGGTTCGTCGTCGCTTTCCTCCGCCCCCGCTCCCTCCAGCAGGAAGTGGTGGAAGCGGCCCTCGCCGTCCAGCGTGTCCTGGAACTCGTACGGCCCGAGGCGGAAGAGGTGGCGCACTCCGTTTTCGGAGAGGTCGTCGAGGTCGCCGTCGGGGCTCTTCCGGAACATGGTGCTCGTCCTGTCGGGGTCGTGGATGCGGAATGATCGAACAGCCCATCCGTTCGCACGATGCGAGCCGGTGCTCCGATCGCCTGGTCCGCGCCCACCATCCCAGGGGGATCATCACCGAATTCGCACCCAGCACCCACCACCCACCACCCACCACCCAGCACCCACCACCCAGCACCCAGCACCCAGCACCCAGCACCCAGCACCCAGCACCTCGCACCTCGCACCTCGCACCTCGCACCTCGCACCTCCATCCGACGATCGAACGCACGATCGTAGGGATGTGCCCCACACGGCTTTCGGGTGGGGGCGGACTGACCGGGGGTGGCGGAGCCGGTAGCTTGGTAGCCAAAGGTCGGGGAGCATCCCTTTCTGGCCCGTGGAAGTCCCGAGCGATGGGAAGGAGGTGCGGCCCGATGGACCAGCCGGTGAACGACAACGAGATCCGCCGCACCCGCCGGTCCCGGCTGGGGCGCCTGCTGCTGAAGCTGCCGCTGTTCCACAAGGTCCTGCTGGCCAACGCGGCCGTGGTGGTGCTGGTGTCGGCCGCCAGCGCCGCGGCCGCGCACCGCCTGCTGAGCGGGCGCCCGGAGCTGGCCACCATCGCGCTTTTCCTGCTGATCGGAAGCGTGTGCGCGTCGCTCACGCTGCCGCTGTACGCCGCGGTGCTGCGCTTGGCGCTCTCGCCGCTGGACGAGCTGGAGCACGCGGCCGAGCAGGTGGCGGGCGGCCGCATGGACGCCCGCGCGCGCGCCAGCCGCATCGCCGACCCGCGGCTGGAGCGGGTGACGCGCGTGTTCAACCGCCTCCTCGACGGCCTGGCCGCCGAACAGCAGCGGCTGCGCGAGGTGGCCGCCCGCGCCTTCCGCGCGCAGGAGAGCGAGCGCGTGCGCATGGCCCACGAGCTCGAGGGCGAGACGGCGCAGACGCTGTCGGCGCTGCTGCTGCGCCTGCGCATCGCCCGGCGCACCACCGACCCGGCGGCCCACGAACGGCTGCTGGACCAGCTCCGCGACGACATCGTGGCGCTCACCGACCGCATGCGCGACTTCGCGGGGATGCTGCACTCGCCCACGCTGGCCGAGGTGGGGCTGCGCGCCGCCCTGGAGGGATACGCCCGGCGCCTTTCCGCCCACACCTCGCTGGAGGTGACGGTGGACGGCGACGAGGTGGACGGGGTCCTCGCCCCCGACGGCGAGCTGGCGCTGTTCCGCGTGGTGCAGGAGGCGCTGTCGAACGTGCTGCGCCATGCCGGCGCGCGGCGGGTGCACGTGCTGGTGGGGCGCGACGGTGACGCCGTGTGCGCGCACGTGGACGACGACGGCCGCGGCTTCGTGGTCGCCGAGACCGAGGCCAGCGAGCCGTGCCTGGGCTTTTTCGGGATGCGCGAGCGGGCGCTGTACGTGGGCGGCGCGGTGACGGTGGAGAGCACGCCGGGCCAGGGGACGCGCGTCACGGTGCGTGTTCCCCTCCCCGCCGGCACGCTCGCGCCGCGCACGCCCGCGCGGGTCACCGCGAACGCGGCCTGACGGGTGCACTCCGCCGTCCGCCGGTTCATCAAGACGGGGCTGGGCTTCGGCGCCGCCGGGCTGGTGATGGGCATCTACATGCTGGCGCTGCGCGAGGTGGGCGGGCGCTGGCCCAATCCGTACCTGTTGTCGGCCCACGCGCACGCGGTGCTCGTGGGCTTCGTGATGTTCCTGATCCTGGGCGTGGCGCTCTGGCTCTTCCCCCGCCCCGAGAAGGACGACACGCGCTACACGCCCGGCCGCATCGACGCGGTCTACTGGCTGCTGACCGTTTCGACGGCCGCGCGGCTGGCGAGCGAGGCGGCGCGCGCGTGGGTACATTCGCCGGGGCTGGGATGGATCGTGCTGGCGGGCGGAGTCGGCCAGGCGCTCGGGCTGGCGTTCTATTTCTGGGTGATGTGGGGCCGCATCCGCCCCGTCGGCAGCCACCTGCGCGAGGCGAAGGGCGAAAAATTCTGAACGGCAAACCGCGGAAGTCACGGAGAAATGGAGGAAACGGAGGACCGCGTGCGTGCGGGCAGCTCTCCGTTTCGTCCCGCTTTTTCGTGTGTCGCAGGCGATTGAGAGGATCGAGGGAATGCGGGAGATCTACCTTTTGAACGTGTCGCTGCACGTGCTGGCGGCGGTGCTGTGGCTGGGCGGGATGTTCTCGCTGGCGCTGGTGGGCGCGCCGGTGCTGCGGCAGGTGGACCCTCCCGCGCTGCGGGCCGAGCTCTTTGCGCGCATCGGGCGGCGGCTGCGCGGCGTGGGGTGGGGCGCCATCGCGGTGCTGCTGGCCACGGGCGTAGGCAACCTGGCGTTCGCGGGGGCGTTTCGCGGCGGGCGCATCCTGCGCGCGGAGTTGTGGGCATCACCCTATGGGCACACGCTGGCGCTGAAGCTGGCCGCCGTCGCCGCGATGATCGGGGTGAGCGCGGTGCACGACTTCTGGCTGGGGCCGCTGGCCGGGCGCTTGGCGCCGGGCTCGCCGCGCGCGCTGAAGGCGCGCGCGCGAGCCGCCTGGCTGGCCCGCATCACCGCGGTGATCGGGATCGTGGTGGTGGTCGCCGCCGTACGCCTGGCGCGCGGGGGCTGATTCCCGGCTGACGCCAGGGCGCGAGGATCGAGAGTGCGTCCGCCAGCCTCGGATCACCGGCGGCTGAAGCCGCAGCAACAACTACGAAAAGCCTCGCAAACTGCGCGAGGCTTCACCGGCCGTTTCCGCTGGCTCCGCGTCGACGGAAGCGGAGCCGTATCCCGTTTGATTCGTGCCGATCAGCCTCGCGGCTGGGCGGGGGGTGGCGGCGCGGGCTGGCGGTCGTGCGGCGGCGGCGGACCTTCGCCCTCTCGCGGGGGTGGCGGGGCTTCTCCGTCACGCGGCGGCGGAGGCGGGCCCCAGCCGTCACCGGGAGGGCCACCTGGACCGCCTCGGCCGCCGGGGTCGGGACCGCCGGGACGTCCCGGGCCTCCGGGGCGGCCTGGACCGCGGCCGGGCGGAGGCGGCGGGGGCGCCATCCGCGCGAACTCCTCCAGCCGCGCGCGCTGCTCGGCGTCGAGTTGCGGCGCGAGCTGCGTGCGCATGCTGTCGAGCGCGGCGCGGAGCTGCGTGTGCGCCGTCTGCATGATCTCCCGGTTGCGCTCGCCGGTGCGCTGGATGGCGGGGAGGATCGCGTTGCGCTGCGCCTCGTCCCGGGGGCGGATCACGTCGATCATGTGCTCCACGAACCCTCCCGGGCGGCGGATCTCGTCCACCTGCTTCCGCCGCTCGCGCTGCACGGTTCCGGTGCCCGCGGCGCCCAGCAGCACGCCCAGCGACAGCGTGCCCAGCAGCAGCAGCAGGCCCTTGGCCTCGGCCTTCATCCTTTCCCCTCCCTGGCGGGTGTGGCGGCCGGCTCCAGCTGGAACGGCTGGTACGCCTGCTCCACCGTCACGGGCGGCAGGCCCAGCACGGCCTCCAGCGCCGTCTGGCCCCGGCTGGCGGCGCGCACGTTCAGCAGGGCCAGCGCGACGGTGGCGAGCCCCGCCGCCGGGGCCAGCCGCAGAAAGTAGCGCTGCACCACCGCCGCCAGCGCGGCCACCGGGTCGGCCTGCTCGGCGCGCAGGCGGTGCATCACCCGCCACGCAAAGCCCGGCTCGAACGCGTCCGCGCGGTGGGCGCGCAGCAGCGGCTCCACCCCGCCCTCCCGGCCCGCCGGGCTCTCCGGCCGCATCTCGTTCATCGTGCCACCTCCTCGGTTCTTGCCGGGGCGTCCATCTCCACGTAGGGCCGCAGCTCGTCCTCCAGCTGGCGCATGGCGCGCGACAGGCGCGACAGCACGGTGCCCTCGGGAAGGCCCAGGATCTCGGCCGTTTCGCGGGTGCTGCACCCGTCCATCATCCGCAGCACCACCACGGGGCGGTGGCGCGGGCCCAGCCGGTCGATGGCGGCGCGCACGCGGGCCTGTGCCTCGCGCTGCTCCGGGTCGCCCTCCATCATCACCGGCGGCTCGGGGAGCGGCTCGCCCGCGCGGTCGCGGCTCAGGAAGCGGAAGGCGAAGCGGCGCCGGCGCTTGAGCGCGTTCAGCGACAGGTTCATGGCGATCTTGCGCAGGTACGTCTTGAGCGACGCCTCGCCGCGGAACGAGCCCAGCGCGCGGTAGAAGCGGATGAACGTCTCCTGCCCCACGTCGTCGGCGTCGTCGCCGGGGCCCAGCATCCCCACCACCACGGCGGCCACCGCCGGCTCGTACCGGTCCACCAGCTCGCGAAAAGCGCGCTCGTCGCCGTCACGGGCAAGCTGGACCAGCTCGTGGTCGGCGGTCAGGGCGTGCATCAAGGGAGGGTGGCGGGGATGAGAAGCCCGGCAGGCGCGCGCCACACCGGTCGTCGCTGCATGATTGGACAGCGCGAGCAGCCGGATCATTCCATCACGAGGGTATGATCGCACCCCACCACTCGCTCGATCCGCGAGCATTGCACCGGCGGCTGAAGCCGCAGCAACAACCACGGGAAGCCTCGCAAACCGCGCGAGGCTGTGAGCCGGGTGCCGTGGCGGATCACGAGGACAGTGCCATGTCGGCCTGCCATGCTTTGTCTCGCCATCCAGCGGGTGAACCCCGCCGGCCTGGCAAACTGCCTGGGGAGGTTGACAGCAGCATCTGACAGGCGCCAGCCGGGATGCCGCTCCCTCAGCCTCGCGTGGTTTGCGAGGCTTCGTGCCGTAGGGGGAGGTCGGAGAATCGCGAACAGCAGTACCGTTCGCGATTCTCCGGGTGGGGGCCACCGCCAGCGTCCGCGCGAGTGTTCAGCCCGTCACGGCGTCGTCCGCGCCGGCTCCGCCGGGGCCGCCGGGGCCGCCGGGGTGGCGGGGCGGCCGGGCGGGGGGACCTCGGCGGGGTCGCGGAGCCAGTTGAGCATCCCGGGGGTCAGGTAACGCACGCCACGGCCGTCGCGCACCACCAGCGCGTAGCTGATCACCGCGCGACCGGGCGGATAGTTGCGGCGCATGTAGCCGGCCAAGTCCAGCCACGCGGTGTCACCGCGGACGCGAAGGAACTCGTCCGCCGGGTGCGTCACGTAGCTGCGGTTCTCCGCATCGGCCGTCACGGCAAAGACTTGCACGTGGCGCGGGAGGCGCCCGTTCGGTGCCAGGAAGGGGACGCTGTCGGCCACCGCGCCCGATTCGCCGAGCGGCCGCAGCACGGGGCGGTAGCGCGCGCCGCCCAGCACGTAGCGCTCGAAGACGCGCGGGTCCACGTCGCTCATCAGCAGCAGGCGGGGGAGAAGCGCGCTCGCCCCGTCCCAGTATCCCGGATCCACCGTGTGCAGGTATCGATACGCGCGCCCGGCCCGTTGCGCCACCTGGGCGGTGTAGTGGCCGAAGGGGAAGGCGAAGTCCGCGTCCATCGGCGGCCGGGCCGACTGCCGCGCGATCATCCCCGCGGAGCGGCTGAGCGTCGAGTCGACCTCGTCGGGTGTGATGGCCATGCTGCGGTGCGAGAAACCGTGCGGCGCGATGCGATGCCCCGCGCGCGCCAGCCGCGTCACCGCCGCCGAATCGAGGTAGCGCGGATCACCGCGATCGGTCCGGTTGGGGATCACGAAGAAGACGCCGCGGAAGCCGTGGCGCTCCATGATCTCCGCCGCGCGCACCTGCTCGGCCGTGCCGTCGTCGAAGGTGAGCACCACCATCCGGCGGCGGTCGTCCCCCGGCCTCACCTGGTCGGGGAAGACGGAGCGGAAGCCGTGGCGCTCCAGGAACACCAGCATCCGCTCGAAATCGGCGAACGTGGCCGTCAGGTTGCCGCGCGCCGGCTGAGTTTCCGCGAACCCGTGCCAGGTCAGCACCGGGATCCCCGCCTGGCTCGCCGCCACGGGCGATGGGTTGCCGCCACCGCGAGCACGCGGCGCGCACGCCGCCACGCCCGCCAGCAACGCGGCGAGTGCCACGCTCCGCACCCTGGATGAAAATCCTGCACGACCCATCGCCACCGTCTTCCTCGATCACGTCCGGGAAAGCGCCGGAACGAATGATTCCGGCATGGGCGGAATTGTAGGCCGTGGTATCATCATCCGCCAACCCACGGACCTCATCGGCTCCCGGCCGATGGAATCCTTCGCGGCCGGCCGTTGTCGGGATGGGTGAAGCGCGGCCCGGCGCCGCGTGGAGTGCCCCATCCCGAAAACGGCGAGGCGACGCGACACCACCGGCACCCTGGTCCACACCGAAACCCTTGTCCTGGTCGACCAGCACCGCCGCGTCCGCGGCCTGTACGACGGCACGCTCAAGTACGACGTCGTGCAACGGATCGACGACATCCGGACGCTGCAGCGGGAGGAGGAGACGTAGCGGGAGGTGCTGAGTGCTGAGTGCTGAGTGCTGAGTACGAGGTGCGAGGTGCGAGGTGCGAGACTTCACGTACGACTGTATCTACAAGGAACACAACACCTTACATGTCATCCTGAGGCCGACCGCACTGCTCTCGCGGCATGAACGAATGGCCGCAGGCCGAAGGATCTGCCGCCGGTCGATGCGACATACCGGCCGGAGCGCATCGTCGATGATAGATCCTTCGCGCTGCGGCCATCATCGCGGACGCGGCGCCGCTTGGTCGCGCTCAGGATGACGTCGTTTCAACTCCGCGCGAAACGAACGCCTCTACGTGGCGCTGCTGGCGCGGGAGACCTCGACGTACGAATCCCACTTGCAGCTCGCGCAGGTCACCTTGTGCGGGTTCCCCATCCGCCCCAGCTCGCTGAAGTCCTGCTCGGCGCCGCACTTGGGGCAGGTGCCGTGCAGCGACAGCAGCGTGGCGTACTCGCGGTTGTGGTTGAACGCGCGGAAGAGCGCCAGGAAGATCACCAGCAGCACCCACGGGATGTGCGGGGGGATGAAGAACACCACCGGCACCAGCAGCAGCAGGAGCAGGTCCTTCACCGCCTGGCTCCGTCGCCACGCCGCGCTCCGCTCGATCACCCGCGCGCGCGCCTCGCTGCTCGCCCCACCCATGAACACCAGCCGCGCCGGCACCTCGGGAACTCTCGCCAGATCCTCCGCCATCCCGCGCCTCGTTTCTCGTTACCCTGGCTGAACGCGCCGCGGTACGCCGGAAAGTCAGCGTACCGCGTCCGCGCGAACGAACGTTGTCTGCGGTGGGGCAGAAATCATATGGGGACCAATACACCGGCGTACCCATCGAGGTCCCGGCTCCACGACGAACGCCGCCCGTGCGTTCAGCGCGCCTGGGCCGCCACGGCGGTGGCGGCGCCCACGCCGCCGGCGTCCCACGCCAGGTCCAGGAAACTGGCGGTGTCGTTCGGGTTCCTGCCGTCGAACAGCTCCTTGGTGGCGCCCACCGCCACCCCGGTGCCCGCGCCGATCCACAGGCTCGTCGTCCGGTCGGCGCCGGCCAGCCGCGCGATCCCGCCGGAAAGGCCCGTCACCAGGAACGAGGTGAAGAAGTGCTGGAACTTGTCCTCGCCGAAGAGCCGGTCGCCCGGCTGCCTGGGATCGTGCCCACGGCCGGCGCCCAGTGACAGGCACAGGCACAGCATCAGCTTGTCCATCGGTATCATCCCCCCGTGGCCCAGGCGCACGCGGCATCCACCGCGCGCCGCCAACCCGCGAGCGCCGCGCGGCGCTCCTCGTCCCCCATCTTCGGCGCAAACACCGCCTCGCTCGGCCGCGCGGCAGCGAAATCCCGGGGCGTGGCCCAGAAGCCGGTGGCCAGCCCCGCCAGCCCCGCCGCGCCGCGCGCCGTCATCTCCACGAGAGACGGGCGGCGGACGGGCACGCCCAGCACGTCGGCCTGGAACTGCATCAGCCAGTCGTTGGCCGCGGCGCCGCCGTCCACGCGCAGCTCGGGGGTGCGCACGCCGGCGTCGCCCTCCATCGCCTGCACCACGTCGTGCGTGCTGAAGGCCATCGCCTCGAGCGCGGCGCGCGCCAGGTGCGCCCGCGTGGTGCCGCGCGTGAGCCCGAACACCGCGCCGCGCGCCCGTGGCTCCCACTGCGGCGCGCCCAGCCCGGTGAACGCGGGGACGAAGTAGACGCCGTCGTTGGATTCCAGCGACCGCGCCAGCGCCTCGGTCTCCGCCGCCTCGTGCAGGATGCCCAGCCCGTCACGCAGCCATTGTACCGCGGCCCCGGCGATGAAGATGGAGCCCTCCAGCGCGTACGCCCGCTCGCCGCGCGGCCCGCACGCGGCGGTGGTGAGCATCCCGTGCGCCGAGGGGACGCGGCGGTCTCCCGTGTGGACCAGGAGGAAGGCGCCGGTGCCGTAGGTGTTCTTCCCTTCCCCCGGGCTCCAGCAGGCGTGGCCGTAGAGCGCCGCCTGCTGGTCGCCCGCGATCCCGGCCACGGGCGCCTCGCCCTCGAACGCCGCGCCGTCGGTGGTCCCGTAGACTTCCGACGACGAGCGGATCTCCGGGAGCACCGCCGCGGGAACACCGAACAGGTCCAGCAGCGACGGCTCCCAGGCGTCGGCATCCAGATCGTAGAGGAGGGTGCGGCTGGCGTTGGTGCGGTCGGTCAGGTGCAGGCGGCCGCCGGTCATCTTCCACACCAGCCAGCTGTCGATGGTCCCCGCGGCCAGCTCCCCCGCCTCGGCGCGCTTGCGTGCGCTGGGAACGTGGTCCAGCAGCCACGCCAGCTTGGTGGCGCTGAAGTAGGGGTCGATCACCAGCCCGGTGCGCGCGCGGACACCCTCTTCCCTCCCCTCCTCCTTCATCCGCCGGCAGAGGTCCGCCGTGCGGCCGTCCTGCCAGACCAGCGCGTGGTGCAGCGGCTGGCCCGTCTCGCGGTCCCACAGCACGATCGTCTCGCGCTGGTTGGTGATGCCGATCCCGGCGAGCGCATCGATCGAGGTGCCCGCGTGCGCGGCGGCCACCCTGGCCACGCGGCGGGTGACCTCCCAGATCTCGCCGGCGTCGTGCTCCACCCAGCCGGGGCGGGGGAAGTGCTGCGTGAACTCGCTGTACGCCCGCCCGCGCACCTGCCCGTCGCGGTCGATCACCAGGCAGGTGGTGCCGGTCGTGCCCTGGTCGATGGCAAGGATCATCGGCTGGGATGGATGAGGGATTTACTCGAATCGAGGGTCTTCGCGCACGAACGATCGCGCGCCGGGATCATCCGGCGGGTTGAAACCCGCCGCTGGAACTACGGGAAGCCCGCCTTCGCGGACTGCGGCGTCGGCTTCCGTGCCAGATGCAGGCCGACGTGTTGTCGCTGCGGCTTCGGCCGCCCGCGCGAAGCCCGTCGACCCGCCCCGCGGCCTGCCTCCGCGCCGATGGAGCCTCGCGCAGCTTCGTGCCGGTCCAGCGCGCGGGTGGATCGTGCGGCTCGGCGGCGTTGGGCGCAAGGAGCGGGAGCCGATCCACGTCGCCCGACGCATCGCATCCGGCACGGCGCACCGCCTCCCGCCACGGCGGATTTCAATTCAACGGCGAGAGCCCCGCCGGCGTGGCCGGCGGGGCTCTCGTTCTGCCGCGGCGGTGCCGTCAGCAGGGGTTGGTGATGTAGAAGGTGAAGGTGGAGTTGGCGGTGGCGCCCAGGCTGTCGGTCACGCGCACCTCGAGCTGGTCACGGTCCAGGCCGCAGGAGTTGATCGAGGCGAAGGTGTAGTTGCTCGATCCGGTGCTGAACCAGCCGCTCCACGATCCCCAGAAGCTGGCGCTCCCCTGGCGCGAGCGCCATTCGTAGGTGTACGGCCCCGTGCCGCCGCTGGCCGACGCGGTGTATTGCGACGAGGTGTGCAGCGACACGTACTGCGGCCCGCTGAGGCTGGCCGACAGCGGCGGGTTCACCACCGTGATCGACGAGCTGCCGCTCTTGCCCAGCGACGACGCGGTGATGGTGGCGCTCCCCAGGTTCACGCCGCTCACCAGCCCCGTGGAGCTGACGGTGGCCACCGACGA
Source organism: Longimicrobium sp. (assembly GCA_035691085.1). Lineage (GTDB taxonomy): Bacteria > Gemmatimonadota > Gemmatimonadetes > Longimicrobiales > Longimicrobiaceae > Longimicrobium. Next base: position 26,758 of record DASSJS010000163.1, read on the forward strand.
GTTGGAGGTGCCCCAGGTGAAGCTGGCGCTCATCTGGTAGCCGTACTGGTCGTACGCCTTGGCCGTGAGCTGCGTGGTGCCCCCCTTGTACACGTTCGCCGACGACGGCGTGACCGCCACGCTGGTGAGCACCGCCGTATAGGCCACGTTCACGAAGGTGCTGCCGTACACGCCGTCGACCCACGCGCCGATCCAGGCGCCGCCCGGCGCGTACGCGTAGATCTGCCCGCCGCCGAACGAGCTGATCGACGGTGGGTTGGAGCTGTTCCAGCTGGTGGCGAAGGTGGAAGTGACGGCGCCGTACTGGTCGCGGCCGGTGGCGCTGCAGTAGCCGTAGTTCCCCACCCACACCACGCCGGGGCAGCTCACCTGCACCGACACGGTGGCGCCCTTGCGGGGCGCGACGGGCGTCCGCGTGCTCGACGTGGGCTCCCCGGCGCATCCGGCCACGGCGGCGGCCAGGACGAGCACGGCACAACGATGCAGCAGCTTCATGCGGCATCCTCCTATTGGGGTGAAAACTACCTGTTTATGACATATTATCGACAAGGCAAAGAGAGGTGTCAAGGGTTTGGGATTTGGCGCATTCGTGTCTTCAGCAGAGCGAAAACAGAAGCACTCCCACGTCCCCAGCGGCATGATCGCGAAATTGGCACGTGCCTATCGCGCCGTCGAAGGTTAAATCCGACTTGGACTACACCAGAGATGGAGCATTTCGCGGAAGTTCGGGGACAAGGATGACGAAACCGCCACCGCGCGGAAAATGGCACCGGGCGCCCCGGCAGAATCCAGCCTCTCCCTCACTCCTGCGCACAATATATGCGGCGGAAAAGCGTACCCCGACCGCCGCGTGTTCCCACGCGGCGTTTCGCCCCATTCCCCTGCACTGGAGTGCCTCATGAAGAAGCTGGCGCTGAACATCGAGGAACTGGCCGTGGAGTCGTTCGAGACCTCGCGCGACATGGAGCGCCGGGGTACCGTGCGCGGCGCGTCGGAATCGACGGAATTCCAGATCATCTGCACCTGCGACAGCGACAACGGCACCTGTGACGCAAGCTGCCAGGGCGGCTGCGGCACGGGCTACACCTGCTCGTGCAACGGCACCTGCGGCGGCGACACGTGCGGCCCGTGCACCAACGACTTCACCTGCGCCACCGGCTTCCAGATCCAGTGCAGCTGCCCGTGACCGCGGGCCGGAGCTGATGCGGAAAGGCCGGACCCCGCGAAGGGGCCCGGCCTTTCATCATTCCGGCATTGGTCGCAGAGCGCCGGGCGGGGCCGGCTCATCCGCGCCGGTCGGGCCTCATACCCAAATCCGCTTGATCCGTTAATGGAAGAATCGAGTGTCGCCCCCGCCGGAGCGTGGAGTCAAGTCTAGATCCTTCAGTCGCTTAGGTTAGGCTCCTTCAGGATGACATCGTGGAGTTCCCTCCGAAGCGTAGGACGGAACACCTGGACCTGGTATTACGCGCGCTCCAGCTTCCCGAACGCGTAGCGCCAGCCGAAGCGCTCGAACAGGCCCAGCATGCGCACCACGGGAAGGCCCATCACCGCGAAATAGTCGCCCTCGATGCACTCCACGATGGCGCTGCCGAAGCCCTGGATGCCGTAGGCGCCCGCCTTGTCCATCGGCTCGCCGGTGGCCACGTACTGCTCGGCCAGATGCGAGTCCAGCGTGCGGAAGCGCACGCGCACGCGCTCCAGCCCGCTCTCCACGCGGCCGTCGAGCGCCACGGCGATCCCGGTGCACACCTCGTGGTCGCGGCCGCTCAGGCGCATCAGCATCTCCACGGCGTGCGCGCGGTCGCGGGGCTTGCCCAGCACGTCGCCATCGATCACCACGATGGTGTCACTGCCCACCACCAGGGCGTGCGGGTGCGTGGCGGCCAGCGCCTGCGCCTTTTCGCGCGCCAGGCGCTCGGCGTGGCCGGGCGGCGTCTCGCCCGCCTGGTAGCTCTCGTCGATGTCGGCGGGCTGGATGTCGAAGTCCAGCCCCAGCCGGGCGATCAGCTCGGCGCGGCGGGGGCTCTGCGAGGCCAGCACGATGGGCGGCGGCGTGTGCGATTCGGTCATCCGGTCACTCTGCCAGGGGTCGGAAAGGATCAGTCGCGCGCTGGGGTCGAGGCGGGCGCCGCGGCCGGCGTGACCGCGCCGGGCTCGGCCTCGAGGGCGCGGAGAAGGGCGAGCGTCTCCCTGCGCAGCGAGCGCAGCCCGTTCACGCGGTTGGAGTTGGCCGCAAGCGCCGCGAACAGCACCGCCCCGGCGTCGGGATCGTCGCGGAGGCGCTGCACGCTCACGCCGGTGGAGCGCAGGTCGGGAAGGAACGCGCGCTTCATGAACGGCAGCGCGCGCACCATGGTGCCGATCTGCGCCGACACCACCGAGCGGAACTGGCGCTGGCGCTCCACCTCGCTGTCGAGGGTGGCGGCGTACGCGGCCAGCCGCCCGCGCAGCGAGTCGTTGCGCACCAGCCGCAGGTCGCCGGTGCCGATCAGCGCGCGGTAGTTGCCGGCCAGCGGCTGAAAGTCGCTCGCCCGCGCCGACCGGTCGATCCACGTCACCAGCGAGTCGGCCGGCGGCGCGGGGCCGGTGTCGGTCAGCGCGTCCATCGCGCGCCGGGCGTAGGCCAGCGCGGTGCTGTCGGTGCGGATCGCCTCGTCAAGGCGGCGGGCGTTGGTGCGCGTGTCGGCCAGGATCTGGCGCAGGTAGTCGCGCTCGCGGCCGCGCTCCTGGTGCGCGTCCCACCAGGCCTGCGCGGCCAGCGCGCACAGCACGCCCGCCACGATCACCGCGAACTCGCGCAGCAGCACCCGCCAGCCGCCGTGGCCGTACGGCGGCACGCCGCCGTGCCGCGGCGCCGGCGGCGCGTCGTCCGCGCGGGGAGCGGGGTCGAGGGTGGTGGAAATCGGGAGATGGGCTATCGTTCGAGGATCAGCGTCACCGGGCCGTCGTTCACCAGCTCCACGTCCATCATGGCGCCGAACTCGCCGGTCTCCACCGGGCGGCCGGCGCCGCGCAGCATCGCCACGAAGCGCTCGTACAGCGGGATCGCCGTCTCGGGCCGCGCGGCATCGACAAAACTGGGCCGGTTCCCCTTCCGCGCGTCGCCGTAGAGGGTGAACTGGCTCACCACCAGGATCGCGCCGCCCACCTCCTCCACCGAGCGGTTCATCTTCCCCTCCTCGTCCGGGAAGACGCGCAGCTGCACGATCTTCTTCACCATCCAGGCGAGCGCGTCGTCGGTGTCGCCCTCGGTGAAGCCGGCCAGCAGCAGCAGGCCCCGCCCGATCTCGCCCGTCACCCGGCCCTCCACCGTCACCCTTGCGCGAGAGACGCGCTGCAGCACGATTCGCATGGCCGGAGAAGAGAAGCGCCGCGGCGGCGGTTGGCAATGCCGGGAGGCCGTCCGGGTTCCGCCGCCTCCGGCACGGCCGCCCGCTTGGACCACGGGGGATTCGCCGCGCTTCCCTCGCCCGGCCACCTGCCGGGGAAGAAATGAGTTGACGTGTTCGGTGTTTTTCTTGCACGATGCCCGTCCAACGTCCACCCTCCGGAGCCCGACCCCGCGCCGATGCCCGATCCGCAGGATATCGAAACGCCCTCGTCGCCCGGCACGCCGCCGGAGCCGCCGCTGCTGGACGATGGCGCGGGCCCGGTGCTCGCGCGCATCCGGCGGCTGGCCGCGCTGGCGCTGCGCACCGCCGCCAGCGCCTTCACCGCCGCCGCGCCGGATGATGACGACGAGGCGCCGCCCGACGCGCCGTTCGGCCCCGGCGAGGACGCGTTCTGCCACCGGGTGCGGCACACCGGCCAGGCCATCGCCATCCCCGACACGGCCGCCGACCCGCGCGTGACGCACCAGTACCCGGGCGTGCGCGCCTACCTGGGCGTGCCGCTGCGCGACCCCGCGGGCGGCGTGCTGGGCACGCTGTGCGTGCGCGACCCGGCCCCGCGCCCGTGGACCGCGGAAGACGTGGAGCTGCTGGAGGGGCTGGCGGGCGCCGCCGCGGCCGAGCTGGTGCTGCGCCGCGAGCTGGCCCAGCGCCGCCGCGCGCAGGAGGCGCTGCGCGACAGCGAGGAGCGCTTCAACGCCTTCATGGACCACTCGCCCGTGGTGGCCTTCGTGAAGGACGCGCAGGGGCGCTACGTGTACGTGAACGCCGAGTTCGAGCGCCGCTTCCACACCGCCCGCAAGGACGCCATCGGCCGCACCGACGCCGACTACACCACCGCCCGGAACGCGCGCGCCGTGGCCGAGATGGACGCGGCGCTGATCGCGGAGGGCGGCGCGCGGCAGTACCTGAGCCGCGCCGAGACGCCCGACGGGGCGCCGGTGGTGTGGCAGGTGTTCAAGTTCGCCTTCCGCACCGCGGGCGGCGAAGGGCTGGTGGGCGGCGTGGCGCTCGACGTGACCGAGCGCGAGCGCGCCGACGAGGCGCTGCGCGAAACGGAGCGGCGGCTGAACGAGGCGCAGCGGCTGGCCCGCGTGGGCAGCTGGGAGTGGGACCTGGTGGCCGACCAGGGGGCGTGGAGCGACGAGCACTTCCGCCTGCTGGGCGTGGAGCCGGGGACGGCTCCCGCCGGCGCCGCGCTGCTGATGGAGCGCATCCACCCCGACGACCGCGCCCGCCACCAGGCCGCCGTGGCCGCGGCCATCGGCGGGGGCGGCGTGCTGGACAGCCAGTACCGCGTGGTGCACCCCGACGGCGCCGTGCTGCACCTGCACTCGCGCGGGCAGGTGCGCTACGACGGCGAGGGGCGCGCCGTGGCCATGTACGGCACCGTGCAGGACGTGACCGAGCGCGAGGCCGCCTCGGCCGCGCTGCGGGCCAGCGAGGAGCGCTACCGCCGCATCGTGGAGGCCGCCGGCGACATCATCTACGAGGTGGACCCGTGGGGGCGCTTCACCTACGCCAACCCCGCGGCGCTGCGCATCCTGGGCTACCAGACCGGCCACGTGGTGGGCCGCCACTACAGCGAGCTGATGCGCCCGGACTATCACGACCGCGCCGCCGAGCTGTACACGCGGCAGGTGCGCGAGCGGATCGCCAGCACCTACCTGGAGTTTCCCGCGGTGGCGCAGGACGGGCGCGAGATCTGGATCGGCCAGGTGGTGCAGCTGCTGCAGGAGGAGGGGAAGGTGCGCGGGCTGCACGCCGTGGCGCGCGACATCTCGGCCCGGCACGAGGTGGAGCGGCTGAAGAACGAGTTCGTCTCCATCGTGAGCCACGAGCTGCGCACGCCGCTCACCTCCATCCGCGGGAGCCTGGGGCTGCTGGGGAGCGGCAAGCTGGGCGAGCTCCCCGAGCGGGCGCAGCGGCTGGTGGACATCGCCACGCAGAACAGCGAGCGGCTGGTACGGCTGATCAACGACATCCTCGACATCGAGCGCATCGAGAGCGGCGCCATCAGCATGGAGCGCCGCGCCGCCAGCACCGGCGACCTGGTGCGGCAGGCGGTGAACGCGGTGCGCGGGATGGCCGAGCGCGCGGGGGTGGCGCTGGAGGCGCGGGTGGACGAGTTCGAGCTGCAGGCCGACCCCGACCGCATCGTGCAGGTGCTCACCAACCTGATCTCCAACGCCGTCAAGTTCAGCCCCGCCGACGCGGGCGCCGCCGTCACCGTCTCCGTGGAGCGTGACGGCGGCGGCGCGCGCTTCCAGGTGGCCGACCAGGGGCGCGGCATCCCCGAAGACAAGCTCGACACCATCTTCGAGCGCTTCCAGCAGGTCGACTCGTCCGACTCGCGGCAGAAGGGGGGCACCGGGCTGGGGCTGGCCATCAGCCGCACCATCGTGCAGCAGCACGGCGGCGAGATCGGCGTGGAGAGCCGCCTCGGCCACGGCAGCACCTTCACCTTCACCATCCCCCCGGCGCCCCCGGCCGCCCCCGCGCCCGCGGCACCGGTGCCCACGCCCGCGCGGGCCGCGGCCGCGGTGCTGGTGTGCTGCGCCGAGCAGGAGGCGCGCACGGCGCTGGGGGAGGCGCTGGAGCGCGACGGGCACGTGGTGCTGCAGGCCGCGTCGGGGCGCGAGGCGGTGAGCCTGGCGCGCAGGGAGGCGCCCGCGGCCATCGTGCTGGCGCTGGCCATCGACGGCCCCGGCACGCTGGCCCAGCTCCGCCGCGCGCCGCAGACGCGGCACGTGCCGGTGGTGATGGTGGGCGGCGAGCCGCAGGCCGGCGACCTGCTCCCCGCCGCGGTGGCGGTCAAGTGGCTGCCGCGCAACGCCGGCGTGGAGCGCGTGGTGGACGGCGTGCGGAGCGTGGTGGGCGCGTCGCCGCGCATTCCGCGCGTGCTGGTGGTGGAGGATGATGCCGACCTGGCGCACACCCTGGCCGAAACGCTGGCCGACAACGCCGAGACCTACTGCGCGCTGACCGGCGCCGAGGCCATCGAGCAGGCCCGCGCGCTCCTCCCCGACCTGATCGTGCTCGACGTGGCGCTCCCCGGCGACGACGGCTTCCGCGTGGTGGAGGCGCTGCGCACGCACAACCACCTGCGCGGCATCCCCGTGGTGGTGTACGCCGCGCGCGACCTGGGCACCGACGAGCGCGAGCGCCTCAAGCTGGGCGAAACGCGCTTCCTCACCAAGGGCCGCGCCGCCCCCAACGAGGTGGCCCAGGCGATGCGCGAGCTGCTGGCGATCTCGGGGTGAGAGTGCTGGGTGCTGGGTGCTGGGTGCTGGGTGCTGGGTGCGGGGTGCTGGGTGCGGGGTGCGGGGTGCTGGGTGCTGGGTGCTGGGTGCTGAATCTCGCCTGACGAGAATCATCCCGTGGCCGCGATGCTGCCATCGGGCGGGTGAAGCCTCGCGGGGTTTCGTAGTTGTTGCTGCGGCTTCAGCCGCCGGTGCGGAGCCGGGCTTGCGACGTCCGTTCAGCGGCGCGGGCGGGATGATGCGGAGGCGCTCTCGTGGCGGGCGGCGGTGCGGTCGCCGGCCTGCTCCTCGTCGGGGGCGGCCCTGGTGTCGTCGCGGATCTGGTCGCTCAGCTCTTCTTCCAGGCTGGCCTTGTCCAGCGGGCGCAGCATCTCGCGCAACTCCCGGTCGTCGGAGGCCACGGAGTAGCCCAGGCGCCCGTACAGGCCGGCCACCAGCTGGAGCACCTTGGTCACCTCCTCCTCGGTGCGCATCTGCACCTCCAGCGTCATCTCCTCGCGCAGCTCGGCGATCTGCGACTCGCGGCGCTGGGAAAGGAGGACGAAGATGGAGAGGAAGATGGCCTCCAGGCTCACCACCATCGTGAGCAGGCCGAAGGGGAACGGGTCGAAGGCGGCACGCGGGCGGGTGACGTTCCAGCCGATCCAGAGGATGAACCAGACGGCGTGCGCCAGCAGGAACGGCGTCGAGGCCGCGATGGCCATCAGGTGATCGGAAAAGCGCTCCACCGGCGTTCGCTCGGCCGCGAAGCGCACCTTCACCGCTTCCACGCGGTGATCGGCGGCCACCTCGCGGGCGTGCCGGCGCTGCTCGCTCTCCACCCCGCGCGGGTGCGCGCGGGCGTGGCGGCGCCGCGCGGGGCTCATCCCCGCCCCGCCACGTCTTCGGCCACCGCCTGCAGGCTTTCGCGGATCTCGCCCACCTGCGGGTGAACCTCGCGGATCAGCTGGTGCTCCTCGCGCGAAAGCTTCTCGATGCGCCGCGTCTGCTCGCGAAGCTCGCCCAGCAGCGCATCCTGCCGGCGCGAGATCCGGTGCATCCACCAGAAGCACACGCCCCAGCACACCGTGCCGAGCACCGTCATCCAGAACGCGAGCACCGCCAGGTTCATCGCTTTTTCGCCGGTCCACGCATGGCAAAGGACCCTCAAGGCGTCAGCGTAACGCACCACCCGTGCCGCAGACGGATGGGGTGAACACTCTGTGCTACGACGGCACGGATGTGAATCCGCCGGCCGATCGGCCGCACGGGTGGGAGAGGCCCCAGGGAGGGAGGGAGGGCGAATGAATTCGCGGCAACAACGGCCCGAAGTCCGCCTTCGCGGACTGCACACAACCAGTGGTGCGCTTCGCATCTCCAGGCGCGCTCGGAAGCCGCCGGCCGGGTCGGGGAAGAGAGACGCGGGTCGTCATGTTCCCGGCACATCCACGGTGAACGCCGGATCGAAGCCGGTGTCCTCGTGCGGGTAGCCGCGCTGGTTGGCGATCACGCGGGTGCCGCCTTCGGTGTAGTCGCAGGAAAAGTGGGTGTGGCCGGGGATCCAGAGGGCGGCGCGGCCGTCGAAGAGCGCGTCCAGGTTGCTGGCGTACGCGGCCGTCACGGGGTTATCGCGGTACTGCGGGGTCACCGAGCGCAGGCTGGGCGCGCAGTGCGTCACGACCACGGTGGGCCCATCGAACGGCTCGTCGAGCCGCTCCATCAGCCAGCGCAGGCTCCGGCCGTGCATCGCCATGGCGTCCACGGGGTCGAAGCGGCGGTACTGCGGGTCCACGCGGATGGCGCGGAAGTCGTTCATCACCGCCTTGGCGGCCGCCGCGGCGATGATCCGGTCGCCGAACAGGTCGAAGTCCGTCCACAGGGTGCACCCCAGGAAGCGCACGCCCCCGATCACGGCGGCCTCGTTCTCCAGGAAGCGCACCTCCGTCCCCGCCGCGGCATCCCGCAGCTTGGTGATGTGGCGCGGGATGCTCTCGCCGTAGAACTCGTGGTTCCCGGCCACGTAGATCACCGGCCGCTCGCGCGCCCACTCCCGCGCCATCGTCATCCCCCGCAGCCCCGTGTCCACGTCGCCCGCCGCGACCAGCACGCCGGCGCCGGTCTCCTCCAGCTCGAACGGCGCGAACCCCGCGTGCAGGTCACTGATAACGTGGAGCTTCATCGCAATCCGCTCGGGCGTGGGTGAGATGCGCAATCTCCCCGGGGGGATGGAGACCGCGTGGGAACATGCGAATGAATTCCCCGCTACAACGGCACGAAGCCCGCCTGCGCGGACCGCGCACAACCATCGATGCGCCGCGAAAATCTGCGCCCCCGCGCCGATGCCGCGCCCACGGCCTCGCGCGGTTTGCGAGGCTTCCTGTTGTTGCAGCCGTGGCTTCAGCCGCCCGGGGATGTCGTCCCCGCCGGAGCCGCACACGATACACAACGCCCCGCCCGCCGGAAACCGGCGGGCGGGGCGTCGATCCGCCCAGGGATGAAGTTGCAGGCTGTTCCCTGTTCCCTGTTCCCTGTTCCCTGGAGTTATTGGCGGCACTGGCCGTGCGGGTCCGGCTTGGTCTGGTCCACCACCAGGCGGTCGGGGCGGTTGGCCACGCTGGTCGCGATGTCGGCCACCAGGCTGGAGACGTTGGCGAGCTTGGTGTAGTCGATGTACTGCGGCTCGTCGGTCACCTGGTGGTAGTCGCGGTGCAGGCCGGTGGTGAAGAAGGTGATGGGGATCCCCCACCGCGCGTAGTTGTAGTGGTCGCTGCGGCAGTAGATGTTCCCCGGGTGCCCGTTGGCGTCGAGCGCGTAGTCGAAGGTGAAGCGGTGGTTGCCGGTGCGGTTCACCTGCTCGATCAGGTCGCCCAGCTGCGTGGACAGGCGCCGCGAGCCCACCAGCTGCACGTAGTTGGCCCCGCCGTGCAGCGCGGCCCCGGCCTTGTCCTTCCCCGTCTCGTCGGCGGCGGCGCCGCGGCCGATCATGTCCATGTTCAGCTGCGCCACGATCGAGTCGCGGCTGATCCCCGCCGTGGGGTGCTCGGTGAACCACTGCGACCCCAGCAGCCCCTTCTCCTCGCCGGTGTGCCAGACGAAGAGGATGGAGCGCTTCGGCCGGTGCGCGGCCAGGTACTCGGCGATCTCCAGCACGCCGGTGGTGCCGCTGCCGTCGTCGTCGGCGCCGTTGAACACGGTGTCTCGCCGCACGCCGCCGTGCCGGGCCCGCAGCGCGGCGAGCGCGCTCTGCACCTCGTTCCGCCAGACAGCTGGCAGAATCAGCAGCAGCCGGTGGGCACGCCGCGGCGGCATCGCCTTCCGGAGTTGGTCGGCGGTGCCCTGCTGTTGATCACCGTTGCCGTGCTGGGGATCACGCTCGCGGTCCTGTACTCGATGCACGGGAGGATCACCTCACCGCGCGTCGCCCTCTACGCGCAGCGGGCGGTGTCGATCCACGCCGCGCGCTCGGAGGCCTCCTCCATCGTTCGCACCCTGGCGTTGGGCGACAGTGTGCTCGCCACCGATCCCGACACCGAGCGCTGGATGGCGGTGTCGGAGCCCGGCGGCGAAGCGATCGGCTTCGTAAGACCGCAGGGCGGCCTCGCTCCCAATCCGCCGCCTCAGGAACAGCGGCCCGCACCACCGATCGCCCCGCCATCCGCGCAAGGCAGTCGGGACAGCACGCCACCATCGGCCGGCGGACGACCAGCCCCTGCCGACACCACCGCCATCTGTCGCGACGGGTGGATCTCCCGGAGCAAGCACGCGTCCGGCACCTGCTCGAGCCACGGCGGCGTGGCACAGTGGGTCCACCATCCCTAGACGGATTTGGGCTTCCGCGCCGAAAAAGAGATGGATCAATGGCTTTCCGCTTCCGCAGATCATTCAGGCTCGCGCCCGGTGTGCGTGTGAACCTCAGTCCCTCGGGCGTGAGCACCACGATCGGCGGCCGCGGGCTCAGCGTGAACAGCGGCCGGCGCGGCACCTACATCAATACGGGGATACCGGGAACGGGCATCCACGCTCGTTCACGGGTAGGGGGAGGCCGCGGACGCGGACGCAGCGGGGGCGCGGGCGCGGGAGGCGCCGGCCAGTCCGCGGCCGGATGTGGCGGGTGCGCCGGCGTCGCGATGCTGCTGCTGGTGTTCGTGGGGTTCTGCGGGACGATCGTTGGCGATCACGGCGGTGGAAGCGGCTCGCCCTCGCTCGTAATGGTCGATACCGCGTCCACCGCGGGCCAGCCGCACGAAACGCTGTACGCGCACGGGACGATGAACATCCGCGCCGGGGCAGGAACGAACTTCAGCGTCGTGCGCACGGTGGCTCGTGGGGAGCGGCTCAAGACCGGGCCAGGGGATTCGGCCGGTTGGGCGTTGGTGTATGACGGATACGGAGGCCGGATCGGCTACGTCTACCGCGCCAGCCAGAACCTGCGCTCCCATGCACCGCGATCCGCGGCCGCCCGCCCACGCCGCCGCTCGCGGACGCCAGCCCATCCGGCCGGCGCGAGCGCGGTCTGCCGTGACGGATCGTACTCATACAGCGCGCACCGGCGCGGCACCTGCTCGTGGCACGGCGGCGTGGCGCAATGGCTCTGAACGGGCCGGGGAAGGTCGCTTACCTGTCCTCCTCCACCCGGGCGATGAAGTCGTCGATCATCCGGTTCACCTCGTCCGGCTTCTCCAGCTGGATCCAGTGCGCGGTGCCGGTGACGACCCGGTGCGGAAGCGAGCGGTCGACGTTGTGCAGCGAGAAGGGGCCGTTGTTCGCCGGGGTGACGATGGCCAGCCGCGGCCCGCCGTACGCCCGCAGCGCTGTCTCCACGTCGGTCTCGCGCAGCGCGGCGAAGATGCCGGCCACGGTGGATTGCGGCGTGGCGCGCAGGTCGGCCAGCAGCCGGTCGCGCACGGCGGCGTTCGTACCCGCGATGGCGCGCCAGTAGCCCTCGATGGTCTGCGTGTACGCGTCGCCCCGCAGCGCGGCGACGAAGGGATCGATCATCTCGGCGGGAAGGCGCCGCGTGTCGCCGGCGGGGTCCAGCAGCAGCAGCCCCGCCACGCGCTCGGGGTGCCGCCCGGCAAGGAAGAGCCCCACCAGCGCGCCGGCGCTGTGCCCCACCAGCACGAAGCGCTGCAGCCCCAGCCGGTGCACCGCCGCCGCCACGTCCTCCGCAAGCGCCTCCATCCGCCACTCCGCCGCCTCGGGCGCGCCCGACCGGCCATGCCCGCGCCAGTCCAGCGCCACCGCGCGCCGCGAGCGCCGCAGGTGCGCGAGCTGCGCCGCCCACTGCCCCGTGTTCCCCGCCAGCGAGTGCAGGAACACCACCGGAAGCTCCTCGCCGCTCCCGCCGTCGTCCGCCGCCAGCTCCACCGTCTCCGCCATCCTCCCCCCCTTCCGCGGCCGTTGATCCACCCTCGCGCCCGCGCTGAGTCTACAGCGCGTCGACCCTCCCATCCACCCGCAGGTTGCGCCGCCCGCCCTCACCCCCGAACTTGCCGCCCGCGCCGAGAACCCACTTGGGCACGGACTGCCGCCCAGCCGCGCGGATCCGCGTGTGGGAGTCCGCGCAGGCGGACTTCGGGCCGTTGTTGCCGCGAATTCATTCGCCCGGCGTCCCTTGCCCGTCCACACGGTGCACGACGAGCCAAACCAACCCGAACCTGTCTCCCTACTCCGGAGCCCTCAGCCTTGCCCGAATCTCCCCTGCAGCAGACCGGAACCGTGGCCGTGATCGGCGCGGGCACCATGGGCCACGGCATCGCGCAGGTCAGCGCGATGGCCGGCTACCGCGTGACGCTGTACGACCCGCAGCCCGGCGCCGTGGAAAAGGGGCTCGCCCGCATCGGGGAGAACCTGGACAAGGGCGTGGAGCGCGGAAAGGTCACCGCCGATGACGCCTCCGCCACCCGCGGCCGCCTCACCGCCGCCGACACGGTGAAGGACGCGGTGAAGGATGCGTGGCTGGTGATCGAGGCCGCGCCCGAGCAGATGGAGATCAAGGAGCGCATCTTCGGCGACGTCTACGGCTTCGCGCCCGAAGGAGCCGTGCTGGCCACCAACACCTCGTCGCTCTCGGTTACGCGCATCGCCGCGGCCACGGGGGCGCCGGAGCGCGTGGTGGGGCTGCACTTCTTCAACCCCGTGCACATCATGAAGCTGCTGGAGGTGGTGCGCGGGGATGACACCTCGGAGAGCACGCTCGGCGCGGCGCTCGAATACGCGCGGGCGATCGGCAAGGAGCCCATCGTGGTCACCGACACGCCGGGCTTCGCCTCCAGCCGCCTGGGGGTAACCATCGGGCTGGAGGCCATCCGCATGGTGGAGCAGGGCGTGGCCAGTCCCGCCGACATCGACAAGGCGATGGAGCTGGGCTACAACCACCCCATGGGCCCGCTCCGGCTCACCGACCTGGTGGGCCTGGACGTGCGCCTGGGGATCGCCGAGTACCTGCACCGCGAGCTGGGCGGCGACCAGTACGCCCCGCCCCAGCTGCTGCGGACGATGGTGGCCGATGGAAAGCTGGGGAAGAAGAGCGGCGAGGGATTCTACAAGTGGTGATCGAGGCCCCGGTACGCCGGTGGATCGCGGGATGAGGATGGAATCCGTGGCGATGCGAGTGACTTCGCCTCTGAACGGGCACCCAGTCCGACCACGCGGGCGTCGCGGGCGGATGGAGGGCCGATGCCGGTGACGCCGGCTTGGTGGCGGCGCCTGTACGCCAGCACGCGCATCGCGGCGGTGATGGGCGCGGTCGCGGCGCTGGTGATCGTGGCGCCGGTCTCGTACGTGGTGCTGATGATGCGCAGCCCGGGCTCGGCGCACGGCGCCACGACCGGCGCGTGGGTGATCATCGGCATCGTGGTGCTGGTCTGCGCCACCGCGGCCGGCGCGATGACGGCCCTGTTCGCCGCCGTCCTGCGCCGCCTCTGGCTCCGCTCGCGCATCTGAATCCGAGGACTTCGCCGATTCATCCGCCGCTTCCGGCATCCGGCGCCCGAGAATCCTTCTGAGATGACATAGCGTAACGCACTGCCGTGAAACACTTTCGCACTCTCGCGCTCACGCACTTTCGCACTTGCCCATGACCTACGAAACGCTCCGCATCGAAGCTGAATCCGGTGTCGCGCTGATCACCATCGACCGGCAGGAGAAGCGCAACGCGCTCAACTCCACCGTGCGCGCCGAGCTGGTGGCCGCGCTCGACGCCCTGCGCGACGACGACGGCGTGCGCGTGCTGGTGATCACCGGCGCGGGCGACAAGGCGTTCGTGGCCGGCGCCGACATCGCCGAGTTCGCCGGGCGCACCCCGCTGGAGCAGCGCGCCACGATGACCGGCCGCCGCGTGTTCGACGAGGTGGCCGCCTACCCCAAGCCGGTGATCGCCATGATCAACGGCTTCTGCCTGGGCGGCGGGTGCGAGCTGGCGCTGGGGTGCGACCTCCGCATCGCCGCCGACACCGCGAAGCTCGGCCAGCCCGAGATCAACCTGGGGATCATCCCCGGCGGCGGCGGCACGCAGCGCCTGCCGCGCGTGGTGGGGATGGGCCAGGCCATGCGCCTCGTTCTCTCCGGCGAGATCATCGACGCCGCCGAGGCGCTGCGCATCGGCCTGGTGGACGTGGTGCACCCCGCCGCCGAGCTGCGCGAGCGGACGATGGAATTCGCGCGGAAGATGGCCGAGAAGAGCCCCGTCGCGCTCCGCATGGCCAAGTCCGCCGTCCGCGCCGCCGCCGACATGCCGCTCGGTGCCGGCCTTGCCTACGAGACCGAGCTCTTCGTCACCTGCTTCGCCAGCGACGACAAGCGCGAGGGCGTGGCCGCCTTCCTCGAAAAGCGCCCGGCGCGGTTTACGGGGCGGTGAGCATCACAAACCCTCGGCGGTTCTCCGTTTATCTCTGCTTATCTTCGCTGCTCGCGCGAAGCGCACACGCAGTTGCAGTTCGTGGGTGAGGCCGTATTCCTGATTCCGGAAATGAATGCGAAGAGGCCCGCAGGGGATGATCCCCCCGCGGGCCTCTTCGTGCCGGCCAGAACCGTCAGCCGTGGATCACCCGTTGATGCTGCGGATGATGCGGTTGGCGAAGGCGATCAGCTCGTCACCCTGGGCGCGGGTCAGGCGGTGGCTGTTCACCAGCGCATTCACCTGGTTGACGAACGCGTCCATCTGGTTCACGGCGGCGCCGGCGCTGCCGCGGTCCAGCGAGGCGATCGCGTTGGTCAGCGGGTTCAGGTTGCTCAGCCCCATCCCGCTCACCTGCTGGGCCAGCGCGTTGATCCCCTGCTGCGCCGACCACACGGTGACCTGCGCCGTGCCGGTGCCCGTGCCGCCGTCGTCGTCGCTCACCGCCACGTTGACGGTGAACACGCCGGCCGCCGCGTAGGTGTGGCTCAGCGAGAAGCCGGGCGACAGCGCGAGCGTCTGCGTCCCCGAACCGTCGCCGTAGTTCACGGTCGCCGTCCACGCGTCGGGGTCGGCGTCGGTGAAGCTCCCGGCCGAAGTGTACGTCTCGCCGCGGAGCAGCGTGGCCCCCGCGAACGGCGACACCACCGGCACGAGGTTGGGGATGATCGCCTGCGTCACCACCGTGGTGGTGAGCCCGGCGGCGTCACGCACGGTCAGCGTCACGTTGTAGGTGCCGGCGCGGGCGTAGGTGTGCACGGGCTTCGCGTCGGTGCTGGTGCCGCCGTCGCCGAAGGCCCAGGCGAAGGTGATTCCCTTCCCGTTCGGGTCGTACGAGGCGCTGCCGTCGAACTGCACCGGCACGCCCTTGTTCCCGTTGTACACGCCGCCCGCGTTCACCACCGGCGGGGCCTTGGTGTCGTTCCCCGTGATGGCGCGGTACACGTTGATGCGCCCGGCCCCGAAGATCGGGTCCGTTCCCGGGGCGCCCAGGTCGTCGGCGGTCTGCATGATGCGCGCGCGGATGGCGTTGGCGTCGTGCAGGCCGGTGGCCCACAGCAGCGCCGCCAGCCCCGCCACCTGCGGCGTGGCCATCGACGTGCCGGCCTTCCAGGCATAGCCCGTGTTGGACGTGTAGTTGGGCGCCAGGATCAGGCTGAACGGGTTCCCCGTGGGGTTGCTGTCACCGCCGGGGGCCGAGATCGCGGTCTGCGGGCCGTAGTTGCTGTAGCTCGCCTTGGTGTCGCTCCAGGTGGTGGCGGCCACCGCCATGCACTCGGGAAAGCGGCCGGGGTAGGCCACGCCGCCGGTGTAGCCGTTGCCGGGCTTGTTGTCGTCGTTGCCGGTGGCGCACACGGGAAGGACGTTCTTGCTGGCGGCGTACTGCAGCGCCGCCTGCTGCGCGGCCGAGCCGGTGCCGTCGGGGTTCCCGCCGAAGCTGCCCAGGCTCATGTTGATCACGTTGGCGCCGTTGTCGGCCGCCCACACGATCGCGTTGGCCGTGGCCGAGCTGGGGCAGCTCCCCGCCGCGTTGCACACCTTGCCGATCAGCAGCTTGATGTTGGCGCCGTAGGCGATCCCCGGCACCGCGGCGGTGCCCAGGCCGGCGGCGATCCCGGCCACGTGCGAGCCGTGGCCGTTGTCGTCGGTGTAGTTGGTGGCCGGCTGCCCGTCCACCACGAAGCGCTGGCCGCGCAGGATCTTCCCGGTGAACGCCTGGTGCGTGGTGCGGATCCCCGTGTCCAGGATGGCGATCACGGCCGAGCCCTGGAAGCCGGCGCCCAGGTAGTCGTAAGTCTCGGCCCACTTGCTGTCGGCGCCGGCCTTGCCGGTGGTCACCGTGCCGTAGCCCAGGTTGGTGTCAACGATCTTCCCGGTGTTCTGCAGGTCCCACTTGTAGACGAAGAACTGGCCGTCGGGGAGCGTGCACGCGCTGGCCACCTCGCACGGGCCCACCTTCTGGATCCAGTCGGGCTCGGCGAACTCCACGTTGGGGTTCTTCGCCATCTGCGCCGCGACCTCGAGCTCCTGCCCCACCGGCACCTCGAGGATCTCGGTGCGCTCCAGGCGCATGTCGTCCTTCTTGTGCGCGCGGTGCGCCTCGGCCACTTCCGAGCGATTGGCGCCCGGGGTGAAACGCACGATGATCTGCCCCGCCACGAAATCCTCGCCGGGCACGGCGCTGGCCTCGCGGCGGGCAGCCGCGGCGTCGCGGCCCGGAGCGGCGGCCGGGTTGCGGTCGGTGCAGGCGGCAAGCCCAAGAATGGCCAGCAGCACCGGTGTGAAGCGCTTCATGCGTTCTCCGAAGTGGGAATTTGTAGGGAAGAACAACGAAACGAATGAGACATTCTCGGGGGAACGTCTCCGGGGAAAATACGGCCGTGCTGTCAGATGGATTCCGTTACCGGACGAACGATGCGGTAGACCTGAATGATGGCTGAGTCCCGCTCACCTGTCAAGTCATTGATTTACATGGGCTTACATGGATTTTTCGTGCACCTTCGCGCCGGGCGGGAACGACACATCCTCCGCACTCGCCACGCACAGCCGAAGCTTTGCCGCCGCGCATCTGGAACGGCGGTCTCATGGCAGCGAATCAACGTCGTCCGGTGTCTCGCGAGCGATCTGGCCGAATCGCCGCGGCGTGCCTCGACCCCTGTGGGGTGACCAGCATGTACGCCGCTCCGCCATGGACCATCGCCAGGCGGTGGCCGTCGTCGGCCGGTGCGGTCGGACGGTCGCTGGCGGCGGCCAGACGCGAAGGCAAGCCGCCTCCGGAGCCTTGCGCGCGCCGCCGCCGGGGACGATTTTCACGCACTGCGCGGGCGGCACACCGGCCTCCCCGGCCGCGGCCGCGCCGGTCCTTCCCTGCCCCATCCTCTCCACCGGCCACACCTATGCTCGAGACCTTCACCGTCGACACGTTCAAGCCGCACGTGGGCAAGCCGTTCCGCGTGATCGTGGACGACAAGCACGAGATGATCACCCGGCTGAGCGAGGTGAGCCCCTGGGGGCACGAAGAGGCCGCCAGCCGGCCGCGCATCCCCTTCTCGCTCACCTTCCACGCCCGCCCCGACGCCGTGATCCCCCAGCAGACCTACCGCGTGGAGAGCGAGGCGATGGAGCCCTTCGACTGCTTCCTCGTCCCCATCGGCCCCGACGGCGAGGGCATGCGCTACGAGGCCGTGTTCACCTGACGCGGCTCGCCACGACCGTCCCTTCCTCGCAACGAACCGGGGGTGCCCAGCCAGCGCTGGGCACCCCCGGTCGTCT
>DASSJS010000164.1:0-47725 GCA_035691085.1 Longimicrobium sp.
GCGCCGCCCCGCGCGCGGGGCAAGCGACCGCATTGCCATCGGGCCTGATTCCGAACGCCCGGCGAGCTTGGTCGCCGATCAACACGAAAGCAGTGTCGCGCGCGGCGGGTTGCCCGGGGCGGTTGAAACCGCGGCAACCACTGCCCGAAGTCCGCCTTCGCGGACTCCCTCGCACGCATCCCCGCAGACGGGAGAGGCTCGTGCGGACCGGGATGGCCGGGCGAATGAATTCGCGGCAACAACTACACGAAGTCCGCCTGCGCGGACTGCGAGTTAGCCCCCGCGCAGACCCTGAACTTCCTCGCGCGAAGTTCTCCGCCTCCCCCAAGGTAGTTTTTTGGGGGAGGGGGTCGGGGGGAGAGGGCCCGCCGCGGCTCGCGCAATCGCTGGTCTACCGCTCACCCATCGTCCCGGTTGCGCAGCGCACGGGCCAGCGCGATCCCCGCCAGCACCGCTACGGCGCCGATCGCCAGCCGCGCCGGGAGCGGATCGGGGACGGGGGGCGGCACGTCCACGATGCCGTGCTGGTCGGCTCGGGCGGGGCGGATGGCGTAGCGGCCGGAGGGCACGGGGAAGCGCTCGGCCAGCCGCCGCACGCCCTGCGTGGCCGCCTCGCCCGAGAGCGGAACGCCGTGCCCGGCGCCCACGGTGACCGGCGCGAGCTCCGCCAGCCGCTCCACGCTGTCGCGGGCCGCGTCCCAGTCCGGCGTGAGCGGCGCGGGCGGGCGGTCGATCTCCGGCGATTCCAGCGTTACCGCCGTCCACGAGTCCAGGTCCATGGTGGTCAGCGCGTCGCCGGCGATCAGCACCCGGTCGGCGTCGCGGAAGAGCGAGACGTGCCCGGCGGTGTGGCCGGGGGTGTGGATCCACCGCCACCCCGTAAGCCCGGGCACGCTGCCGTCATCCGGCAGCGCGCGGACGCGGCCGCCCAGGTCGGTGCCGTGCGTGGGGAACACGCGCGCGAGCTGGGCGATGGCGCCGCCCATCGACGGGTCCTTGGGCGCGTAGTCCGACTGGCCGGTGAGGTAGGGAAGCTCCAGCGGGTGCGCGTGGATGGGAATCCCCCACGCATCCGCCAGCGCCGCCGCCGAGCCCGCGTGGTCGAAGTGCCCGTGCGTGAGCACGATGGCGTCGGGCCGGCCGCCGCCCAGCGCGCGCTCCACCTGCGCGCGGGTGAACGTGGCCGTTCCCGGCAGCCCCGTGTCCACCAGCAGGCACGTATCGTCCTCCTGCACCAGGTACAGGTTGGCGAACACGGTGGTCAGGTAGCTCACCCCGTGCGCCACCGCCTGCATGGACATGTGGTTGCGGCTGGACGCCACGCGGTACGCGGCATGGACCCGGGGCAGCGTGCCGGGCTCTTCGATGACGCTCATCGTTGATCTCTCCACCGTTGATGGTCTCGCCCGCGTGACCGCACGTTTCGCTCCGCGCCTCGTCCCGCCCGAACCCACGCCGGCGGTGGATGCGAACGATGCCGTTTCGCACCGGCCTCTCCCTTGCGGCGATCGGTCCGGGGGGAGAGCTTCAGGCGCTTCGCAACTCCCGCCAGCGCATCTCCGTAGATAACGTTCGCAACCACACTTCCGCACCCTCGCACCCGAACGCAGTGTCCGGCATTCTCGCGCTTCTCCTCGGCCGCCACCTGTGCGACCGCTACCGTGTCGAGTCCGTGATCGCAACGGGCGGCATGGGCTCGGTGTGCCGTGCGCACGACGTGAAGCTGGAGCGCGACGTGGCGGTGAAGGTGATCACCGCCGTCGCCCCCGACGCCGACGAGGCGGGGCGGCTGCGCGCGCGCTTCCACCGCGAGGCCACCGCCGCCGCCCGCCTGCGCCACCCCAACGTGGTCACCGTGCATGACTTCGGCACCGACCCGGCGCTGGGGATCGACTTCCTGGTGATGGAGATGCTGGCGGGCGAGGACCTGGCCGCGCGCATGCGCCGCGCCGGCGGCCCGCTGCCGGTGGACGAGGCGGTGGAGATCATGCGCGAGGCGGGGATGGGGCTGGCCTCGGGCCACCGCGCCGGGCTGGTGCACCGTGACGTGAAGCCCGCCAACATCTACCTGGTGGCCGAGCCGGGCGGGTGGGAGGTGAAGGTGCTCGACTTCGGCATCGCCCAGGTGCGCGCGCAGGACGGCAGCGAGACGGCCGCGCGCCTCACCCAGTTCGGCGTGCCGCACACGCCGCGCTACGCCTCGCCCGAGCAGCTGGCCGGCGGCGCGGTGACGGCCGCGAGCGACGTGTACTCCCTGGCGCTCACCGGGCTGGAGATGCTGAGCGGCGCCTATCCCGAGGGCCTCAACACCACCGCCGACGACCGCGAGGCCGCGCGCCGGGTCAAGCGGATGGTGGGCGCGCGCGGCGACGTGCCGCTGCGCCTGGCCGCCGTGCTGCGCCGCGCCCTGCGCGTGGACGCCGCCGCCCGCTTCGCCGACGCCGACGCCTTCCTCGACGCGCTGGACGAATGGACCCAGGCGCCCCCGGCCGACCCCGCGTCCGCCGCCGGCTACGCCTCCATCGTCCCCGGCGCCATCCCCGGCCCGCGCCCCACCGCCGCCACGCCCGGCCGCCCCGCCGCCGCGCTGGCGGACGACGACCGGACCATGCTCGCCACGCCGCAGGCGGCCATCGGGACGATGTTCGCGCCGCCGCCGATGCCGCCGATGGTGGTGCCGCAGTACGCGCCGCAGGCCGCCGCCGGCGCGCAGCCGGCCGCCGTGCCCGCCCCGGCGCAGCCGGACGACGGCACGGCGGACCCCGTGAAGCCGCGGCGGCGGATCCGGCTGCGGCCGGCGGGGTGGTTCCTGCTGCTGGCCATCGTGCTGGTGGCCGTGATGCTGGCGGTGCAGTCCGGCACGATACGCCCCGGCGCCATCCGCAGCGGCGAGCCCAACCCCGAGCTGCCGGTGCCGCGAGTGACCCCGCCCGGCGGCATGTCGGTGGGGCCCGACGAGTTCCGCCGCGTGACCGGCGGCGGCGAGTTCCACGCGGGCGACCGGGCGTTCGTGGTGATCCTGGCCTCGTTCACCCCCGAGCAGGTGGATGACGCGCGCTCGATACGCGACAACATCCGCGGCCAGGGCTACGACGTGGGCGTGGGGAACAACGAGGTCTATCCCGAGCTGCGCGACGGGTACGTGGTGGTGGTGGCCGGCCCGTACCCCACCCGCACCGACGCCGAGGCCGCGCTCCCCGACCTGCGCCGCGACGGCCGCGCCGACGCCTTCCTCAAGCGCGTCACCATTCGCAAGCCGCCGGAGTGATGGAGCAGCGTCACCGAGGATGACGCGGGGCCGGATCATCGACGGGGCGGCGGTGGCGCGGTGGGAGAGTATGCGACTCAAGTCGCGGCTACAACTGCACACAGTCCGCCTTCGCGGACTTCGAACGGCGGGCGCTCGCTCCAGAGGCGGGCGCCTTCTATTTTCCGTTCGACGCGGTTCCGCACGGATGCGGCACTCTCGCACTTACGCACTCACGCACTTACGCACTCACGCACCTGTTGAAGCTTATGAAGGCAGTCATCTTCGACGTCGGCAACACGCTCCTCTGGCTCGACGCGCCGTTCATCCTCCAGCTCCTGCGCGAGCACGGGGTGGAGACCACCGACGCCGAGTTCCTGGCGGCGCAGTACAGCGCCAAGCTGCTGATGGACGAGCTGATCCGCTCCGGTAACGGGGGCGACGACACCAGCCGCGGGCGGATCTTCTTCGGCGAGGTCTTTCGCCAGCTCGGCCTTCCCGCCGAGGCGTTCCCCGCGCTCGCCCAGCGGCTGTACGCGCGCCACGCCGAGCGCAACCTGTGGTGCAGCCTGCAGGAGGGGACCGCCGAGACGCTGGACGAGCTGAAGCGCCGCGGCTACCGGCTGGGCGTGATCTCCAACGCCGATGGGACGGTGGAGGCGCTGCTGGAAGACATCGGCCTGCGCCCGCACTTCGAGTTCGTGATCGATTCGACCGCCGTGGGCGTGGAGAAGCCCGACCCGCGCATCTTCCGGATGGCGCTGGAGCGGATGGGCGTGGAGCCGCACGAGGCCGTGTACGTGGGCGACCTGTACGAGATCGACGTGGTGGGCGCCCGCGCCGTGGGGATGCGCGCGTACCTGGTGGACCCGCTGATGCGCCTGGGCCACCTCGACTGCGACCGCATCGCATCGCTCGGCGAGCTTCCGGACCGGCTGGCGGAGGCGGCGTGAACGGGCCTGCGTGGTGGGAAGAGTACTTCGACGAGACCTTCGTCTCCGTCTACCGCGACTTCCTGACCCCCGAACGCACCGAGCGCGAGGTGGAGGGGCTGCTGGAGATGGTGCCGCTCCCGCCGGGCGGCGACGTGCTGGACCTGGCCTGCGGCTGGGGGCGCCACGCCGTCGCGCTGGCCCGTGCCGGCTATCGCGTGACCGGGGTGGACCTGTCCGAAACGCTGCTCGCCCGTGGCCGCAAGCGCGCCCAGGCCGCGGGCGTGAGCGTCGATTTCGTGAAGGGCGACATGCGGCAGCTGCCCTGGAGCGAGGGGTTCGATGTGGTGCTCTCGCTCTACTCGTCGCTCGGCTACTTCCTTTCCGACGAGGAAGACCTTCGCGTCCTTCGCGGCGCGGCCCGGGCGCTGCGCCCCGAGGGCGCGTTCGTGCTGGAGACCATGCACCGCGACCACATCGTGGGCGACTACGCCAGCCGCGACTGGTGGGAGACCGACGACGGGATCACCGTGTGGGTGGAGCGCGAGTTCGACGCGGTGGAGGGCGTGAGCCGCGAGTGGACGCGCTGGAGCAAGGGCGCGGAGAGCGGCGAGAAGTACCACGAGCTGCGCATCCGCACGGCCACCGAGTGGGACCGCCTGCTGCGCGAGGCCGGCCTGGTGCCCGTGGACTGGTACGGCGACTGGGAGCTGGCCCCCTTCATCCACACCAGCACCGACCTGATCGTGGTCTGCCGCCGGGCGGACGATTGAAACGAGTTCCTCTGCTCCCTCTGCTCCCTCCGCGTTAAAAAAAATTGCAATTTCAACACAGAGGGAGCAGAGGGAACGGAGGAGGATCGATGTGCCGGGGGCGGCATCCGCGCGAGATGCCGCCCCTGCTTTCTGTCTACGCGACCGTCGCCGCCGTGCGGTCCGGGTGACGCTCGGGAGATGGGGATGCTGGCACCGCCGCCCGCCGCCGCGCCTCCATCCTCAGGCGGCGGAAGATGATCACGTGCCCCGCGATGGCCGCGGGGACGAACACCGCCGGGAGCCACACCCACGGTGCCGCCTCGATCCACGTGTTCGCGGGCTCGTTCATGAAGACGCGGAACGGCGTGGGGGCGGAGAGCAGCGCCACCACCAGCACGTTGACCAGCAGCAGCGAGCCCATCACGTTCCACGCGGCCACCAGCCACAGCGGCACCCGCCCGCGGCGGGCCGTCATCGCCACCCCCAGCAGCAGCGCCGCGGTGCCGGTTACGATGTCGAAGTTGCGCCCCGAGAAGCTCATCTGCCCGGGCATCAGCCCCTCGCTGTAGGCGCGGTGCATCAGCAGCTCCAGCGGGAGGCGAAAGGCCTGCACCAGCACCAGCAGCCCCAGCGGCGTCCATTCCACCACCCTCGCGCCGGTGCGGCCCAGACCGACCCGCAGCGCCATCCCCCACGAAACCACGAACAGAACCGCCATCGTGGGCGGCACGGTGTCGAAGCGCAGCCGGCCCGAGGCGCCCGCCGCGAAGGTGGCCGCCAGCCACAGCGCCGTCACCGCCGCGGCGCGGAGGGCGCGCGGCTTGGCGTCCAGCTCGCCCGCGGCGCGCGCGGCACGGAAGACCAGGACGGGAAACGCGGCCGCCACCACCAGCGCCAGCGCGGCGAACGCCCAGGTGAGTTCAGGAGAAGCCTTGACCATAAGACCCCCGGGAGATTAGAGTGAATGCCGAACCACTATCAAATAGTAAAGTGGTCGCACTCACTTACGCAAGCATTCTGATGAGCAAGCGCTCGTACGCGCAGTACTGCGGCCTGGCCAAGGCGCTGGACGTGGTGGGGGAGCGGTGGACCCTGCTGGTGGTGCGCAACCTGTTGCTGGGGCCGCTGCGCTACAGCGACCTGCTGCGCGGCCTTCCCGGCATCACCACCAACCTGCTGGCCAAGCGGCTGAAGGAGATGGAGGATCACGGCCTGCTCGAGCGCGTCCGCACCGCCGGTGAGGGGGGGCAGGCGTATCGCCTGACGGAGATCGGCCGCGGGCTGGAGCCGGTGGTGCACGCGCTCGGGCGCTGGGGGTGGCAGTGGATGGGCCAGCCCGGCCCCGGCGAGCACCGCAGCCTGGAGTGGCTCCTGGTCGCCCTACGCCGCCGTTACCGCGGCGGTGTCACGCTCACCGCCGAGATCGTCGCCGACGACGTCCCCTACACCTTCCGCCTGTCCGAGGCCGCCGCTGACGTCTCCCGCGGGGCCGCGGCATCGGCCGACGTGCGCGCGGCGGGGCAGGGGATGGCGTTCGCGCAGCTCTTCCTGGGCGGCTGGCCCGGGACGGGGCTCCCGGACGGCATCCGCATCACCGCCGGCGGCATCGGCGGCCTGCACGCGCTGGTGGAGGCTTTCGAGCGCGGCGATCCCGTCCCCGGCACCTCGGGGGACACGGAGAGCGCCGTCGACGCGCCGGTCTGATCGTCCGCGGACGGATCGCAATCCACCGAAAACGAAACCGGGAGCGGAGGCACGGCGCCTCCGCTCCCGGTTTCTTCGTCCATCTACCCGCCGTTCCGGCTCAGCAGTTCTGGCCGTAGTTGCGGTAGTTGCACTCGCCGTTGGTGGGATAGCTGTTCGCCACGGCCACGCTGTAGTTGGTGTCGTAGAAGTGGTTGCCGCCCACGTTGCCGGTCTGCCAGAGGTAATCCCATTCCTGGCCCACGTGCCCGTACGTCACCGTCCCCTGCAGCGGCAGCGTGATGGTGGTGGGCGGCAGCTCGGGAACCAGGTCCGACAGGTTCACGATGCGGTACGCGCTGGGCACCAGGGCATTGAACGCGCCCACGAACGCCGGGTCGCCCACGCGCGGGCTGGCCTGGTTGTACATCTGCACCTGCCCGGGCGACTGCACCACGCCCGTGTAGACCGCGGCGAGCGTGGCCAGCGCGCTCCCCAGGCTGTGCCCCGCCACCTGCGCGCCCGTCTGCGGGTTGAACTGCTTGAACGCCGCGTCCAGCTGCGGGCGCAGGAACGCGAACAGGATCAGGAAGCCCAGGTGCACGCGCGCCAGCACCAGCTCGTCCTGGTTGTTGAACCACACCAGCGGAACCGGGATCTGGTAGGCCGTGGCGTCCAGCGCCCACTCCTCGATCGTGCGCGTGCCGCGGATGGCGATGATGTTGGGCGCGCCCACGTTGTCGCTGGTGGGCGCCAGCGCGAACCCGAACCACTGCGGCACGATGCTCGTTGCCGGCACTCCGCTCGCCGTTCCCGTGGCGATGGGTACCTGTGACAGCGAGGCGAACTGGTCGAGCGCGGCCGCCAGGCGCTGGTTCAGCGCGGCCTGGGCGGCGGCGTTGGCCGCGGTGGGCGGGTTGTTGTGGACCAGCGGCGCCAGGTCGGGGTTGGCGGCCAGGAACTGCTTGATGGCGGCGTCCAGGTCCAGCTCGGGGACCTTGAAGGCGGCGACCTGCGTGTAGCCGTTCGGCAGCTGGGCGGCCGGGATCTCGCCGTTCGGCCATGGCGTGTCGAACTGCTCGTACGCCAGCCCCACCATGCTGGAAAGGAACTGCGCGGTGGAGACGTCGTAGCCGGTGCTGGTGCCTGCGATCGCTGCGTCCATGCTTCGCCTCGTCGGTACGGGGGATGGGTCACGGGTGATGAGGCCCGCGCGCGAAGGGGCCGGTACGGTAGCGATGCGCGGGCTTCCCGCAACCACCCCCAAGCGCGTTCTGCGGAGATGGCCCGCGAGACGGGCCAGATCCAGGCCCGCGCGGCGTGCACGGCCAAGTCTCGCCACGACAACGGATTGTGGTTCGCGCCGCGATCGCGGGCACCGGGGCGGTTGCAACGGATCGGCACAACGGACGGCGCGGCTCGTTACATCTCCGGGCGAAGCGCGGGTGGTTGAGCCCATCGCGCCGGACGCGGGCACCCGGCTTGCCGCAAGCGTTCGGCGTGGCCTATGTTTAGCAGGCTCCGCCCCAGTCGCGGAGCGGTTTTTCCATCTGATCCCGGTCCAACGAAGTCCAATCGATATGGCTGAACGGAAGATCCGCGTGCTGGTGGGCAAGCCCGGCCTGGACGGGCACGACCGCGGCGCCAAGGTGATCGCCGCCGCGCTCCGCGACGCGGGGATGGAGGTGATCTACACCGGCCTGCACCAGACGCCCGAGATGATCGTGAGCGCCGCCATCCAGGAAGACGTCGACGTCGTCGCGATGTCGATCCTCTCCGGCGCGCACATGACGCTGTTCCCGCGGGTGAAGGAGCTGCTCGACGCCGAGGGCGCCGACCACATCCTGATCACCGGCGGCGGCATCATCCCCGAGGAAGACATGCAGGCGCTGGAAGGGAAGGGGATCGGCAAGCTCTTCGGCCCCGGCACCACCACGGGCGCGGCGGTGGAGTACATCCGCGAGTGGTTCGCCGAGCACGGGCGCGACCGCGAGCTGGCCGCCCAGTGAGCACGGTGGCACCGGAGGCGCCCGCCGAGGCGGAGACGCGCGCCCGCCGCCTGGCCCGCGAGCTGGCCGAGCTCGAGGCCAGGCTGCGGCAGGGCGGTGGCCCCAAGCGCATCGACAAGCAGCACGCCGACGGCAAGCTGACGGCGCGCGAGCGCATCGGCCTGCTGCTGGACCCGCGCACCCGCTTCCAGGAGATCGGCCTCCTGGTCGCGCACGACCAGTACGACGGCCAGGCGCCCGCCGCCGGCGTGGTCACCGGGATCGGCACCGTGGCGGGGCGCGAGATCGTGGTGATCGCCAACGACGCCACGGTGAAGGCCGGGAGCTGGTGGCCCGAGACCATCACCAAGATGCTGCGCGCGCAGGAGATCGCCATGCGCAGCCGCGTGCCCATCATCTACCTGGTGGACAGCGCCGGGGTGAACCTGCCGTACCAGGGCGGCGTCTTCCCCGGGCAGTACGGCGCCAGCCGGATCTTCTACTACAACTCGGTGATGCGGCGCTACCTGAAGGTGCCGCAGATCGCCGCGGTGATGGGCCCCTGCATCGCGGGCGGCGCCTACCTCCCCGCGCTCAGCGACGTGATCCTGATGGTGGAGGGGACGTCGTTCATGGGGCTGGGCGGGCCGAACCTGGTCAAGGGGGCCACGGGCGAGACGGCCGACGCCGAGACGCTGGGCGGCGCCTACACGCACAACGCCATCAGCGGCGTGGCCCACTACCGCGTGGCCGACGACCGGGCGTGCGTGGCGAAGATCCGCGAGCTGGTGAAGGAGCTCCCCGCGCCCCAGCCCGCCGTGCGCGGCGGCCCGGCGGCCGACCCGGGGCGCCCCGAGCGCGAGCTGTACGAGATCCTCCCGGCCGACCACAAGCAGCCGTACGACATGCGCCGCCTGCTGGCGTGCATCCTGGACGGGGGCGGCTTCGACGAGTTCCAGGCCGACTACGCGCCGGAGATGATCTGCGGCACCGCGCGCATCTGCGGCATCCCCGTGGGCATCATCGCCAACGCGCGGGGGATGCTGAAGGACCCGCACGGCGGGCGCCCCAAGTTCGGCGGCATCGTCTACGCCGACAGCGCCGAGAAGGTGGCCTTCTTCATCGACACGCTGAACCGCCACGGCACCCCCATCCTGTTCATCCAGGACGTGTCGGGGTTCATGGTGGGGACCGAGGCCGAGCACAGCGGGATCATCCGCAGCGGCGCCCGCTTCGTGGAGGCGATGGCCACGGCGACCGTGCCGAAGCTGGTCCTCACGGTGAACCACGCGAGTGGCGCCGGTTACTATGCGATGGCGGGGCAGGGCTTCGACCCCGACTTCATCTTCACCTGGCCCACGGGGCGGATGGGGGTGATGGAGGGCGACAGCGCCGTGATGGCGCTGTTCAGCGCGCAGCTCGACGAGCTGAAGGCGCAGGGGAAGCAGCCCGACGCCGAGCTGCGGGCCAGGATGGACGCCGTGCGCGCCGACTACGACCAGCAGCTCGACGCCCGCTTCGCCGCCGCCCGCGGCTTCGTGGACGCCGTGATCATGCCCGACGAGACGCGCGCCGCGCTCTCCCTGGCGCTGCGCACCGCGCTCAACAACCCCGGCCCGCACCTGGGCGCCTTCGTCCTGCCGCCGCACCTGACGTAGGGAGGGACGCAATGTCGGTCGATTTCGCACCCCGGCACCGGTTCACGGTGGACGAGTTCCACCGGATGGGTGAAGCTGGCATCCTCGCGCACGACGATCGTGTCGAGCTGATCAATGGAGAGATCTTCGAGATGAGTCCGATCGGCAGCCGCCACGCGCGGTGCGTGCGGCGGCTGGACCGCTGGCTTCATCGCGTGGTCGGCGATAAAGCCGTGGTATCGGCGCGGCAGCCGCTGAAGCTCGCCCTCGACGGCGAGCCGATCCCCGATCTGGCCGTGCTGAAGCCACGCGCGGACGAGTACGGGGATTCGCATCCAACGGGAACGGATGCCCTGCTGGTGATCGAGGTGGCCGACACGTCGGTGCTCTACGACCGTAACGTGAAGGGGGAGCTGTACGCCGCGAGCGGTGTCCCCGAGTATTGGGTCGTGGACCTCAACGCTCACCTGGTGACGGTGTTCGGGTCGCCGGAGCAGGGGCGGTACACGGAGCAGCACGATCATGCGCGCGGCGATTCGTGGTCCGCCTCGCCGCTAGGGGGCCGCATGGTTTCGGCAGACGAGGTCCTCGGCGATTTCTCCGCATGACGACGTTCATCCACGCTCGAACGGCGTGATCGGTCTCCAACGTTGCGCATCACCTACATCCCCACGCTCTCGGAGCACCTGCGGGCGCGGCGCGCGCTGGGAGCGGTGCTGCCGGTGTTCGACCGGTACGCGCTGCTCCCGTGGTTTCTGGCGGTCGGCTTGATCGGCAGCATGATCCAGCAGGTGGCGAATCCCGCGGCGTCTCCGTGGCAGGCTTTGGTGACGATGTTCGGCGGCACTGCCTGCTTCTTCGCGGGGATCGGGATCCGGGCGCGGAAGCACGCGGGGAAGCCGCTCACGGTCGAGCTCGGCGATGAGGGGATCGAGCTGCGGCAGCCGTCGAATCGCTGGTCGGTGCCATGGGCGGGCGTGCGGCGCGTGGACGAGACGGCAGAGTTCTTTCTGGTCGCCGCCGAACGCGCGGCATTCTATCTGCCCAAGCGGGCGCTGTGCGGCGCTGAGGGCGAGGCGGCGCTCCGCGAGATGCTGCGCGCGCGGAGGGAGTGAGCCGCTGTGCGATGGATGAACGCGGTGCGGGTTGCCGCGCCGGGGGTGGAATGAGATTTTCCTGCCGGAGGCTGCCGCGGGCGGCCTCCGGATCGTTTTTGCGCGCGGTGCGGCCGGCGGCGGGTTTCGTGCTCGCGCGGACCGGCGTGCCTGGTGCTCCGGCGCGCGCCGCGCGAGGCTGATTGGAGATCCGACCGAGAACGCTGGTCGCCGCCTTTGCGAGCGGCCGGGCTCACGTTACCAACGGACCGTAGATGAAAGACAAGATCCGCATCGCCAGTGGGCAGGGGTTCTGGGGCGACCAGCTCGACGCACCGCGCCGGCAGGTGGAGGGCGGCCCCATCGACTACCTGATGCTCGACTACCTGGCCGAGGTCACCATGTCGATCATGCAGAAGCAGCGCTCGCGCAACCCCAATCTGGGCTACGCGCGCGACTTCGTGCCGCTGATGGGCGAGATCCTTCCCGCGGTGGTGGAGCGCAACATCCGCGTGGTGGCCAACGCCGGCGGCGTGAACCCCGCCGGCTGCCGCGACGCCGTGCTCGAGGAGGCGCGCATGGCCGGCCTCCAGGGCCGCGCCCGCGTGGGGATGATCACCGGCGACGACATCATGGAGCGCCTTCCCGATCTCCTCTCCCGCGGCGTGGAGCTGAAGAACATGGAGACCGGCGAGCCCCTGTCGCAGGTGATCGACCGGGTGCAGAGCGCCAACGCCTACATCGGCGCGCGGCCGATCGTCGAAGCGCTGCGGCAGGACGCGCACGTGGTGATCACCGGCCGGTCCACCGACACGGCGCTCACCTACGCGCCCATGATCCACGAGTTCGGCTGGGGCTACGACGACCACGACCGCATCGCCGCGGGGGTGGTGGCGGGGCACATCAACGAGTGCGGGGCGCAGGCGTCGGGCGGCAACTGCCTGTGGAACTGGCGCGACATCCCCGACCTGGCCGACGTGGGCTTCCCCATCATCGAGGCGGCGCCCGACGGCTCGTTCGTGGTGACCAAGCACGCGGGGACGGGCGGCCGCGTGGCGGTGCCCACCGTGAAGGAGCAGCTGCTGTACGAGATGGGTGACCCCAAGAGCTACATCACCCCCGACTGCATCGCCGACTTCACCACCATCCAGCTGAGCGACGACGGGACGGACCGCGTCCGCATCTCCGGCGTGCGGGGGAACGGCCCCACCGACCTGCTGAAGGTGAGCCTGAGCTACCTGGACGGGTACAAGGCGAGCGGCACGCTGGTCTACAGCTGGCCCGACGCGGTGGAGAAGGCCCAGGCGGCCGACCGCGTGCTCCGCGCCCGGCTGGACCGGCTGGGGCTCAAGTTCGACGAGGTGCTGACCGAGTACGTGGGGTGGAACGCCACGCACGGCCCGCTGGCCGGCCCCATCCCGCGCGACCTGGCCGAGGTTACGGTGCGCTGGAGCGTGCGCGGCCCCGACATGGCCGCGGTCGACCGCTTCACCAAGGAGATCGCGCCGCTGGTCCTTACCGGCCCGCCCTCGGTCACCGGCTTCGCGGGCGGGCGCCCGCGGGTGCAGGAGATCGTGGCGTACTGGCCCGCGCTGATCCCCAAGACGGAAATCGAGCCGTTTCTCAAGGTCGATGTGGTGACGGCGTGAGGGTGGCGCGGATGGGCGGGATGATCGTGGATGCAGGGATCGTCAACAGGTGCGCCAGTGCGCGAGTGCGCCAGTGCGTTGGATTCGTCGCGCGGACGGCTTTGTGCCACGGGGCGAAGACGCACTCACGCACTCACGCACTCACGCACCCGTTCGCGGTCCCGCGATGAGAGTCACCTTCCTCGGCACCGCCGCCGCGCGCCCCACGGTGGGCCGCAACGTCACCTCCATCCTCGTGCAGCGCGAGGGTGACACGATGATGTTCGACTGCGGCGAGGGCACGCAGCGGCAGATGATGCGCTACGGCACCGGGTTCAGCTTCAGCGACATCTTCTTCACTCACTTGCACGCCGACCACTTCCTGGGCGTGATCGGGCTGCTGCGCACGCTGGGGCTGCAGGCGCGCGAGGAGCCGATGGAGCTGTGGACGCCGCGCGGCACCGAGGCCACCCTCAAGCAGGCGGTGGAGCTGGGCGTGGAGCGCGTTCCCTTCGAGGTGCGCATCCACGGCGTGGACCCCGGCGACAAGGTCACGCGCAACGGCTACGACGTAATCCCCTTCAAGGTGTCGCACGGAGGAAAGGCGTACGGCTGGGCCATCGTGGAGCACGAGCGCCTGGGCCGCTTCAACGCCGCAAAGGCGCGGGAGATGGGCATCCCCGAGGGGCCGCTCTGGGGGAAGCTGCACCACGGGCAGAGCGTGGAGGTGGAGGGCCGCACCATCACCCCAGCCGACGTGGTCGGCGAGCCGCGGCCCGGGCGCAAGGTGGTGATCAGCGGCGACACGCGCCCCTGCCACTCCACCCGCGAGATCGCCGCGAGTGCCGACCTGCTGATCCACGAGGCCACCTTCGCGCAGGACGAGGCCGACCGCGCCGCGCACACCGGCCACTCCACCGCCCGCGAGGCCGCCGAGGTGGCCCGCGGCGCCGAGGTGCTGCGGCTGG
The DNA here is from genome assembly GCA_035691085.1 of Longimicrobium sp. GTDB lineage: Bacteria > Gemmatimonadota > Gemmatimonadetes > Longimicrobiales > Longimicrobiaceae > Longimicrobium. Next base: position 13,933 of record DASSJS010000164.1, read on the forward strand.
TGCTCACCCACTTCTCTCCCCGCTACGCCGACGACCCGCGCTGGCTGGAGAAGGAGGCCCGCGCGGTCTTCCCCGAGACCGTGGCCGCCTTCGACGGGATGATCGTGGAGGTGCCGTACCGGACGGAGTGACCGGCGTCATCCCCGTGAACGCCACCGCATTCCGGATCGTCACCCGTGCATCGGCCGCCGCGACGGAGAGTATCCCCTCGTGAACGCAGGGCATCGGAGAGAAGGGAGTCGAAGGGAGACAATATCGGTTCTCCCCTGACTCCCTTTATCCTCCGATGCTCCGCGTTCATTGTTGTTTGCCGTTCGTCCGCGGTACGGAGCGCCGGGCATTCCGCTCGACGGGCTTCCATCCGGAGGGAAAGCCTTCCGAGGTGGTTCCGCTCTCTTGCGATCGCCACCGCGCGGGCGCTAATTGCGACCGGGCCGCTCGATCGGTCACCTGTCGGCCGGCGGCTCGCGCACCGTCATCTGCTCGCCACCACCTGTCGATCAACCTGCCACCATGCGCGGATACGCGTCGAAGCAGCGGCTGGACACGATCATCGCGCCGCCCGTCACCCGATCCGCCGCAGCTACGCCGCGCGCGGAGGGTGATGCGCCGCGGCCGCGGAGCCGCTTGGCGCACGCCTTCGACCGGATCGCCGTGCATGCCGGCACTCCGCTCCCCGCGGCCCCACGCCTGGCGGTGAACGCGCCCGGCGACGTGTACGAGCACGACGCCGACCGCACCGCGGAGCGGGTGATGGCGAACGAGGCGGATTCGCCACGCGCCCTGTCGGCCGGCCCGGCCGCCGCCTCTTCCGGGCGGCTGCACCCGTTCCGCGCCGCGCCCGCCGCCGCCGGGCCGGCCACGGCGCCGCCGGTGGTGCACGCGGCGCTGCGCACGCCCGGGTACCCGCTCGACGCGGCGGCCCGGCGCTTCATGGAGCCGCGCTTCGGGCGCGGCCTGGGCGGCGTGCGCGTGCACACGGGGCCCGTGGCCGAGCAGTCGGCGCGGGCGGTGCGGGCGCTGGCGTACACCGTGGGCAGCGACGTGGTGTTCGGGGCGGGGCAGTACCAGCCGCACACGGCGCCGGGCCAGCGGCTGCTGGCGCACGAGCTGGCGCACGTCTTCCAGCCGCAGCCGGCGGGCGGCTCGCTGCGGCGCTTCCACATTCCGCACCCCGCGGCAACCGGCCACACGGCCGACGAAACCGCCCTGATCGCGGGCACCTTCGCCGACATGCTGGCCACCATCAAGGCCATCATCACCGCGTCGTCCACCGGCGACCAGGTGAACATGGACGCGTTCGTGCTGAACGCGGGCGGGCAGCCGGTCACCCGCGAGGTCGACCGCAAGCTGGGCACGCATTCCACGGCCACGGCCAAATCGATGCTGAGGCCGCGCTACCTGTTCACCGCGCGGTGCGGGCTGGTCGACATGCGGCACTTCATCCAGCTCCTGTACATCTCCAACTTCTTCTCGTCGGCGTTCCCGGGCAGCGACGGCAACCGGGCGGCCACCGGCAAGGGGAGGAAGCACGAGCTCGACGCCGAGCCCGAGTCGCGCTTCGGGCCCGAAGACACCGCCACCAACGCACTGGGCGCCTTCACGGGCGCGGGGCTGGCCATGCTTCCGCGCCCCGACGACCTGTTCGCTTCGATCAGCGACACGCTCACGCGGTGCGGCCCGGTCGATTACGCCACCCTGAGCCCCGCCAGCAAGGACGCCATCCGCCACTTCTACGGCGACGTGGTGACCGACCCGGCGTCGAAGACGGGGAACGACTTCATCCCGAAGAACCAGAACGAGAGCGCGGTTCCCGCCGTGTTCGACCTTCCCGAGCTGGCCGGCAGGGACCGCTCGTTCCCCTACGCGCTCGACACCAGCGACCCGCATCGCAAGACGATCTCGGGAACGGCGTTCGGCGGGGGTGCCGCGGGGCTGGCCAGCGACAGCGACATCCGCGAGTTCGTGTCTGTGCAGCGCCCCGAGGTGATCCGGGCGATCCCCGCCACCGAGAAGGTTCGCCTGGTCACGCGGCTCCTGAAGGGCTATGTGCACAACAGCGATCTCGACGCGCTCGAGGTGATCTACCGGAACGCCACGCCGGCCGAGCAGGCGCAGATCAGGGCCGCCATCAACCCGGCCGACCTCACGTTCGAGGACCAGCGCAACCGCCTCAAGGGGATCCTGGGTCCGTGAAAGTCCGCCAGGGCGGCGGCGGGTCGCGCACCGCCGGTTCGCACCGGCGGGCGGGGATGGGTTCGTGGAGGAACGGCACATGGAAACGATCGACGAGACCCGCCGCGTGCTGCGGCACTTCCTGGCGGCGCTCGCCTATCGCACGCAGAAGGCGCTGCGCGGCGCGCCCCCGGAGTTCGCGGACTTCTCCGCCGGCTCGGGGACGCGCACGCCGCGGGAGCTGGTGCGGCACATGGCCAGCGTCCTCGGCTACGCGCGGACCTTCTTCATTGGCGGCGTCTACCAGCCGCACCCGCTGGACAGCATGGAGGCCGAGGTCGAGCGCTTTCACGCCAACGTGGGCGAGCTGGCGGAGCACCTTGCCAGCGGAACGCCACTGCGCGATCTCACGTACGACCAGCTCCTGCAGGGCCCCTTCTCCGACGCGATGACGCACGCGGGCCAGATCGCCATGCTGCGCCGCCTCGCCGGCTCGCCGGTGGAATCCGAGAACTTCCTCTTCGCCGACATCTCGGCGGACCGGCTCGGCTCCGACCAGGCGCTCCCCGCCGCGCCTGACGCGCCGTGGATGGGCAGGGTGGTGCAGCTTGCCTGGCGCTTCGCCCGCTGGCAGGCGCGATGGAAGAACCGCGGGCGATAGCTGAACAGCCTTGGGCCGAAGGATGGTGACGAGCCTCGCGGAGCGATAGTCTCCCGCGAGGCTCTACTTTTGGCTCTGGTGCTTGTGTGCTTTTGTACACATACTTCCGCTTGCACGCTTGCACGCTTGCACGCTTGCACGCTTGCACGCACGGCGGAGATCTTGCTGCCGCGACCAACGCTCCAAACGCCCTTAGACGAGAGCTTTGTGATGGTCCCTCTGGCACAGCCGGTCTATACCGCAGACGAATACCTGCGGCTCGAACGCGCGGCCGGTCACAGGAGCGAGTTCGTGAACGGCCGGATCTACGCCATGACAGGAGCGAGCTTCGCTCACAGCACGATCCTTTTCAATCTCGCACGGGAAATCGGTGCGCAGATCCGGGGGCGAGGCTGCCGGGCTTTCCTTAACGAGATGCGGGTCAAGATCAACCTGTACGGCAGTTACCTGTATCCCGACTTCGTTGCGCTTTGTGAGGCTCCACGGTTCGAAGACGGCGTATTCGACACCCTTCTGAACCCATCGGTAATCGTCGAGGTCTTGTCCGATTCCACCGAAAGCTATGATCGTGGCCTGAAGTTTCAGCATTACCGACGTATCGAGTCACTTCGTGAGTATATCCTGGTTGGCCAACATCAGCCGATTGTCGAGCGGTTTGTGCGCAACGGCGATCTTTGGACTCTCGTGGACGAGCTTCACGACCTCGACAAATCGATCTCTCTCGAATCAATCGGGTGCGAAGTTCTCCTGGCCGATCTCTACGAACAGGTGGAGTTTCCGCCGGAGGGCGAACGTGAGCGGTAAGCTGCGCGCCATCGGCGGCGCATGCACTGGCGGGCCGTAAGCCTTCCAGCGAACATTCAAGCCTTCGCTGTTCCCCGCGTCGCCTCCGGCTCGTTTCACGGAAGTTCATCCCGATGCATTGGCGCGCTCTCCTCGCCACGTTCCTGATCCTCACCGCCGCCCTGCCGCTCCGTGCACAGCGGGCGGCCGACCCGCGCGCGCTGCTGGCGCGGGCCGAGGCGCTGCAGGACGTGGACGATGCCGGCGCGCTGAAGCTCGTTGAACAGGCGCTTCCGCTCCTCCAGTCGCCCGCCGACGCGCCGCTGCGGCTGAAGGCGCTCGCGCTGCAGTGCTGGACGAGCGCGGGGTCGCTGGAAGGCGATGCGCTGGTGGCCCTGGCCGACCGGGGGATGGCGCAGGCACGGGCCGCGGGGAACGCGAACGTGTACGCCGACCTGCGCGTGTGCCGCGGCTACGGGCACGACGCGGCCGAGCGGTACGCGCAGGGGCTGGCCGACTACGATTTCGGCGTGGGCGAGGGGCGGCGGCTGGGCGACCGGCACGTGCTGGCCGTGGCGCTGATGCTGCGCGGCGAGCAGCGCTACTACCACGGCGACCTGGGGAGCGCCCTGCAGGACCTGAACGAGGCCTACGCGCTCTATTCGCGGCTCGGCATCACCAGCCGCATCCGCAGCACGCTCAACGACATCGCCAACGTGTACGCCGACGAGCGGGTGGCGCAGTACGACCGCGCGATCGAGTACTACCGCCAGGTGCTGGCGGGCGACCAGGCGGCGGGCGCGCAGAACAACGTGGCAACCGCGTACTTCAACCTGGGCAGCACGCTGGAACTGAAGGGCGACCTGCCCGGCGCGCTGGGCTACTACCAGCGCGCGCTGGCGCTGGAGCGCCGCCTGGGCGACGCGGGCGAGGTGGCCACCTGCGAGCGGGCCATCGGCGTGCTGCTGGGGAAGATGGGCCGCCACGCCGAGGCGCTGGCCCGGCTGAACGACGCGCTGGCGTACTTCCAGCGCGCCAACGAGGGCGAACGCGTGGCCGCCACGCGCCTGTCGCGGGCCGTGGTGCTGCGCGGGCTGGGCCGCCCGGCCGAGGCCCTGCGCGATCTCGACGCCGCCGCGGCGCGCTTCCGCTCGTCGCGCAACGAGCGCTACCTCGAGAAGCTGCAGGAAGAGCGCGCGCTGGCGCTGGCGGCGCTGGGGCAGTGGCAGGAGGCGTACGCCGCCCGCGGCGCGCAGATCGAGCTGCAGGGCGTGCTCAACGCCAAGCTGCGCGAGCAGACCACCTCGCGCCTGCGGGTGCGGTTCGACGTGGAGCGCAAGGAGCAGGAGAACCGCGCCCTCGTCCGCGAGAACGCGTTGCGCGGCCAGGCGCTGAAAGCCGCGGCGCGCGTCCGCGGACTGCAGACGGCGGTGATCGTGCTGGCGATCGCCATCGCGGCGATCCTGGCGTTCCTGGCCATCCGCCACCTGCGCACCGCGCGGCTGATGCGCGCCATGGCGCTCACCGACGAGCTCACGCGCCTCCCCAACCGCCGCCACCTGCTGAGCGTCGCGGCCGAGCGGGTCGACGGCGCGCGCCAGGGCACCGGCCCGCTCAGCGTGCTGGCGCTGGACGTGGATCATTTCAAGCGCATCAACGACACCTTTGGCCACGAGGTGGGCGACCGCGTGCTGCACCGCGTGGCCGCCACCTGCCGCGCCGCCCTGCGCCGTGACGACGTGATCGGCCGCACCGGCGGCGAGGAGTTCGTGGTGGTGATGCCCGGCGCCGACGCCGGCGTGGCGCTGGAGGTGGCCGAGCGCCTGCGCGCCGCCGTGGAGCGCGCGGAGTGGAGCGACCTGGCGCCCGGCCTTCGCGTTACCGTCAGCGTCGGCGTGACCGAGTGGGCGCCGGGAGACCCCGACTTCGCCGCCGTGGCGCGCCGCGCCGACGCGTCGCTCTACCGCGCCAAGGAGCGCGGCCGCAACCGCACCGAGCTGGCCGGCGCCGCCTGATGGAAATCTGCGTGAATGCTTGCCTCTTGGAGGGAAAACGGACGATGTCATCCTGAGGCCGGCCACAACACAAACTGCGTCATTGTATCATTTTGCAGGCCGATGGATCTATAGACGGGGCTCGGAACCGAACATTCGAAGCGCAACACTATTCCAGGATCAGGCACGACCCGCCACGCCCGATCAAGGGGGATGAGATGAGTCGCAGGGTCCAGCGCGTTCCCGTCCACCTGGACGCCAGGGGAGTGGGCCGGCTGCCATTCGACGATCTGAAGGCCATCCTCCGCGCCGCCGACCCGCTCATCGCCCGCGGCGGGCGCACGCTGCTGGCCGCGGTGCTGCGCGGCTCGCGCCGGAAGGAGGTGCTGGAGCACGGGTTGGACCGCGTCCCCGTCCACGGCTACTTCCGCGGGATCCCCGAAGCCGAGGTGCTGAAGCGCATCGACCGCGCGATCGTGGACGGCTATCTCGACATCCACTACGACTACCGTCTCCCGCTGCTGGTCTACACGCCGAAAGGGTGGGAGATCGAGAAGGAGACCTACGCGCGCGAGCTGTTCGACGGCTTCGAGGCGCGCTTGCGCGCCGGGCCGCCGTACGGGATGGAGACGCTGAAGGACCGCGACCGGGGGATGATCCTGCGGGTGCTGGAGCTGGTGGAGGAGTCTGGCGACGCGCTCTACATCCCGCTGCTGGAGGAATGGGCCGCGTGCGACTACCGGAAGGTGCGCGAGCGGATCGGCCAGGTGATCCGCCGGCTGTCTCGTCCACCGGCGGACGCACTGGGTGAAGAGCTCATCCCCGTACTGAAGGTGCTCCAATGAGCGAAGCCTCGCCCCAGGCGCAGCTGGACGGCTTTCTCGCCAAGTACACGCCAGAGATCGCGGCGCAGGCGGTGGAGGCGCTCGGCCGGCTCCGGGCGCACCTCCCCGGCGCGGTGGAGATGGTGTACGACAACTACAACGCGCTGGTGATCGGCTTCGGCGCCACGGAGCGCGCGTCGGAGGCGGTGCTGTCCATCGCGGTGATGCCGCGCTGGGTGGACCTCTGCTTCGTGAAGGACGCGTCCACGCTCCCCGACCCCGAGGCGCTGCTGCGGGGGAGCGGAAAGGTGGCGCGCCACATCGTCCTTTCCAGCCCGGCGGATATCGACACGCCCGCCGTCCGCGCGCTGATCGGCCACGCCGTCGCCGCCTCGCCGCAGCCGTTCGACACCGCCGCTCCGGGGCGAATAGTGATCAAGTCCATCTCCGCCAGGCAGCGCCCCCGCCGCCCGGACCAGAGGCCGCCCGGCAAGCACCGCGGCTGATCCCGGCCGGCGCCATCGCTTCCTTCGCCGCGGGGAGTCGTGGCGTTCAGAAACCTACGGGGAGGAGCACGTGTATCCGCCACTCGACGGCTCGCGCCACACACCCAATTTCGTGAAGACCGCCGAGACGCCGAGCCTGGACATCGGCTGGGGCGAGGGCGTGCTGGGAGATGGGCGGCCCTGGCGCGCGGAGCTTTGGGCCGAAGACGGCATCACCATGCTCACCTTCTTCTTCTCCACGCTGGGCATCGAGGCGTATCAGGCGGACGACCTGGTGGCGCTGCTCACGCGCGAGGGGCTGCTGGGGCTCGAGCGTCCTGGCCAGGGAGTGGGCGTGATGCGGCTCACCGATCCATCCGGCAACCAGTTCTGGTCCGTCAACGTGGTCGTCGGCACCGGCGATGAGGTCCAGGTGGGGAAGTCCGTGCCGGTGCAGCGTTATCCGGGGCGGTAGCTCGCCTCGGCCACGCCCGCCTGCCACCCGGTCAACCCCCGCTTCCTCCTCCATCCCTCCTCCCGAAAGCTCCGCATGCCCATCGCCCTGGTGGCGGAAGTGCTGCACGTCTTCACCGTCTTCTGGTTCATCAGCGGGCTGGCGGGGCGGGCGGTTGCACAGGCGCAGGCGCGCCGCGCCACGCAGCTGCCCGAGATGGAAGCCGCGCTCCGCTTCTCCAGCCTTTTCGACCGCGGGATGGTGCAGCCGGCGTCGCTCCTGCTGCTGGGTGCCGGGCTGGTGACGGCGTACCTGAAAGGATGGCCGATCCTGGGGCCGCTTTCCGGCCACCGCCCGTACTGGGTGTTCGCGTCGCTGTCGCTGTTCCTCACCGCGTTCCTGCTGGTGCCCACGGTGTTCGTCCCCCGCGGCCGGCGCTTCCGGCTGGCGCTGGACGCGGCGCGCCAGCAGGGCGCCATCACGCCCGCGCTCGCCGCCGCGCTCCGCGACCGCGTGGTGGCGGCGGCGCACGCGTGGGAGTGGATCGCCGTGGGGCTCATCACGATCCTGATGATCGCCAAGCCGTTCTGACCCCTGCTCGGTCGGGAACGAGCACGGCGGGGTGATCGGTGGCGGTCCGCTGGCACTCTTCTCGCCGCCGCACGCCGCCGACGGCCACGCTCGTGGGAGCGGGGCGATCAACACCAAGTCGGGAGCGAGGCCATGTCGACCCTTTCGGTGCTGGAACGATCGGCCGCGCTGGGCGTGGTCGCGGGGATGCGCAGCATGGCGGCGCCCGCCGCGCTCAGCCGCCACCTGGCAACCGATCCCACGGTTCCGCAGGGCGTGGTTGATGATCTGCTCTCGCGCCCGCACGCCCCGCTCGTGCTGGGGATCGTCTCGGCCGCGGAGCACGTGGCCGACAAGCTCCCGTTCATCCCCGCCCGCACCGACCCCGCCCCGCTTGCCGGGCGAATCGCGGCCGGCGCGCTCTGCGGTTACGTGATAGCCCGCCGCGCCGGCGAATCCGCGGCGATGGGTGCGGTGGTTGGCGGGCTCGCCGCCGCGGCCGCCACGTTCGCCTTCTATTACCTCCGCCGCTCGCTGACCAGCGATGCCGGCCTCCCCGATCTCGCGGTCGCCCTCGCGGAAGACGTGGCCGCCGTCGGCATCGCCGAGTTCGCGCTCAAGCAGTAGGGCGCGCGCCGTCTCCGCACGTGGGTTTCCGATACGCCGGCGCTCGCTCGCCGGCGCGGCCGGATCGCGACACGAAACCTTCCTCCCGCGGCCAACGCATCACCAGATTGGGAGAGGGGGCTCGCCCTCCCCGCGAGCTTATCACGGACCCTGCGCCCGTATCCGCCTCGCGCCGAGAGGTAATCGGCCTACCACGCTGCTTCCGGAGGTTCCGCATGCGACGAGTGATCGCACTCATCCTCCCGCTGTGCGCGTCCGTTCCACGCATCCTGGCCGCGCAGCCAGGCACCCCGCTCCCCGAGGCCGACGTGCGGCGCGAGGAGCGGCTGTTCGAGAATACGCGGGACGCCCGCTACATGGAGCAGAACTGCGTGGACACCACCTTCGCCGGGTGGGATGGATTTCCCGTGAAGCGCTGCACCTATTCCGTCCGCGAGCGTGGCGGCGGCAGCAAGACGGCCACCGTGGTGCTGCTCGACGCCACGCCGCGCCAGCTGGCCCGCTGGGTGGTGCAGGCGTGCGCCGAGGCCCGCCGCACCACCGCCGCGGCGTGCACCGGAAAGCTGCGGCGGCGGATCATCGAGCAGTCGGGCGCGCAGTTCCCCGTCGCCGGCATCGTGCTGGAGGACATGGAAGGCGACGGGACGCAGAACCTGTTCGTGTTCCGCGATGGCGTGACCGTGACGGTGGACGGCGTTTCGAACGGCAGCGCGGGCCCGGTCACGGCGGACGTGATCCGCCGGTCCCTCACCAGCCCCGTGGTGCGGACGGGGAAGTTCGCGCGGGTCGCCAGCACCACGCGCGAGGAGTACCGCGCCAACGGCGGCACCGTGGACGCAGGCACCTCCACCAACCGCAAGCTGGCCTGGCTGGGCGTGGTCCGCACCCTGTACCAGCAGGCGTTCCGGAGCGACCGGAACGAGCTCCTGGTGGCGTGGCTGCGGGCCAACTGACCGCGCGATCATCGGACGAAACGAAGCAGCCGCGGGCGCTTCCCGCGGCTGCTTCGTTTGAATCAACTCGTGATCGGCCGGCGCTTCAGCGCGTCGCGGCCCAGTGGTTGTCGGCTGGACTGGCATCCGCCCAGATCCCACCCTCCAGATCGACGGACTGGAGTGTCTTCCCCGTGGTGACGGTGACCGTGGCCTGCTTCGGGTTCGCCTGCCAGATGGCGGGCGTCTGGTGCAGCGTTTCCGTGCTCCCGTCGGCGTAGCGCAGCCGCAGGTCCACCGGCGCGGGCATCCCCCCGACGTTGTTCAGCACCACCTGGTAGCCGCCGCCGCTGCGGGTGACGCCGTTGACCGCCAGGTCGATGTAGCTGGGGCTGAAGAACCAGGCGTTCCAGAACCAGTCCAGGTTGCGGCCGCTCACGTTGTTGAACGTGTTGAAGAAGTCCCACGGCGTCGGGTGCTTGCCGTGCCAGCGGTCCATGTAGCCATGCAGCGCGCGGCGGAACACCTCGTCGCCCAGCAGGTCCTTCACGGCCAGATAGCCCAGCGACGGCTTCCCGTAGGCGTTGTTGCCGTAGGCGCGGCCACTCAGCACGTCCTCGGGGCTGATGATGGGGAAGTCTTGCGTTTGCGACGGGTTCTGGATCCAGCCGTTCACGCGGAACTGCTTGTAGAACGCCTCCGCGCGCGCCCCGCCCAGGTCGGCCTGGCCGATCAGGTACTCGAAGGTCGTCGCCCACCCCTCGTCCATGAAGCCGTAGCGCGTTTCGTTGATCCCCATGTAGAACGGCATGTAGGTATGGGCGATCTCATGCTCGGCCACGAAGCGGCTGAACGTGGTGTCGGGGAACGAGTTGTCGTTCACCATCATCGGGTACTCCATGTCGGCGGTACCCAGAAAGATGGTCGACTTCTCGTACGGATACGGCACGCCCGGCCAGTTGCGGCTGAGCCACGAGAGTGCGTGCTGCCCGAAGCGGACCATGTGCGCGAAGTCGGCCGCGCTGTCGGTGTACGCGGCCTGAACGCTGGCGCGGCGGCGCGTGGCGTTGTCGACCACGACGCTGGCCGCGTCCCAGCGGTAGCGGTCGCTCACCCCGAACGCCATGTCGGGGATGTCGCGCGCGCGGAAGTGCCAGTCGTTCGTCTTCGGCAGCGTCACGCGCCGCCCGGCCACGTCTTCCGTGGTGGCGACGTGGATGGTGGTGTCGCTGGTGAACGAGGCCTGGTAGCGGCGCAGCGCGTCGGGCTGCAAAACCGTCTGTGGATCGACCAGCGTGCCCGTGCCCCACACGATGAAGTTCGCGGGAACGCGGATGGTCACGTCGTAGTCGTTGAAGTCGCTGTAGAACTCCTGCAGGTCGGTGAAGTCCATGGTGTCCCACCCGTTGTAGTCGTCATAGACGGCCACGCGCGGGTAGAAGTACGCCAGGTACCAGGTGGTTTCGCTCAGCATCCCCTCGCGCCCGGCCTCGCGCGAGATCTCGTAGTGCCAGTCGAACGCCAGCCGCACCGAGTCGTGCGGGGCCAGCGGGGCGGGGAGGCGCACCGGCTGCCAGGTGAACGTGTTGGGATCGTTCTGCCACGGGGTGGCGGCCCCGTTCACCGCGAACCGGTCGATCTGCATCCCCGGCGTGAGATACGCCTCGCTCGCCCCGCCCGCGCGCGGCGCGCCGGGCTTGTGGATGTTGAGGAAGAGCTTGATGACGACGTTCTTCAGCGTGTCGGGGCTGTTGTTGACGTAGACGATCTGCTCCGTGCCGCGCACCGTGCGGTCCGGCGGCGTGGCGGTGATGGTGATGTCGTACCGCCCGCGGTTCTGCCAGTAGCGCGCGCCCGGCCGGCCGTCCGCCTGGCGCGTCCCCTTCGCGTACGCCTGCTTGACCGCGCGCGGCATGTACAGCTGCGACGCCGCGGGCTGCTGCGCCTCCACGGGCAATGCGACGCCCGTGACCGCGCCGAGCGCGACGAGCGACGCCGTCACCGACGTCCATCTCCACCGTACGTTCATCCTCACGGATCACTCCTCTCGTGTGTGCCGATTCCGTCCGCCGCGTGGGATTGGCTTCCTTCGCGTGACAAGGTCGCCGCCGAACGGTACGCCTGCAACCGTCCAGCGGCGATCCTTGCGGGGCGGATGCGATCCCTCGCGCCGCGAGACGTTCCTGCGCGGCATCGGCGGTGATGCTCACGGCCGGGGACGTCACCCGGGCTCGCGGCTGAAGAACAGGCTTGTACCGCGAACCCAACCGGCCGTAATTGGGAGACGCCCGTCATGCACGGCGGGATGCTCGCTCCGGGTGCCACTGCCCGGAACTCGAAACACTGGGAGGTGTGGGATGGTTACACGAGGGCTGCTCGTCAGGCTCGACGTCAAGCACGGCAAGGATGCCGAGGTGGAGGAGTTCCTCCGCTCCGCGTTGCCGCTGGTGCGGGCCGAGCCGGCCACCACTGCGTGGTGGGCTCTCCGCTTCGGACGGGGCGAGTACGGGATCTTCGACGTGTTTCCCGACGATGCGGGCCGCGACGCGCACCTGGGCGGCGCCGTTGCCGCGGCGCTGATGTCGCGCGCCGGCGAGCTGTTCGACCAGCCGCCGCGCATCCAGAAGCTGGACGTGCTGGCGAGCAAGCTCCCCGCCAGCCCGCCGCCCGAGGCCGACACCAAGGCGATCCTCCTCACCTTCCGGGCGAAAGCCGACCACACGGGTGACGTGGAGCAGTTCCTGCGCGACGCGCTGCCGCTGGTGGAGGCCGAGCCCAAGACCACCGCCTGGTTCGCCATCCACCTGGACGACGGTCACTACGGGATCTTCGACGTGTTCCCCGACAACGGAGGCCGCTTTGCGCACCTGACCGGCCACGTGCCCCGCGAGCTGGCCAAGCACGCGCTCACCCTTCTCGGCAGCGTCCCCGACCCGGAACTCCCCAGCGTCCTCGCTGAAAAGCTAGGGTAGCTCTCGTCGCCGTGCGTGAAAACGGTCGGCAGCCGCGGTGAGTTTCCCACGGCTGCCGATTTCGTGGGTTCGTGCGATGGAGGCCCATCAACACCGGGGTTGTTTCCCGTGCACGTGCGGATTTAGATTCGGAGAATGGACACGGAGACCATCACGAAACGGGATGTGATCGAGCGCCTGCAGCACGCGCGCGAGCGGATCTTCGCGCTCGGGGTGCGGCGGATCGCGCTGTTCGGCTCCGTCCTGCGCGGCGAGGCGCGGCCTGACAGCGATGTCGATCTCCTGGTGCAGTTCGATCCGCGGGAGAAGACGCTGCGCAACTTCATGGCTCTGTCGTTCCTGCTCGAAGAGTTGCTGCAGCGGCGGGTGGAGGTGGTGACCACGGAGGCACTCAGCCCCTTCATCGGCCCTCACATCCTGCGCGAAGCGGAAGATGTCCTTCTCGCCGCTTGAATACCTCCGACACATGCTCGTTGAGGCGGATTTCCTGATCGAGCAAACGCGGTTTCGCGCGCGAGAGGATGTGCTGGCGGACGAGGTTCTCCGGCGTGCGCTGGTGCGGAGCGTCGAGGTGATCGGCGAAGCCGCGAAGCAGGTGCCCGCGGACTTCCGCAATCAACATCCGCAGATCGAATGGAAATTGATGGCCGGCATGCGGGACCGGCTGATCCACGGCTACTTTGGTATCGACTACAACATCGTGTGGAACGTCGCGACGGAGGAAGCTGCTACTTTGAAACAGCAGATCGAGGATATCCTTTCCTCCCACCCCAGCGGAGGCGAGTAGTAGCCCGAACGCCCGAATCAAACAGCGCGGCCGCCGGAGGATGATCCTCTGAGCGGCCGCGTCTCGATCCGGCTCTTCACGCCGCCAGCCTCCGCACCACCTCTCGCGCTCCCTTCCGGTACACCGTCAGGCACACCAGGTCGCCCTCGGGATCGCGCACTTCCCAGTAGCGGCTATGCGTCTGCTTGATGATGCGGAACTGCGGCGAGTCGTCGCCTGCGGCGGGCGTGGCGGTGGCCTTGTCGGTGCTCATCGTGACCTCCGGTTCCTCTTGACCCCGGCCGCGCGGCAGGGCTAATCTTGCAGAGCGGGCGGCCTTCGGGTCGGTTCGCGTGAGAGGCTGGCCGTGACTTCTTGGCGGAGGAAGCGGTCAGCCTTTCCTTTGTGCCCTGCTGTAGATAATATATAAACAACCATCGACTTTGTAAAGGATTTCTCAACATGGATTTCAAGGAAGCGACTGATCTTCTCTCGGTCCCGTTGGAGCGGATCGCTACCGAGTTGGGGAAGTCATACGGGACGGTGCTGTCCTACCGGACGGGGGGTCGCGTGCCGCCGGCGGAGGTGAGGCGGCGGTTAGCTGCATTCATGCAGGAGCATGCAAAACAGCTTGTGAATGCGGCACGAACGTTGAACGAATGATGGTGATTGGTTGTGTGCATCCCGAAAGATGTGGTACACGGCGTACCCATAAACCAGAACCCTGACCTTCGTGAGCAGATGAGTAAGAAAGGAATTCGTAGGCACTTTGCCTCTTTCGAGGGAGTTTACACGTCTGGCTTGTATGTCAAGGATCCTCGTGTACTTACCGAGTTGTGTCTTATCTTCGATAAAGTTCATATCCCCAATAACCTGAGTTTACTACTGGAATTGGCAAAGCGTCACGACTTTAGCCACTCCGCGCTTCAGAAGCTACATGAACAGGACATCAAATTTGACTTCGACATTAAACGGCCGGACGCAAAGAGTGATCCCCTGCTAGACGAGCTTACAGACGCACAGCGGAGCACAGTAGCGAATTACATTATCGGAACCTTGCTGTTCAATCGGGAGAATAGAGAGCTACTAGGAGAAGTCATAGAAGCTCGGACTGCAGGGGTGAGTAGCTCCGAGGAGATTGTAAGCCACGTGGAATACGCAACGGACGATACATCTTCTCAGATATACTTATCTGACAAGTTGTACCTCGGTTACAATAACGGTTCGGATATCAACAGCATCGTGCAGAGTGGCGCAATTCCAATCTCTGATTTCCCCTCATCTGTGATCGATTCAACGTCGAGTATTCCATTCGTCCAAAAATTTGCTTCGTTGATCGCATTAGAGGCGGTGCGGATCGCCTTTCCCAAGACGGTCCAGGCTCAGCCCGACGAAATTTTGGAAGCGCGGGATCGCTTACGGGATCACCTACCACTCTTCTGGCAAGCAATGCTAAAGCTCGGTGCTGCAAACCGTAAATCACTTGAGGAAGGATCCCCCGAGGCTGAAATTAAACGTGAAGCTCGCGAGATAGTCGAGGGAGATGTGCGCCCTGCTTTGATTGAACTCGAACGGAAAATCGAGCTTGAGCGGAGGCAGTGGTTCTACCGGGTATTCGGTCCTATTGCTCGTCACATTACGCTATCTGCTGGGAAGTCCCTGCTCCCTGCATCCGGCATTCTAAAAACAGCAATTGTTACTGGTGCGGGCGCCACCTTGGAGATTGCAGAAGCTATACGGACGGCTCAGGCCAACTCCTCAAATTCCGACCTTACATACTTGGTCGAGTTGACCTCCTTGTTTTCTGACTAAAGCACGGCTACTTCAGTCGTTTTAACCATTGTTCCGGTCTAACTCTGACGCACACCTCGAATAGCCACTCGGCTGATCGTTTCGTGCTGATCCAGCTAGACAAGCATGTCCGCGTCACATTCGCCGGCAACGGGTGACGGTGGTCCAGATAGTTCACCGAATCGAATCGTAGAGTAACCCGTAAAACGGTTCATCAGCGCAGGTGACCTGCCATGAGCATGTCGGTCCGTCGCCAGCCGCAGCTTCCAGCTCTCGATCGCCGTGCCAGACGTGCGCAGACGGCTGGCGAGGAAGGCGAGGCGGCGGGTCTCGTCGCATTCGCCGGTGAGGGGCTGGGCGCAGGCGATGCCGAGCGGTGGGGGCCAGGCTGTACGGCGGGGCTCGACTGGTGGTAGAGCGTGCCCCGGACGGGTTCAGGGGCGAATGCAACCCTGTGTGTGCGAAACGTTCTGGCGCGGGTGCGGCGCAACAGAGATCGGCAGCGCGGTGTCTCCCGCACTGCCGATGCGTGCTTCCCCGTTGCCTCACGCGGCGAGCCGCAGCACCACTGAGTAAGGGGATGCCGAAGCGCTCCCCCATCTCCGCAGGTCGACGCTATTGCTCGCGGCAGAGAACCATATATCCGTTCTCTGCGGTCGACATGGCTACGGTTGTGCAGCTTCTCAACAAGCGAGTCACTTCATAGTTAGCGGCATGATCGCGAATAAAGACAAACTTATACCGTGCTGCCTGGGGTGGCTCGGGCGCAGCCATCCCAACACGAGGAAGTGCCAGGGTGGCGAGGACGGTCGCACTGATGACGAGGAGAGCGGAAGCGAGTGCAATGCGCAGTGCAGTGTTCATTGGAAGCTCCTGATGCAGAAGTGGTAGGACTTCAACCAGTGAGTCGCATTCCGAACGTCTGGACCTAAAACTTCGTGCCCAATCACCCCCTTTCTCATTCGCACGTGTCCATCGCCCTAGTCGCCGTTACCAGCATCTGTAGACGGCTGGCGAGCGGGCCGATGATAGATCTCGTTCCACTCGCCGGATTACCACAAGTCTAATCAACGATCTACAGGTCGGCGGTCCGTAGCCAGCCGCAGCTTCCAGCTCTCGATCGGCGTTCCTGCCGTGCGCAGACGGCTGGCAAGGAACGCCAGGCGCCGCGTCTCGTCGCACTCGCCGGTGAAGGGGCTGGCGCAGCGGATGCCGAAGCGCTGGGCCAGGTAGTACGGCGGAATCGACTGGTAGTACAGCGTGGCCCGCACCGCCCGCGCGCCGGGCACGCGGCTCAGCGGGATGCGGTAGACCAGCTGGTCGGCGCCTCCGCCGTTCCAGTAGTCGCCGTCACGCGCGGCGTTGCCGTGGGGCTGCGTCTCGGTCCAGTACGGGCCGCCGCGCTTCCACCCGCGCGGGAGCAGGCGGTTCTCCTTCACCACGCTGTCCAGCGCCAGGAAGCTGGTCGTCAGCATCCCCTCGGGGTCCAGCACCCGCTCCTCGTAGATCTGCACCTGATCGTCGCGCGTGATCGTTTCGTAGTGCGGCTGGTAGGTGCCGTTCGCGCCGGGGCGCGTGACGAACTCGGTCGGAAGCATCTCGGCTGACGTGCCGCGCAGGATCACGCCCAGATCGTTCGTCCGCCCGCTCGCCCAAAGCGTGTCGCGCGCGCCCACCACCGCCAGCTCCAGGAACGCGCGCCGGAAGCCCACGCCGCTGGGCAGCCGGTGCCCCGCCAGGTTCTCCACCCGCACGCTCACCTCCAGCGAGTCGCGCACGCGGCGCACCCCCGTCACCGTCACGCGGGCACTCTGGTTCCGCGCGAGCTCCTGCGCGCTCAGGCCGGCCATCACCAGCGGCTGCACGCCCGAGTTGTACATGTAGTCGGTGCTGCGGATGCCCAGCGTGTCGGGGAACTGCTGGAACATCGCCAGGGTGAAGAGGTTGACCCCCATCAGCATGTGCCGGCTGAACGTGTCGCGCACCGCCACGGTGATGGCGCTGTCGCGGGCACGGTGGTCGGCCATGGGATAGGTGGGGTCCTCGATCAGCGCCACGCGGTACTTCAGCCGGTTGCCGCGGAAGTCCTGCGGCATGTGGCAGCTCTGGCAGGTTCGCGCGGTGGCGGTGTTCACCTGCAGCGTCTCGTTCTGGAACTCGCTGTTCAGCCACTCGATGTAGGTGGCCTGCTCGTACCCGCCGCCCACCTGCTTCCCGGTCCTGTCCAGCACGGGAAGAACCACGCTGTGGCACGATCCGCAAAGCGCGCCGCGGCGGATCTGCGGCTCGGTGCGCGGGGTGATGCCGAGCGCCGTCTTCATCGGGTATTCGGCCACGTTGGCGTACGGCCCGTTCACGGTCCCCGGCGGATCGACCTTGAAGCGCCCCGTGAAGCTGGCCGTGTCACCCAGGCTCTGCGCGCTGATCTGGTGGCAGCTCATGCAGCTGATCCCGTCACGCGCCAGCGCGCCATACTTGGCGTCCGGCTGGCCGGGCGTGGTGTACACCATGTCGTGGCGGAACATCGTCCCATCGATCGTCGCCTGCCGCTGGCCCATCACCCCGTGGCAGCGATAGCAGGTGGTGTCGATGAAGGTGCGGTTCATGGGGAAGCGCGCCACCTCGTACTCGCGCTGCGCGTGGAACACCGGGTCGCGCCCGGCCAGCCCCATCAGCGACGCGCGCCACTCGCCATACGGCGAAAGATTGAAGGTGTCGCGCTGGTCGGCCGAGATGAACGCCATGTTGAAGTTGCTGGCGCTGTGGCAGCCGGTGCACTGGTCGCTGGTCAGGAACTGCTCCGGCCCCTTCGGCCCGGAGACCACGTGGTCGTACGTCTCCACCGGGAACGCCGTCTTGCTGGTGGGCGCGGCGAACTCGCGCGAAAGGCGGTAGAGCGCCAGAAAGGCCGCGTCGGGGCCGTCCAGCGGCTTGGGCAGTGCGTGGCGCGCCGTCTCCGCCGCGTGGTCCACCTCGCCGTGAATCGAGAGCTCGTCGCGCCGCGGCGGGTGAATCGATCCCGCAGCCAGGGTGCGGTGGGCCGAATCGACCGTGGTGAACGTCTGCACCACGAACGAGAGCGGGTCCTGCGCGGGGTCGACGTTGCGCACGGCCGAGAAGGTCAGCTCGCTCTCGGCGCTGGCGTGGCAGCGCGTGCAGTACAGCCCGAAGCCGGAGTTGGGATATTCGAGCGGCGGCTGCCTGGACGGCGTCACGCCGGCGTATCCCCAGTACCAGCCGTCGAACGCGCCGGCGCTGTCGCGCACCATGGTGGTCCACCCCTCCAGCGCGGCGGTGGGCGCGGCCGGGGGCGTGTACATCTCCTTCACGATGATGGCGTTGTCGGGGATGCGGCCCTGCCGGTGCCGCGTGTACAGCCACTCCCACGCCCGCGGCGAGTAGTAGACGCGCACCGCCGGGTGCGTCCCGAAGTTCCGCCCGTCCACGAATGGCCCCGTGTTGCGGATCTCGCGGTCGTGCACCCACCCGCGGTAGCATCCGCCCCGCAGGAACTCGTTCAGCTTCGCCTCGTACGCCTGCTCGCCCACCTTGCTGGGCAGTTCCAGCGAGTCCGGGCACGCGCTGTTGCCGAAGGCCAGCGAGGTCTGCGGCGTCAGCAGCCCCGCCATCAGGCAGAGCGCGACCACCGCCAGCATGGCGATGGAAAGCTGTACTTCACGGCGGCGGGTCATGGTGGGCCGGATGGGAAGGGCGGGGAACGATGTCCGGAGCGGACGGCGTGCCGCGTAGGCGGCGGTGGGGCTGTGGTGGTTGGACCAGATATACGGTTGCACCTCGCGCGAGATGGCGTCAAGGCCCGGCGGCCAAACCGGGATCGAAATCCGTCATTCCATGGCCCGGCTTTCCGAAAGGCTCCCCGCTCGTCAGATTCCCCCGCCGGTCCTCGCCACGATCCCACCACCCCACCGCGACGATCTCCCGACATGAGCGACGCCTCGCCCGCGGCACCGAGCAACGCCACGCTTCAGCTGATCCAGAACATCCCCGCGCCAGGGTTCCGCGACGGCGTGTGGATGTCGCCCAGCCACTTCGCGGTGGCGGGGGACGACGGCGTGTGGGCGTACGATGTCACGCACCGCGAGCCGCGCCGCGGCCAGCTCGGCACCAGCGGTGATGTAACGGCGCTGGCGTTCGTCCCCGGCCGGCGCACGCTGGTGCTGGGCGACGCCGACGGACAGGTGCACTCCAACGAGATGTCGGGCCGCGCTGGCTTCCACCTGGACGTCGGCATCGGCGCCATCCGCTCGCTCGCCGCCGACCCCACCGGCCGCCGCGTGGCCGCCGTGAGCGACACGACCGTGTGCGTGGTCGATCTCGCAACGGGCTACACGTGGCAGATGGGCGAGCAGGGCCGCGCCGCCGCCTGGCTGGGCGACGGCGTGGTGGCCACGCTGGGCCGCGCGGGGCTGGAAGTGTGGGATTGCGAGACGCGCGGCCGCGTGGTGAGCATCCCTGGCAACGCGGGGCTGGTGGTGGGGCTGGAGTACCTGGCCGCGCCGCAGATCGTGGCCGCAGGGCTCTCCAACGGCGAGGTGGCGTTCTGGTCGATGGCCGAGGACCCGCCGCAGTCCCGCGGCGTGATCCGCCAGCCCGACGGCCTCTCCGCGCTCACGGTGGCCCCTGACGGGATGACGCTGGCCACCGCCTCGCCCGCCGGCGCCGTCCGCGTCTGGCGCGAGTTCTCGCCCGAGCCGCCGCCGGCCGTGGAGGCGAGCGGCAAGGTGCTCGCCCTCCGCTTCGCCGCCGACGGCCAGCGCCTGGCCGCCGTCACCCCCGCCGGCATCTCCCTCTTCGCCCTCCAGGGGTGAGCGGCGAAGCCGTGGGGCAGGGCAGGGAGACGAAATGAAGCCGGCCGCGTGATTCGCTCACGCGGCCGGTTTTATCGAGCCGTACCTTACCGTTTCTTCTGGCGCTTCGGGAATACCTTCCGCAGGTCGCGGCGTTGATGAATGACGCGCGCGATCACGACTTCGGTGCGATGCACTCTGTAGAAGACGATGTAATCGCCGACGGGGTGGCCCCGGAGACCACGACGTAATTCCTTGCGAGACGGACTCATCTCCGGTGAGAGCGTCAGGAGAGCGAAGGCGTCCAGGAGCTTGTCCACCCACCGATCCACCAGCGCCGTATTTCCCGTTTCCTTGAAGATGTAATCCGCTGCCTCGCTGATCTCTTTTCTCGCGGTCGGCGACACCCGGAATGTTCTCAGCGGCCCGTAATCCTGCGAACATCCGCTCGAATCTGCTCCGCTGCGGCATCGCCTGACATTCCTTCACCACGATCGAGTTCCGCCAACCCTGCATCAATCGCACTGCGCAGTGGCTCGTTCGCGGCATCGTCCGCCTCTGCCTCGTCCAGAACAGCGAGCGCCGTGTTCAGCACATCCTCGGCTGACCCGTAGTCTCCCGAATAAACACGACGACGAATCCGCTCGAACACCTCCTCCATGTGCGAGCCTCGTCCGTCGCGGATCTGCTCTCGTCCGAAGTCGACATCGCGCCGAAGCGTCTCGAGCTTCGCCTCCTGCTCCGTTTCCCACTGCTCCAGCGCCTCAAGGCACGCCGCGAACACGTCCTCGGCCGACGCGTAGACGCCGCTCTCCACGCGCTCGCGGACGGCGCGCTCGAACTCGGGGGGGACGTTCAGGCTCATCTCGGACCTCCGCGGATGTGCTGCCGCCAACGTCGTCACCATCGCCGTCCCCCTCCGCCCGTGTGAGTCCAATGCTGATGCGCTCTCTGGACCCAAAAACGTACGAGAAGAATGGGTGCGTGTCAACTGCGTGTACTTTGCGCCAGCGGTGGCACACCCAGTCTGCGGCGCACGGTGGGCAGATACGTTGCCCACGTCTGCGGCCGATGCGCAAGGCGCGCTCCAGCGATGGAAAATCACACACGGCCGCGTGATTCGCTCAAGCGGCCGGCTGGGGAGTGGACTGCGGATGAGAGAAGCTCACGCCGCGGCCGATGGCAGGCCTTCACGCCGACTTCTTCCGCTTCCTGAACACCTGCGTGTGGTCACGGCTCTGGTGCAGGACCCGGCTGATCCGGATCTCGAACGGGGTGGGCCTGTAGAAGATCGTGTACCGCCCCACGGTCAGCCGCCGCAGGCCGCGAACCTCCACGTCGGTGACCTCCGCTCCGCTCAGGGGAAACGCCTTCAGCGTCTCGCATCGCTCCTCGAAGAGATCGGCGAACCCGTCGGCCGCCGCGAGCCCGCCGTGCGTCCGGTGATAGCGGAGGGCGCTGTTGTAGTCCGCTTCCGCTTTCCTGGTGAACCGGATTGTGCTCAGGACTGTTCTCCGCGCGCGCGTTCCCTCGCCCTCCGGAACACCTCCTCGGCATCGATGAGGTTTCCGGCCTCCTCGTCGTCAACTCCGGCCTGCAGGGCGTGGCGCAGCAGTTCCCGCTTTCCCTCGGGGTGGCCCTCGGCCCACTTCAGGATGTGCAGCGCCGTTTCCAGCGCCTCATCCACCGAGTGGTATGCCCCCGAGCGAACGAGCTCCCGCACCGCCGCCTCGATTTCCGGAGACGCGTCAATGGACATATTCTGCCGAAGGTGAACAGAGTCGTCAAGTGGCGCGCTTGATAGCGGCCAGCGAGTGTTCATTTCTTACGTCATTCGCCCGGTTCCGCACCGACCGTCGAACAGGGCACACCGCGTTTACTATGTTTACCTGCCCGCATTGTAAACTTATACATTTTTGCCGGGCTTGGGTAGACTGCCGCTTCGATTCGAACGATTTCCGGAGGAGGCCTGGAACGTGCCCAAACCCACGATGCCACCCCTCTGCAACACGCCTCCTCTGGTGGCCCGGTAGGAGCGGTGCGGGGTGCGTGCGACGGAGGCGTCCCACTCCGTCAATCGTTGAACCGCGGCGGCTCCTTGGCGTGGCCGTTCTGCTTGAGCAGGTGGCCGTAGGGCACGTCGGGCATGGGGAAGAACTCGTCGGCCATCTCGGCCAGGATCTCGGGGCGTTCCGAGGCGCCGTCGCGCAGCGCCAGGCGCCGCACCTTCTTCGACAGCTCCAGGTTGGCGTCGCCGATCGGGTCCAGCGCGCGGGGAAGGGCGTGCTCGCGGCGCTGCAGGTAGTCGATCACGTAGTCGAACGAGCGGATCACGTACTGGCGCACCGTGGCGTCGGTCAGCTCCCAGCGGCTGAGCGTGACCAGCGTGCCGAAGATGCTCTGCCAGCGGTCGTTGTCCTGGAAGCGGATCAGCCCGCGGAAGATCCGCCGGTTGGTGCGGAACGAGAACAGCGTTCCCGAGAGCACCTCGTCGAAGAGCGCGTCGGCGGCGGAATGGTCGTGCCCCATCACCGCGTGGCGCGCCAGCCCCATGTACGGCTCGCCCACGTGCCGGTCCATGCGGGCTTCCCAGTACGAGTGGCCCAGCCCCTTGGTGCTCGAGGTGAGCAGGAGCTGGCGGGGGATGTAGACGTTGTGGGCGACGGTGTCGGCCGCCAGGTGGGTGAGGTAGCCGATCCCCACGGCCTTCATCCGGTCGTTGGGCGCGGCGTGCTCGATCTCCTCGCCCACGTGCCAGTGGTGGCAGTGGCGGCCCTCGGGGACGTACTTCTTGGCCAGCGATATGTCGGCGGCCAGCGAGCCGTACACGAAGTCGTACGGGTACGCCGAGATGATCGCCCGGATCGCCTGGGGGACCAGCTCCAGCTGCTGCAGCACCTGCCAGCTCAGGTACGCGTGCGTGGCGGGGCCCCAGGCGTACGCGTGCGTGGGCGTGAGCGCCACCAGCAGCAGGGCTACGGCCGCGGCCGCCAGCAGGCCGCCCGTGCGAAGCTTCATTCCCTGTCCATGGTCCGCATGAATCGCAGCCCGCCGCGGCGGCGCTCGCGCTTCCTGCGCTCGTCGCCGCGGCGCTCGTCCTTCCGCCGTTCCTCCATCGCCCCGGCCAACTCGTCGCGCGCCCCGGCCAGCTCGTCGCGCGCCTCGGCCACGATGCGGCGCACCTCGTCGCGGAACTCGGCGATCAGCTCGCGCCCGGCGTCGATCGCGTCGTCGGCCACCTCGGCCGTGGCGGCCCGGCCGCGCCGCACCCCGCGCTGCACCTGCCCGGCGCTCTTCCGAATCTTCTTGCGGTACGGCTTCAGCTCACGCATCAGCCGTTCCTTCGCGGTCTGGGGCTCGGGCCTCAGCAGCAGCGTGGCCCCGATCCCCAGCACCGTGCCCACCGCGAAGGCGGCGAGGAACTCGGTGGAATTCTGGCGTGCCATGGTGTGGCTCCGGTCCGTTGATATGATGGGCGGAGAGGCCGCGCTCAGCGCCCGCGGGTGCGGCGCCAGCGGCGGATGGCCTCCACCTCGTCCTCGTCTTCCTCGTCGTCGCCGTCCAGGCTGAAGCCGCCGTCCATCTCGCGCATCTCCGCCGCCACGGCCTCGTCGTCATCCACCTCGTCGCCCTCGTCGTACGCCTCTTCCAGCAGCTCCATCTCGCCGGTCTGGTAGCGGCGGAAGGTGTCGGCGCCGGCCTGCAGCCCGCGCAGCGCGCTGGCGCCGGTGATGAACAGGCTCTCGGCTTCTTCCTGCACCACGCCGATCAGCGCGTTGAACTCGCCCACCTTTACCTCGGCCTGCTCGGCGGCGCCCTTCAGCCGGTCGGTGGCGGCGGTGACGCTGGCGGAGAGCTTCTCCACGTCTTTCTTCACCGTCTTGCTGACGAAGTTCACGTTCTCGGTCACCGCGGTCACGTTGTGGATGGCAGGGGCCAGGTCCACGCGCAGCTTCTGCCCCTGCTCCTCCACCTTCTTCATCAGCGCCTTCACCTTGAGCGCGGCGAAGAGCACGCCCAGCCCCACCGCCAGCAGGGCGATGGCCAGCACGATCTGCGCGATGGCGGCGAGCGCGTCTACCGTGTGCATCCAGCCGGGCTCCTGCTGCACCACATAGACGGTGTCGCGCACGGCCTGCGACTGGAGAAGGAGGATGGTCACGCGGTTCTCGGGTGTGGTGTGGCGGCCGGGTCAGTCGAACAGGTCCACGCCCAGCGTGCGCGTGCCGACCTTGGGAACGATCACGGGAAACATGCGCGCGGCCCGCCCGGCGGCCAGCGCGCCGCGGACGGCGTCTGCGGCGTCGCGCGGGAGCGCGCCGAGCCCGCCCGGGTCGCGGCGGTCCACAAACGCCCGCAGCGCCTCGTCCAGCGCGTTGATCCCGCCCGCCTGCTCGGCGATTCGGCAGACCAACGGCGGGGCCGACCAGCCGCCCCCGAGCTCCGCGGCCTCGCTGGCCCACAGGTCACCCAGCGGCAGCAGCGGCTCGGGGGGAAGCGTGGCGTTCAGCAGCAGCGCGGTCTTGTTTCCGGGGTGCGCGGGAAGCGCGCCGGGCGCCAGCCGCGCCCGCATCCGCCGGATCTCGTCTCGCACGTCGTCCGGCGCGGCCCCGGGCGAAAGGTGCAAGACGGATTCCACCTCCGCGTCGCTCACGGTGATGCGGATCACTCCGTCCTCCCCCAGCGCCCGCGCCAGCATCCGTGCCGAAAGATCGGCCTCGGGGCCACCGTCGTCCAGCAGGGCGATGCGTTCCGCTCCTCGATCGGCCAGCGCCTGCCGGGCCACGGCGCCCACGATCGCGGCGATGCGGGCGAAGCGCGCGTCGCTCATCCGCGCTCCCCCAGCATCCGCTCCAGCTCGCGGTACACCAGCCGCGGATCGTCGTCGCGCGCGTGGGCGAACGGCCGGCGCGCCTGGGCGACGGCGTCGAGCGAGAGATCCACCGTCAGCCGCTCCTCATCCAGGTCGTCCGCCTTCGCGAGCAGCTCGCCGTCGGGCCCCACGACCATCGATCCCCCCGCAAAGACGCACGGTCCCTCGGTCCCCACGCGATTGGCCACCACCACGTACACGCCGTAGGCCACCGCGGCGGCGCGGGCCAGGTGCTCCCACGCGGGCCAGCTGGCGAAGCGGCCGCCGGTCTCGCCCCCCGCCCAGCTTCCGCGCCCGGCGCCGGCGGACTGCACGATCAGCAGGTGCGCTCCGTCCGCCGCGAGCAGGTACGTCAGCGCAGGGTGCCACAGGTCTTCGCAGACCACCAGCCCGATCCGCCAGCCGCCCCCCGCGTCGTACACCCGCATCCGGTCGCCGCGGCCGAACCAGCGCCCCTCGTCGAACATCCCGTAGGTGGGGAGATACACCTTCCGGTGGCGATGGAGCACGCGCCCGCCGCGCAGGTGCAGCGCGGTGTTGTACGGAACGAATCCACCGTCGACTTCGATGGCTCCCACGACCACGTCCGGCCCGCCCGCCAGCGCGGGATACGGCTCGGCGGAGGCGGGGAGGGCGAGCGCGTGCACCCGGTCTCGCACGTCGTACCCCGTCACCGACAGCTCGGGCGTGACGATCAGATTAACCCCGTCCGCCGCCGCATCCCTCTGCGCGGCGGCGATGCGCCCCACGTTCGCGTCCACGTCGCCCAGCACGGGCGCCATCTGTTCGACGCGGAGTCGAATCGTCTCGCCAAAGCCCTCGGTCACGCGAGCACCGGGCGCGGAAGGGAGGACGAGGCCGCGGCGACGACGGCTCGAAGCCCGCCTTCGCGGACTCCCGCGCGAGCATCCGCGCGGAGAGTGTGAATCGCGTCAGATCCCACGCGGAACGGGGGTTCGGGTGTGGCGGACGATGGGTTCGGGAGCGCGCCGCATCTTACGCGGGGCGCGAGATGCGTGTCAAGCGAAAGTGCAGGCGCCGCTTGAGTTCCCGCGGCCTTTTGCGGAGACATCTGGCGGGCGATAGGTTGGGCGGCTGAGAAAATCATCCCGAAGGAAGGTGGCGGGGGAGCGCGCACGACTCTTGCGCCCCCGCCACCGTTCCAACGAGAACCCCGGCGCGCGGCGCCTCCAGGGTGGAGGCATCGTGCGTCCCCACGTTTCGGTCCGGAGATCCGGAGTGCCCAAGTTCGTCGTCCAGGGCGGAAAGCGTCTCAAGGGGACCATCCGCCCAGCGGGCAACAAGAACGCCGCCCTGCCCATGCTGGCGGCTACGCTGCTCACCGACCAGGACGTGTTCCTGGAGAACGTTCCCCGCATCAAGGACGTTCTTACGCTGCTGGACCTGCTGGAGGCGCTGGGCGCCGAGACCGAGTGGGTGGGCGACAACGAGGTGCGCGTGCGCGCCGCCGACGTGGGGCACAAGGACCTCGACGCCCAGGCCGCCGCCCGCATCCGCGCCTCCATCCTCCTGGCGGGGCCCATGCTGGCCCGTACCGGCGGGATGAACCTCCCGCCGCCAGGGGGCGACGTGATCGGCCGCCGCCGCGTGGACACGCACTTCCTGGCGTTCCAGAAGCTGGGCGCGCGCTTCGAGCACGACGAGCGCGGCTTCCGCGTGAAGGCCGACCACCTCCAGGGCGCCGACATGTTCCTGGACGAGCCCAGCGTGACCGGCACCGAGAACGCGGTGATGGCGGCGTCGCTGGCGCGGGGCACCACGCGCATCCGCAACGCCGCGGCCGAGCCGCACGTCCAGGACCTGTGCCACATGCTGGTGGGGATGGGCGTGCAGATCGACGGGATCGGCACCGGCACGCTGCACATCCAGGGGGCCGACAAGCTGCGCGGCGGCCGGTTCCGCATCACCAGCGACCACATCGAGGTGGGGAGCTTCATCGGGCTGGCCGCGGTGACGGGGGGCGAGATCCTCATCGAGGACGCGGCGCCCGAGCACCTGGACAGCATCCTGATCGGCTTCGACCGGCTTGGCGTGAAGACCGAGATCCGCGGGCAGGACCTGTTCATCCCCGGCGGCCAGGAGCCGGTGATCCAGACCGACATCGGCGGGCACATCCCGAAGGTGGACGACGGCCCGTGGCCCGCCTTCCCGGCCGACGTGACCTCGATCGCCCTGGTCACCGCCACGCAGTGCCAGGGGACGATCCTGATCCACGAGAAGATGTTCGAGAGCCGGATGTTCTTCGCCGACAAGCTGGTGGCGATGGGCGCGCGGCTGGTGCTGTGCGACCCGCACCGCGTGCTGGTGATCGGGAAGAGCCAGTTGCGCGGCGGCGTGGTGGAGAGCCCCGACATCCGCGCGGGGATGGGCCTGCTGATCGCCGCGCTGGGCGCGCAGGGTACCAGCGAGATCTACAACATCGGCCAGATCGAGCGCGGCTACGAGCGCATCGACGAGCGCCTGCGCGCGCTGGGCGCCGACATCGAGCGCGCCGACTCGCGGTCGTAACAGAGGTACGGAGGTACGGAGGTACGGAGGTACGGAGGTACGGAGGTACGAACGTTCAGCGAACGCCCGGAGCCGCACAGGCCCGGGCGTTTCGCGTGCGGCGCCGCGTCGGGATAGATTCACGCCAACCTGCCGCACCGGGCACCGGAAACTGGGCACTTTCCACCGGCACACTGCCATGTCTGACGAACAACCGAAGGGCCGCACCAGCATCGGCGAGGGGCTGCGCGCGAGCATCGGGATCCTGGCCGCGTTCAAGGACGCCATCGAGGAGACCATCGAGGAGGCGGTGCAGAAGAACGACCTGAACCCCGACCGCGCCAAGACCGCGCTCAGCGGCGCGCTGGACCGGGCGCAGGGCGTGTTCGAGGAGGTGCGCGAACGGGTGGACGTGGTGCCCCGCCGCGAGTTCGACGCGCTGAAGGCCGAGGTGGACGAGTTGCGCCGCCGCCTGGACCGGCTGGACGGCGGCGGCGGGCACGTGCGCATGATCGAGGCGGGGCCGCCGGAGGGCGCCGGGCTGTGACGGATTCCGTTTCGGCCACGGCGCGTACGGTCACGGAGACTCGGCTCCCCGGCGACGTGCCGCTCTGGGTGCATCCCGAGTGGAGCGAGCGATTTCCCTGGCTGGTGCAGGGAACCACGGGGCGGGGGAACCCCGACGAGCCGTTCGACCTGGCGCTGAGCGGCGATCGTCCGGTAGGGCCGGGGATGGACCGCTGGCGGCTGCTCTCCTCGTCGACCGGGATGCCGACGGCGGTGCTCTCGCGACAGGTGCACGGCACCGAGATCTGGGTGCACACCCAGCGCGGCGCGCCCGCCATCTGCGTGATGGACGGCCATGACGGGCACGCCACGGATCTCCCCGGCCTGTTGATCGCCGTCGGCATCGCGGATTGCACCCCGGTGAGCATCGTGGACGCCGAGCGGCGCCGGATCGCGCTGGTGCACGCCGGCTGGCGCGGCACGGCGGCAGGGATCGTGGAGCGCGGGATCCGGCGGATGGCGGCGGAGTGGGGGAGCGCGGCGGCCGATCTCTGGCTGCACTGCGGCCCTGCCATCTGCGGCCGCTGCTACGAGGTGGGCCCCGAGGTGCACGCCGCCATCCACCCCGACCGTCCGCCGCCGCCGGGTAAGGAGACGATCGACGTGCGCGCCGCCATCGTGGAGCGCGCCGCGGGGCAGGGCGTGCGGCCCGAACGCATCACCGTCTCCACGCACTGCACCCGTTGCGGCATCGGCGAGTTCTTCTCCTACCGCGGCGGCGATATTGGACGTCAGTACGGGGTGACAGGGATCCGGGAATAGCGGCCTTTTCCCCGCTCCCTTCTCTGTCGCGACCCATGACTCCGCAGCGAAACGCGACGGCGCCGCATCATCCCGAGGCAGGCCCGATCCGCCAGAACGGATCATCAGCACGGTCGCGCGCTGGCCGAAATGACTGGCGCGTATTGATGTTCTGGCACATCTTTCCAGCAGCGGGAAGGAGATCCGCCGCCGGCCTGCCCGATGCAACCCACCGCGCTTGCTGGAGTACATACGGCGAGACGTGGAACTCCGCCGGTTCGATTCGATCGGGCGTAGGGAATTCACCTTACATTCCAGTGCGCGTGTTGCCCGATTGAGAGAAGTGCCGCGGGGGGCCATGTTCCCCCGCGTGAAAACGATCCTCCCGCACCCGACCGTGCAGCGCACCCTCGCGCACCGCCTGACCGCACTGCTGGCGCTGGCCTTCTTCCTGTTCACCTGGACGGGAGAAGCGCTGGGCGCCCACCGCTGCCCGCACCATGATTCGGTGCCGGGCAAGGTGGCGAGCGCGCGGCAGGCGGCATCGCACGGTCACCACGGCGCGGCGCAGGGATCGCACGACGCACCCGCCCCGGAGCACGGCGACACCCACGCCTGCACCTGCACGGGGAGCTGCCCGTCCGTCTCCGGCGGCGCCATTCCGTCGGCCTCGGACGCGGTTCTGCGCGTGGCACCCGCCTCCGTTCGCGAGGCGGCGGCGCCCCGAGTCGAGACGATTGTCCCCCAGCTGGTCCCCTACTTCCTTCCGTACGGTCAGGGCCCTCCCCTGCTCGGCTGAAACACCCAAGCACAACAGACAGCGCGGTTCCTTAGCCGCGGGCGCACCTCCGCGCCCGCCGGTGCCGCATGCCTTGCCAGCCTGGACTTTCAAGCCGAGGTGAAGTGTGTCCATCACACGTTCGTACCCGCACGCCCGTAACGCGGCGCTGGCCGCCGCTCTCCTTTCAGCCCTGATTGCCGTCCCAGCGCTCGCGCAGGCCACCGGTTCCGTCGACGGCACCGTCACTGCGCGCGGCACCGGGGTGCCGCTGGCCGGCGTCAGCGTCCGCGTGGAGGGCGCCGCGCCCGCCGCCACCGACGCGCAAGGCCATTTCCACATCTCCCGGGTCCCCTCCGGAACGCACACCCTCACCGCCACGCGCCTGGGGCTGGCGCCCCTGTCGCGGCCGGTGACCGTCACCGCGAACGCCGCGGAACGCGCCGATCTGCAGATGTCGGAGGAAAGCACCGTCCTCCCCTCTCTCGTCGTCAGCTCCACGCGCGAGGTGCGGCGTCTGGGCGAAACGCCGGCGTCAGTGGGCGTGGTGGGCTCCGCCGCGCTGCGCGACGCAAAGCCGACGCATCCGGCCGAGGTGATGTCGCAGGTGCCGGGCGTGTGGGTGAGCGTCACCGGCGGCGAGGGGCACACCACCGCCATCCGCCAGCCCAAGACCACGAACCCCGTCTACCTGTTCCTGGAAGACGGCGTGCCCACGCGCTCCACCGGCTTCTTCAACCACAACGCGCTGTACGAGGTGAACGTTCCGCAGGCCGACCGCATCGAGGTGCTGAAGGGGCCCGCGAGCGCCCTGTACGGCAGCGACGCCATCGGCGGCGTGATCAACGTGGAGACGCGGGCGCCCACCGCGCGCCCCAGCTATGAGGCGTACGCCGAGGGCGGCGCGTACGGCTGGGGGCGGCTGCTGCTGGCGGGGTCGGCCACGGCGGGGAGCAACGGCGTGCGGGCGGACCTGAACGTCACCCGCACCAGCGGCTGGCGGCAGGGGACCGACTACACGCGCCAGAGCGGCAACCTGCGCTGGGACCACCACTTCGGCGACGGCGCATCGCTCAAGACGGTGCTGGCGGTGAGCCACATCAACCAGCAGACCGCCGGCGCCAGCACCCTGCTGGCGGCCGACTTCAGGGCCGACCCCACGCAGAACTACACGCCCATCTCGTTCCGCCGCGTCACCGCGCTGCGGCTCTCCACGGATTACGAGCGGCAGGGCGCCCGCACGCTGCTGAGCGTGATCCCGTTCGTGCGCTGGAACAGCATGGACCTGCTCCCCGACTGGTCGCTCACCTACGACCCCACCGTCTACACCACCGGCCACCACTCCTTCGGAATGCTGGCCAAGTACCGCGTGGACGTGGACCCGCTGCGCACCCGGGTGATCGGCGGCGTGGACGTGGACTACAGCCCCGGCTACCGCAACGAGGACCGGATCCAGACCACGCGCACCGGCCAGGTGTTCGACACCTACACGGCCGTCGAGCGGGTCTACGACTACCACGTGACCTTCCGCGGCGTGAGCCCATATCTCCAGACCGAGGTGGCGCCGGTGAGCCGCGTGCGCCTGACCGGCGGCGTCCGCTGGGACAACATCGGATTCGCGTACGACAACCAGCTGTCCGCCGTCACCACGGGCAAGTACCGCCGGCCGAACGACACCACCGTCGCCTACCACCACCTGTCGCCCAAGCTGGGAGTCACGTACGAGGCCGGGCGCGCCTTCAACGTCTTCGGCAGCTACACCACGGGCTTCCGCTCGCCCAGCGAGGGGCAGCTCTTCCGCCAGGGGCAGGCCGACAACACGGTGAGCCTGAAGCCGGTCGAGGCGCGCAGCGTGGAGGCCGGCGCGCGCGGGCAGGTGGGGCCGCTGGGCTACCAGGTGAGCGCGTACCGGATGCGCATCACCCACGACGTGCTCACCTTCGTGAACCCCGACGGCACTCGCGAGACGGTGAACGCGGGCGGCACGCTGCACCGCGGCATCGAGACGGGCCTGGGCATCCAGCTCCCCGCCAGGTTCCGAGCCGACGTGAGCTACAGCCGCGCGAAGCACACGTACCAGGAGTGGTCGCCCAAACCGGGGACCGACTACGCGGGCCATGAGATGGAGAGCGCGCCGCGCACGCTGCTGAACGCGCGGCTGGGCTGGAGCTTCGCGGGCGATGGACGGCTCTCTGCCGAGTGGCAGCGGGTGGGCGGGTACTGGGAAGATCCCCAGAACACGCACCGCTACGACGGTCACTCGCTGGTGAACCTGCACGCCACGGTCCCCGTGCGCGGCGGCGTTGAGCTGGTGGGGCGGATGAACAACGTGCTGGACGAGCGCTATGCCGAGGCCGCGCAGTACACCGTGGCGCGCGGCGAAGAGCTGGCCCCTGGGATGCCGCGCTCGCTGTACCTGGGCGTGCAGCTGCGCGCCGGCCACTGAACCGCCGGGAGACATCGATGAAGACTTCCCTGATGATCGGCGCCGTTGTCGCGGTGGCCGCGGCGGCGCTCGCGGCCGGGACGGTGGCCCGCCACGGCCCCGCGCTCGCCGATGCCGCCACGCTGGCCAGCAGCGGCGCGTCGAACCCCACCGCCGCGGCCGACGCGCGCGGAACCCGCTACGTGGCATGGGTAGCCACGGAGGGCGGCGCCTCGAACGTCTACCTCGCGAAGGCCGCGGCAGAGGTGTGGAGCCCGGCCGTGCGCGTGAACGACCGCCCGGGCGACGCGGCCCCGCACGAGCAGGCGCCCGCGCAGGTGGCGGTGGGGCCCAATGGCACCGTCTACGTGGTCTGGCAGAACAACCGCGAGATCCCCGGCCGCCGCTTCCCGGCCAGCGACCTGCGCCTGGCGCGCTCCACCGACGGCGGCCGCACCTTCACGCCCGCCGTCACGGTGAACGACGACGCGGCGGGGCCGCCGTCGTCGCACACCTTCCACAACATCGTGGTGGCGAAGGACGGCACCGTGTACGTGAGCTGGCTCGACTCGCGCGTCCGCGACGCCGAGCGCGCTCGCCGCCACCCGCACCCCGCTCCCGCCTCCGCGTCATCGTCCGCGAAGCCGGCGGGCGATGCGGGGCACGCGATGCACGGCCATGGCGGGATGGCGGAGGACCCCACCCTCCCCGGCAGCGAGGTGCGCGTCGCAAAGTCCAACGACGGAGGGAAGACGTTCGGGCCCGGCATGGTGGTGGATGGCGGCGTGTGCCCCTGCTGCCGCACTTCGCTCGCGACGGGGGCGGATGGCTCCGTCTACGTCGCTTGGCGCAAGGTTCACGCGGGCGACGTGCGCGACGTGGTGGTGGCGCGGCTGGCGCCCGGTGCGGCGGCCTTCGCCGCGCCGGTCCGGGTGCACGCCGACGGCTGGGTGTTCCCCGGCTGCCCGCACGCCGGGCCGTCGCTGGCGGTGGACGGGCAGGGCAGGGTGCACGTGGCCTGGTACACCGGCAAGGACGGCCGCCAGGGTCTGTGGCACGCCGTCTCCGTGGACGGCGGGCGCACCTTCTCCGATGCCGCGGCGCTGCTCACCGGCAAGTGGGTACCCCCCAGCCAGGTCGCCCTCGCGGCGGATGGCGACCGCGTCTGGGCCACCTGGGACGACCGCCGCACCGCCGACGGCCCGGTCACCTTCGCCCGAATCGATGGCGAGCAGATAGCCGTGGTCGCCCGCGAGCGAGTCGGCCGCTCGCCGGCGCTCGCGTCAACTTCCCACGGTGTGCTGCTGGCGTGGCATCAGAGCCAGACGGTGCGGGTGAGCGAGGTGCGGTAAGGCTGCACTGGCTGGAGGATCGATCGGATAACGACGAAGGCGCCGTTCCGCACGGGATCGGGCGCCTTTTCGTCTTCTACGATGTCTTGTTCTTGCCGGCGCGCTGCGGGTCCGTCAGGATGTGTCTCCCCGCCCTCGACGCTCTCCGTCAGGAGGAGGTTCCAATGCGCCGTCGCTCCGTTTTCCGTGCCCTTTCGCTCCTCATCCTCACCGGCACCACGCTGGCTGCTTGCGAGCAGCCGACCGCCGCGCGCGTTAGCCCTCAACCCCTGCCGGATCTCGAGATCGCGACCGCCCCGTCGATATCCCAGCCGAACCCCGCGGACGTTGCTCGTGCTCAAGCAACGCTCGCCGACGCCATCCGCGACTACAACCGTCTGGGCTCATCCTATCGGGCTATCGTGGACCAGGTGGCGGTAAAGACCCAACGGCTCGCGATCAAGCACTCCCCGCGGTGAAGTCCGCGGAGGCGGACTGCGCGCGGTTGTAGCGGCGACGGCAACTTCTTCAGTCGCATATCCGCGCCGAATTATGCCAGGGAAGATGACGGGATTCTCTGATTCTGAAGCTGTGCACGAAGCGCTTCGGACATCGATCGCGGTTCTGCGCTCGCGAGCGACGGATCTGGCGGCGTAGCTTCCTTTTGCTGGTTAAGAATGGCGCGCGGCCCTCACACGGGTGCCGCGCGCTGTTTGGGTGTGCCGCCG
>DASSJS010000165.1:0-5449 GCA_035691085.1 Longimicrobium sp.
CGGATGCGGAGCGTCGAGTGACCTGCACCGTCGCGCTTCCATTCGCATACTCCCTGGCCGAATCCGACCGGTCTCCCCGCCACGCCCCGGCCCTCGATCTCACCGAGCCGCCGTCCTCGCCCCGCCGCTGCTGAGGTAATCCAGCAGCAGCGTGCTCATCATGCGGATGCCGATGGGGATCGCGGCGTCGTCGGCCTGGAAGGTGGGGGTGTGGTGGTCGCCCGAGGTGGTGCCGGGCGTCACCGTGCCCAGGCGGTAGAAGAAGCCGGGGACCGCGTTGGAGAAGTACGCGAAATCCTCGGCGCCCGTGGTGGGCGGCACGTTCACCACGTTCTGCGCGCCCATCAGGCGCACCATCGTGGGCCGCATCCGGTCGGCCAGCTCGCGGTTGTTCACCGTCACCGGCGTGGTGCGCTGGTATTCCATGTCATACGTGCCGCCGCCCGCCTTGGTTACGCCTTCCAGGATGTCGCGCATGCGGCGCTCCACCTGGTCCTGCACGGCGGGGTCGAAGGTGCGCACGGTGCCCATCATCGTCACGTCCGACGGGATGATGTTGAAGCGCTCGCCGCCGCGCACCATCCCCACCGTGAGCACGCTGGGCTCGAACGGCGACAGGTTGCGCGAGCGGATGGTCTGCAGCGACAGGATGGCCTGCGCCGCCATCACCACCGGGTCGATGGACAGCTGCGGCGAAGCGCCGTGCGCCTGCCGCCCGTGGATGTTCACGGTGAAGCGGTCCGACGCGGCCATCGCCGGTCCGGGCGTGTACCCCACGCGCCCCGTCTCCATCTGCGCGAAGGTGTGCAGGCCGAACACGGCGGTGGGATGATACCGGTTGAACACGCCCTCCTGCAGCATCAGCTTCGCCCCGCCCTCCTCGCCCGGAGGCGCGCCCTCCTCGGCCGGCTGGAAGAGGAAGACGATGGTGCCGGGGATGCGGTCCTTCATCCCCGCCAGTACGCTGGCCACGCCCATCTGCACGGCGGTGTGCACGTCGTGCCCGCAGGCGTGGCTCACGTCCACGGTCTTGCCGATGTACTCGCCGGTGGCGGTGCTCTTCCACGGGTAGGGCGTGTCCTCCTTCACCGGGAGCGCGTCCATGTCGGCGCGCACGGCCACCACGGGGCCGGGGCGGCCGCCGCGCAGCACGCCCACCACGCCGGTGTGCGCCACGCCGGTGTCCACCTCCATCCCCAGCGAGCGCAGGTGCGCGGCCACCAGGCGGGCCGTGCGGAACTCGCGGTTGGACAGCTCGGGGTGCTGGTGGATGTCGTGGCGGACCTCCACCATCCGCGGGGCGATGCCGTTGGCGGCGTTCTGCACCGCGGCGTCCCACTGCTGCGCGGCGAGCGCGTTGGGTGCCAGCGCCACGCCGGCCATGGCGAGCGCGCGAACGACGAAAGGCTTCATCGGGCCTCGGAGGGATTGCACGGGAACCGGCGGAACGGGTGAGTGAGGGAAGATTGGCGGCCAGCACGCGGAGAGTCAACGGCGAGCGTCGACTGTATACGACCGGGCGGACGTTTAGAGGATGGATGCGGAGGGCGGGCGATGGCGCATGCCGCGGCGGGCCCCCTCCCCCCGCCCTTTCCCCGCGCTTCGCGGGGGAGGGGGTGAACTACCGCAGGAACGGGGCGATTGCGCGGATACGGACGCGGGAGTCCGCGAAGGCGGACTTTGGGCCGTTGTAGCCTCGGGTTTCAACCCGGGGAACGGGGCCGGCAGACGGGAAAGGCGGTATGGATGCCGGCGAAAGGGATCGATCGATCGCCGAACGCCTGGACGCTACGGCTTGGGCGTTTCGGGCTTGATCACGCCGCGCTCGATGGCGGCTTCGGCGGGCGTGGGGACCTCGTAGTAGGGATCGCCCATCTGCGTGGCCAGGTCGCGGATGCTGTCGCTGAGCAGGTTGTAGCGCATGACCACCGTGTGATTGCGCGCCAGCACCTCCTGCCATTCCGACAGCTTGCCGTTCCGCCCGGCCACGTGGTCGTTGTAGCGCGTCAGGTCGGCGCGGTAGCGCTCGTACAGGCTGGTGGGAAGGGCTCCGTCGTGGGCGTAGTCGTCGTAGCGGCGCAGGGCGCGCTGCTCCTGTTCCAGCGCCTGGTCTTCGGCGCGGAGCACGGCGCGCATGCTGTCGGAGGTCTGGCGCGTGCGCACGATGGTGGCGCCCGCGTCCACCAGCTCGCGGCGCATGCGGTGCACCTGCTCGCGCTCGGGGCCGTAGCGGACCCACTTGTACGCCGAGTCGGTGAGCTTGATGCAGATCACCACCAGCAGCACGAACAGCAGCGGGTTGGCGTACCTCATGGCCGTGCGGGGCCGTGTCTGGCCGCGGCTGCGGGCATGCGTTCCCTCCATTCCACGCGCGGGGGAAAAACCCGGGGCGTCCTCCACCCGTAAGATGTAGCGAGAGCGCGGCTTCGGCAACGTCTGCGTCTCCCTGCGCCCATCGGCCCCGTGCACCGGATGTTTGCCTGCCACGGCACGTATCGTGCAACGGATACGGGACCTGACCGAATCACTTAAATCCTTGTGATTAGGCAATTTGGGAACCAGAGGAGGACGACCATGCAGCCCACCCGGAGACGTCCGCCACCCCCCTGGGAACGAGGAGATCCGATGCCCCGCCACCCCACCGGCCGCCCCGTGCGCCGGTTTTCGGCCGCCGACGGCTACCCCGGCACGCTTCCCCCCGCCGCGCAGCGCTACCGCCGCGCGTACGACGGCGCCGGCGACCGCCGGGTGAGTGAAGGCATTCGCCTGGACCAGCAGCCTTCGGGCCGCCGCCGCGGCTCGGCGTTCGACCGGCTGCGCAACCACCCGCTGCGCCACGGGATGATGGGCCTGGCCGTGGCGGGCACGGCGGCGCCGCTGGCCATGGCGCGCTACAGCCAGAGCCGCGTGGACCCCAGGCACGAGCAGCAGGTGGGGATCATGCCGCACGTGGTGCCCATCAACGACCAGGCGGTGGGCGCGGCCTGGCGCGCGGCCACCAACGAGGTGACCGAGACCAGGTCCACCGCCCGCGAAAGCGTGATCCAGGACAAGGTGGAGCGCTACAGCGACCTGGGCCTCACCCGCGAGCTGGCGGAGAGCATCTACGACCTGGCGCTGCAGGAGAACATCGATCCCGACGTGGCCTTTGGCCTGGTGCGCACCGAGAGCGAGTTCAAGACCAGCGCCACCAGCCACGTGGGCGCCATCGGCCTCACGCAGCTGATGCCCAGCACCGCCCGCGGGATGCGCAAGGGCACCACGATCGCCGACCTGCGCGACCCGCAGATCAACCTGAGCATCGGCTTCAAGTTCCTGCGCGAGCTGCTGGACCACTACGACGGCGACAGCCACCTGGCGCTGCTGGCGTACAACCGCGGCCCGGGGACCGTGGACCGCGTGCTCAAGCGCGGCGGCGACCCCGACAACGGCTACGCCAAGGCCGTGATCAGCGGCGAGGGCGTCCACCGG
This sequence comes from Longimicrobium sp., assembly GCA_035691085.1. GTDB lineage: Bacteria > Gemmatimonadota > Gemmatimonadetes > Longimicrobiales > Longimicrobiaceae > Longimicrobium. Next base: position 3,472 of record DASSJS010000165.1, read on the forward strand.
TAGGGTTTTGCCGGGGGACCGCGGAGAGGCCGGACCGGCGGGGATGCCGGTCCGGCCTCTTTGCGTTCCCCAAGGATCTCACCGGCGGCTGAAGCCGCAGCAACAACAATGAAAAGCCTCGCAAACCACGCGAGGCTTCAACTGCGACAAAGCGCATCCAGCGTCACGGCCGCGGCGGCGGCGGTGCAAGGCCGCGCAGCGGCGCCGCTGGGCTCAGGGCGGGGCGCTGCAGGAAGATGAACTCCCAGCCGTCGCGCCCGCGGCGGAAGCCGGCGCGCAGGTCGGAGTAGCCGCGCTGGTTGACGAACTCGGGCGGCGCGGCCCACACGCCGCCCCCGCCAGTGCTCACGATGCCGCGGTCCAGCAGCCCCGCCATGCGCTCCAGGTCGCTCGCGCGCGGCCCCTGCCACCCGGCGATGGCCTCACCCGGACCTTCCGGCCCCTCGAGCGTGGAGATGAAGTCGCGCGCCATCACGCGCCCCAGCGCATGGATGTCCTTGCGGCGCGCGGCTTCGCGCACGGCCAGCGCGAACTCGGCCAGGCCGCCCTGGCGCGCGTCGATGGGCGCGCGCGCCTCGTGCACCACGCGCGACCGCTCCACGCGCCCCGCCGGAAAGCCGCGGCACACCATGCAGCGCACCAGCAGCTCGGTGCTGTCCACGCGCACCACGGCCAGCCGCATGAACGCCCACGGCAGCGTGACCGACCCCGAATCGCCGCGCAGCACCAGCCCCGGCTCGGCGCTCCACACCTCGGTGGCGGTGAAGGGCGGCGGCGCGGGAGGCGCGGGCGGCGGCGGCGGGGGTGCCGTTTGGGGCCGCGGCGGCGGGGTGCACGCCGCGAGCGCGAGCAGCGCGAGCGAAGCGGCATGCCTCATCCGCCGGTTCAGACGTCCACAATGCATCGAAATATGGCAATTCCAGGGTAGAAACTACGCGGGCGACCCCGCGCCTCGACTGGGCGTCGATTCACTCTCCGCCGTTGGCCCCGGGCAGGCGCGGAAGTAAATTCCGTGGCGATGAAGGTCTCGGCAACCACCCGTGCCCGCGCACCGCCCGTGTCCGCACCGCTCGCCCTGATCTGCTCGGTGCCCCTGGAGTCGCGGCAGCTGCGCGATTCGCTCGTCTCGCGGATGGAGATGGAGGTGGGGCGCAAGGTGGCGCACTTCGGCGTGCTGGACGGCGCGCCGGTGATCGTGTTCGCCGCGGGGATGGGGAAGACCAACGCCGCGCACGGCCTTACCGCGCTGCTGGAGCGCCGCGAGGTCCGCGGAATCATCGGCTTTGGCGTGGCGGGGGCGTACGCAGGCTCCTCCCTGGACGTGGGTGACGTGGCGCTGGCCTCCAGCACGATCTACGGCGACGAGGGGGTGGAGGCGCCGGACGGGTGGATCTCCACCGAGGGGATCGGCATCCCCCTGCTGGAGCGGCGCGGCCAGCCGGTGTACAACGAGATCACGCTCGACGCCGCCCAGGTGAAGCGCGCCGCCGACTCGTTGGCCGCCGCGGGCGTGCACGTGCGCGTGGGCCCGTTCGTCACCGTGTCGGCGTGCTCGGGGACGGCGGCGCGCGGGGCGAAGATCGCCGCGCGCTCCCACGGGCTGGTGGAGGGGATGGAGGGCGCCGCGCTGGCCCACGTGGCCGCCATCTACGACTGCCGCTTCCTGGAGGTGCGCGCCGTGAGCAACCGGGTGGAAGACCGCGACCTGTCGCGCTGGCGCCTGCACGACGCCGCCGCCGCCGCCCAGCGCGCCGTCCGCGCCCTGGTCGCCGCGCGCGAGTCGGTGTTTCCGTGAGGCGCACGTCGTGCGAGACTCGGCAGGGGCGAATCTTTCTACGATGGCAAAATTAGCTTGCCTGCCCCTCAAGCCTTCCGAGATAGGTCTTGGAGCGCTACCGGAGCAGAGTCTGCGGCGTCTGACGTGGCGGTGCTGCTGGCGAAGAGCCTGCTCTCCGCCACCCTTCCGAGGTTCTGAACG
>DASSJS010000166.1:0-18989 GCA_035691085.1 Longimicrobium sp.
GAGAAGGGCGCGTTCACCGGCGCGGCGGCGCTGCGCAAGGGCTTCTTCGAGCTGGCCAACGGCGGCAGCATCTTCCTGGACGAGATCGGCGAGATGCCGCTCTCCACGCAGACCAAGCTGCTGCGCGTGCTGGAGGAGCGCGAGTTCCGGCGCGTGGGCGGCGAGGAGCTGCTGCACGTGGACGTGCGCGTGATCGCGGCCACCAACCGCGACCTGCGCGAGCAGGTGGTACGCGGCGAGTTCCGGCGCGACCTTTACCATCGCCTGAACGTGCTGCGCATCGACCTGCCGGCGCTGCGCGAGCGACGGGCCGACATCCCGCGGCTGATCGAGCGCTTCATCCGCGAGTTCAGCGCGCAGCACGAGCGGCCGTTCGTGGGGATCGACCCCGAGGCGGTGCAGCTGCTGGTGGAGTACGACTGGCCGGGGAACGTGCGCGAGCTGCGCAACCTGGTGGAGAGCATGGTGGTGCTGGCCCCCGGCCGGGTGATCCGCCCCGAGGACATCCCCGCCGAGGTGCGCTTCCATACCCGGGGCAGCTCGCGCTCGCTGATGCCGGTGCCCATGCCGGTGGTACGCCATGGCCCGCACCAGGAGAACGGCGCGGGAGAGGCATCGGGCCCGCCGCCCGAGCTAGAGTTCATCTTCCGCACGCTCTTCGACATGCGGATGGACCTGGACGACCTGCGCCGCGAGTTCGAGATCTACCGCCAGCGGCAGCGCGAGCCGGTGGCGATCCCCGGGGCCGCGGGCGCGCCGGTGGTGGGCGGCATCTACCCCCCCGCCGCGCTCGCGTGGCCCGCTCCTCCGCCGCCCGAGCCCGAGCCGCCCGAGGAGCGCGGCGTGGTGGTGTTCCGCCCGGGGATGACGATCGAGCAGATGGAGCGCGAGGCGATCGGCGCCGCGCTGCGTGAGGCCCGCGGCAACCGCCGCCGGGCCGCGGAGATGCTGGGGATCGGCGAGCGGACGCTGTATCGGAAGTTGAAGGAGTATCAGCTCGAGGCGTGAACTGCTAACAGGTGCGTGAGTGCGTGAGTGCGTGAGTGCGTTATGGCTTCAGAGCAGAACGAAGGGCCTCCCCGCGGCGGGAGGCCCTTCGCATTTGAAGTCCGCGAAGGCGGACTGTGTGCCGTTGTAGCGGCGAGTTCACTCGCAAACTTCACGGCGCCGCCGGCGTCGTGCCCCACGTCATCGTCCGCTACCCGATCCGTCTGCATCGGACGTGCAGCACTCAGCACTCAGCACCCAGCACCCAGCACCCAGCACCCAGCACCCAGCACCCAGCACCCAGCACCCAGCACCCAGCACCCAGCACCCAGCACCCAGCACTACTTCTCGATCGGCAGCCGGACCGCGTTCCCCCACTCGGTCCACGAGCCGTCGTAGTTGCGCACGTTCTTCCAGCCCAGCAGGTAGGTGAGCGCGAACCAGGTGTGCGACGATCGCTCGCCGATGCGGCAGTAGGCGATGGTGTCCTTGTCGCCGCTCAGGCCCAGCTGCCCCTCGTACAGCGCCTTCAACTCGTCGGCGCTCTTGAACTCGCCGGTGTCGGGGTTCACGGCACGCGCCCAGGGCATGCTCCTGGCCCCCGGGATGTGGCCGCCGCGCATGGCGCCTTCCTGCGGGTAGTCGGGCATGTGCAGCTTTTCGCCGCTGTATTCCTCGGGCGAGCGCACGTCCACCAGCTGCCCCTTCCCCTTCACGTGCTCCAGCACGTCTTCGCGGAAGGCGCGGATGCGCTCGTCGTCGCGCTTGGGCAGCGGGTACTCGGCGGGCGGGTAGCTGGGGTAGTCGGTGGACATGGGGCGGCCCTCGTCGTCCCACTTCTTCCGGCCGCCGTCCATCACCTTCACGTTGTTGTGGCCGAAGAGCTGGAACACCCAGAGTGCGTAGGTGGCCCACCAGTTGTTCTTGTCGCCGTAGAAGACCACGGTGGTGTCCGGCCCGATCCCCTTCTCACGCATCAGCTTCGCGAAGCTCTCCTCGTCCAGGTAGTCACGCTGGAGGGGGTGCTGCAGGTCGGTGTGCCAGTCGATCTTCACCGCGCCGGGGATGTGGCCGGTGTCGTACAGCAGCACGTCTTCATCGCTCTCCACGATGCGCACCGCGGGATCGTCCAGGTGCTGCGCCACCCACTCGGTGGTGACCAGCGCATCGGGGTGCGCGTAGCCGCGTGCCTCGATCGGCTTGGTGTCGGCCATCGGTTCTCTCCCTCGTCTCTCGGGTTCGATGTGCCCGGCGTGCGGGCGCCTGGTGCCAGAAAGCAGGCCGCCCGGCCTGCAGGTGCGGACCGGGCGGCGGGCCGGGGCGCGTGCCCCGGCGGTGTCGTGCGCGTTCAGCCTGCCACGCGCCCCGCTCCGCCGTCCGGGTGCGGACAGCGGCGGCAACAGCGCGGGGCAACGGCGAAGTGGCTCATGGGGAGCATCCTACCGGGGGCTCTGGCGCTTGTCAAGAATAATTCTTGTTTCGGTGCCGGGGTGGGCTCGGACATCGCCAACCGGTGCGCCAGTGCGTGAGTGCGTGAGTGCGTGAGTGCGTCGGGATCGCGACGGGTCCACTCCGTGCCTTTGAGCCAAACGCACTCGCGCACTGGCGCACTCACGCACCTGTTTAGCAGTCCCGGCGCTACGACTGCCCGCCCTCAGCCTCGCGAACCGCGCGTTCCGCCGCCTGGAATCCGAGCTTCGAATGCGTGCCGTCGCAAAACGGCTTGTTGGTGGACGCGCCGCAACGGCAGAGCGAGATCCCCTTGCCGGCCGGGACCGGATACTCGTTCCCGTCCGCATCCACCAGCCGGATGGGGCCTTCCACCCTGTACGGGCCGTTGTTGCGCACCGTGATGGTCACCTGCGGCTCCTGCTGCGCCTGCGTCTCGTCCGACATGCCATTCCCCTTCGATGAGTGTTCGTTCGTGGACCGCGGGATTCCAAACCTTGATGCAGTTCAGGCGCCGCCGAGGGCGCCGGCCATCCACATGATGCCGAGCACGGCGCTGCCCAGCGCGGTGAGGGTGCGCAGGGTGCGGCCCAGCCGCGGGACGCGCGTGCCCGCCTGGTCGAACACCAGGCCGGCCACCATGGCGTACAGGCCCATGGCCAGCGTGGTGCCCACGCCAAAGAACAGCAGGTACGCGCCCGCGGCCCAGGGCGTCTGGGTGACGGTGGCCACCAGCGCCACCAGCGGCGCGGTGCCCGCCAGGCCGTGCGCCATCCCCACCCACAGCGTGCCGTGGGCGTGCTCGTGGCCATGATCGTGATGACGAGGGTCGCGGCCGGCCATGCGGTGCGCGCGCTCGTGCAGCACGCTCCACAGCAGCCACGCGCCCAGCGCCAGCAGCATCCCGCCCACGCCGAACTCCAGCCCGCGCGTGAACGTCTCCGAAACGCGCAGGTCCAGCGCGATCAGCACCATCCCCACCACCAGGATGGCGGCCGAGTGGCCCACGCCCCAGCGCAGGCCGAAGCCCACCGCCTCCACCGGGCGCGGTCGGCGCGACACGAACGTGGTGACCGCGGCCATGTGGTCGGGCTCCAGCGCGTGCGCGAACCCGGCGACCAGCGCGGTGACAAGGGGAAGCAACTGCATGGCGATGTGTTCGTTGGGGGCCGCAAAACGGCGCGCGGGCGGAGCTGGCTCCGTCCGCGCGCGTGTTCAGTCTACCCGCGGCCCGACCGCGCGTCAATCACGCGGCGTAACCCAGCGCGCGGATACTCCTCCGCTTCCTTCAGATGGCGATCACGTCATAGCGGCCGACGCCGCGCCGAAGCCTCGAACGCACTCACGCACTTGCGCACTCACGCACCTGTTCCGCAGTCCTCGCCTCAGGGAATCACCGTCATCGGCAGGGCGAAGCGGAAACGCACGTCGTACGGCACGTCGTCGAGGGTGGCGGGTGAGAAGCGGAGGCGCTGGGCGATGGCGGGGAGCCGGCCGTCCACGTACGCGTCGCCGGTGGGCTGCACCAGCTCGGCGTAGGGCACGGTGCCGTCGCGGCTCACCACCAGCTGCAGCACCGCGCGGCGCTCGGCCGTGGGGCGGTTGCTGCGCGCGTAGGGGTGATGCTCCATCATCAGCCCCCGCTGGTCCACCAGCACCTGGATGTTCTGCAGCTTGGGCGCGCAGATGCGCTTCCCCGCCGCGGGGGCGATGTAGTCGGTGCCCAGCCGGACCAGCGCCTGGTACGCTCGGCCGCTCTCCAGCGTTTCCAGGTAGCGGCCCACGCGCGCGGTGGCGAGCTGCGTGCCCTCGGGCGACAGGTTCGACTCGATGAAGAACACCTTGCCGTGCCGCGTGCTGTCCACGTCCACGTACAGGATGCCGGCGGGCTCGGGCGTGCCGTTCGCGCGGGCGATGCTGTCCAGCGCCAGCCGCAGCTTCTGCCGGTCGGCCACCTGCGCGGCCGAGGGGATGGGCGTGGTGTCGGAGACGAACACGCACCCCTGCCCCAGCGGCTGCGACTGCGCCGCCACCGCCACGGGGAGCACGCCGAACGCCGCCGCCAGCAGCGCCCCGCGGGCGATCGTACCAAAATTCATCGTTGAGATGCAGCGTGAGGAGGAACCGGTCAATCGAAGCAGAGAGAATCTAAAAGGTCGTAAACATATCGTCACCCCACCCATTTTACGCCGGCCGCGAAGTCGCACCTCGCACCTCGCACCTCGCACCCAGCACCCAGCACCCAGCACCCAGCACCCAGCACCCAGCACCCAGCACCCAGCACCCAGCACCCAGCACCCAGCACCACGATTACTCCGTCTCCGCCCCCGCATCGTCCCCCAGCGGAATCTCCGCCCGCACGCGCGTCCCCCGCCCCGGCTCGCTCGACACCTCCACCTGGCCGCCGATGTACCCGGCGCGTTCCTTCATCCCGAACAGCCCCAGCCCGCCGCCGTCGGTGGACATCGCGTTGCCGGGATCGAAGCCGCGGCCGTCGTCCTGTACCGTCACCAGCAGCCGCTCGCCGTTGCGCGCGATGCGGACCGAGGCGCGGGTGGCGTGCGCGTGGCGGACGACGTTGGAGAGCGCCTCCTGTACGATGCGGTAGGTGGCCAGCTCGGCCTGCGGCGACAGGCCGCCCGGCACGTCGTCATACGCCACCTCGATGCGCAGGCCGCTGATCTCTTCCAGCGAGCGTGCGTGCGATTCGATGGCGGGCACCAGCCCCAGCTCGTCCAGCGCGGGCGGCCGCAGCCCGCGGGCGAAGCGGCGGATCCCCTCCAGCGCCTGGCCCACGTCGGCGCGCATCTCCTCCAGCAGCCGGGACAGCGCGGCGGGGTCTTCGGCGCGCTGCACCAGGCGGATGCGGATCAGCAGCGCGGCCAGCATCTGCGCCGTTTCGTCGTGCAGCTCGCGGGCGATGCGCTTGCGCTCTTCCTCGGCGGCGCCCAGGGCGCGGGCGGCCACCTCGCGCAGCCGGGCGCGGTAGGCGGCGCCGGCGTCGAGCATGGAGTTGAAGGTGCGCCGCAGCCGGTCGAGCTCACGGTCGGCCACCGGCGAGTCGGGGGCGCGGCAATCCACCTCGCCCTTGCGCACGCGCGCGGCGGTGCGCTCCAGCTCGTCCAGCGGCCGCAGGGCCACGCGCAGGATCACCGCGTTCACCAGCAGCGTCACGCCGATGCCGATCAGCGCCAGCAGCCCCGCCACCTCGAACCAGGGGCGGCCGGGCTGGTCGCGGACGAAGCGCGCGGTCACCATGCTGCCGAAGATGGTGCCCACCAGCACCAGCGCCGCGTTGGCGATCAGGATCTTGTAGAAGAGCGGCACGCGCAGCAGCACACGCACCCATCGCGGCAGGCGCGAGGGCGTGGCGGGCTCGTCCGTGTGCGGGGCGTGGGCGGACATGCGCGTGCGGCGGCGTGGGAGAGGTTCGCCGCGGAAGATAGGGAGGCGCTTCGACGCGGGACAGGGCGCGGTGCACCGGGCAGCACGGGCGGATGAATCCGCGGCAACCACGGCCCGAAGTCCGCCTTCGCGGACTCCCACACGAGCATCCGTGCGGACGGCAGCCTATCTCGTCGAGATGACCGGAAGCGCGTCCTTTTCCGCCAGCATCGCCACGATGCGCTCCAGCCAATCCTGGTCCGTCTCGTCGAACGCAGCGGGGATGGTGCTGTCCACGTCGAGCACGGCCATCAGCTCGCCGGCCGCGTCGAGCACAGGCACCACGATCTCCGACGCCGACGCGCTGTCACACGCGATGTGGCCGGGGAAGGCATGCACGTCGGCCACCAGCTGCGTGCGCCGCTCGCGCGCCGCCGCGCCGCACACCCCGCGGCCGAACGCGATGTCCAGGCACCCCATGGTGCCCTGGTACGGCCCCACCAGCAGCCGCTCGCGCCCCACCCGCCGGTAGAAGCCGGTCCAGTAGAAGTACGGAAAGGCGTTGTGCAGCAGGCAGGCGATGGTGGTCATGCCCGCCAGCAGGTCGGGCTCGCCGGCCAGCGCCGCCTCGATCATCGTCGCCACCTCGCGGTAGCGCTCCTCCTTGGCGGCCGTGTCCATCCGCAGCTCGCCCGACTTGTCCGCGACCAGCGTCCGTTCTGCCATCATCAAGCCCCGATTGAAGTTTCGTTGGATGACTCCAATCTAACCCGCCGCGCCACCCCCACCCACGAACGGAATGGACGATCAAGAGCCTTGTGAAGATAAACGAAGTGATGCTACGTTTCGCGCCCTCCCATCCCGTACTCACGCCGGCGGACGCACGGAAATGTACCTCTTCTTCATCGATGGCTCCGGAAACACCGGGATGGACCTGAACCATCCCACCAGCACCTGCTACTACCTGGTCGCGCTGGTGGTGCACTCGAAACAGGCCCGCGCGCTGGAAGACGCGGCCACCGAGGTGCTGGCGCGGCATTTCGGTGACGCGTGCCGGCGGCCGGGGTTCGAGTGCAAGGGGAGCGACCTGTACCGCGGCGAGGGCCCCTGCGGCGCGATGCGCCCCGCCGACCGGATCGCCCTCTACGGCGAGCTGCTGGCGCTGCTGGAGAAGCACAACGCATCGCTGATCTGGGTGGCGATCGACAAGGTGGAGCTCGCGCGGCGCTACGCCACGCCCATGCACCCGCACAAGCTGGCGTTCATCTACATGGTGGAGCAGATCGAGCGCTTCCTGCGCTCGCGCGACTCCCCAGGGCTGATCGTATCCGACGAGGAGAAGGACCGCGAGAACCAGACGATCGAAGACCTGTGGCGCTACAAGGAGATGGGCACCCAGTTCGGGATCCGGCCCGTGGAGCTTACACGCGTGGTGGACAACGTGCACTGGGTGCGCTCGCACAACAGCCGGCTGATGCAGCTGGCCGACCTGTGCGCCTACCTGTGCCAGCGGCAGATGCGCGACCAGGGGAAGACCTCGGCCACGGCCGTGGCGGTGCGGCGCCTGTGGGAAGGCGTGCGCGGGCGGGTGTGGCGCGGAAAGCTGTTCCCGCGGCCCGTGGCGGAGCTGGTATAAAAACACGTGCGCAGCCGCGGCGAGTTAGACTCGCTGGAGCTCCGCTAGTGCGGTGCCCGCTCTCGGCTGCGCCATACGTGTTGAACAAAGTATACCACGTTTTGCGGCCCCGGTCAAGGGGAGCCGCGCTTCTCCTGCTCCGCGATGAACTGCGGCGCCGCGGCCCATCCGGCGGTCAGCGGCCCCATCGTTTCCGCGCAGCTCATCCCCTCATCCCCGCTGGTCAAGCGCCAGCTCGACGGCGGGGCTGGCGGCCTCGAGCAGCGCGCGGAAGCGGCGCAGGTCGCCGCGCACCATCTCGCGCGGGGCGTCGTGGAAGGCGTGCGCGATGGCGTCGCCGATCACGCCGCCGGGCGGGTCGAACTCCACGAAGTACCGCACCTCCGTCTGCCGGCCGTCGCCGCCGGTGGGGACGAACTGCACCCAGCCACGGTTGGGGAGGTCGGCGCCGGGGAGCGACTCCCAGGCGATCAGCTCGCCGGGGCTGTCTTCCACCACCTGGCTCTCCCACGTCCAGCTGCGCCCCATCGGCCCCGTGGCGGTCCAGCGCGAGCGCGTGTCGTCCAGGACCTCGACCCGCGCGATGCGGTCCATGTAGCGCGGTGCGTTGGTGAAATCGCGCCAGACGGCGTACGCCTCCTCGGGCGTGGCCGGGACGGTCAGCGTGGTGTTCACGCTCACGCCGGGCTTCAGGTCTTCCTCGGCGCGCGGGCGCTTGCGGGGGAGCCCGGCGGTGCTGCTGGCGCCCAGCGCCTGGTACACGGGGCAGTGACCGCTGGCGCCGCGGGCGATCAGCGCGGCGCCGAAGGTGCCCAGCAGCGTGCCGGCCACGCCCCGCTTGCGCGCGCCCAGCAGCGCCAGCCCTGCGCCGCCCAGCACGCTGGCCAGGCGGTCGTTGCGGCCCATGTTCACGTCGCCCAGGCGGAGCCGTTCAGCGATTTCGGCCACGATGCGTTTCCTCCGGAAAGTGCGTTTCGGGGCGCGCACGGGGTGCAAGGAGCGCGCCGGGTGGGTGGTACGCGCCAGCGGCACGCAAGGTTGCGCCGCGCCCCGCTTGGGGGAGAGATTCCGCCTTCCAGGCAGCCGCCGCAAGCCCGCGGCGGCGCCATCGGCCCCGCACCCGCACGCCGCCGGATGCCCACTCGCTTGCACGCTGGCTTCAACTCGGTGGTGTTCGACTGCGATTCCACGCTGGTGGCGGTGGAGGGGATCGACCAGCTCGCCCGCGGCGGCTTTGCCGAGGCCATCGCCGCGCTGACCGACGCGGCCATGCAGGGCGAGGTGGCGCTGGAGGAGGTGTACGGGCGCCGCCTGGAGATCATCCGCCCCACCCGCGCGCAGGTGGACGACGTGGGCCGGCGCTACGTGGAGGCGCTGGTGCCCGATGCGCGCGAGGTGGTGGCCGCGCTGCGCTGGCTGGGGAAGACGGTGCGCATCGTGAGCGGCGGCCTGCGCCCGCCGGTGGAGCACGTGGCGCGCGAGCTGGGGCTGGGCGTGGACGACGTGGCCGCGGTGGGGATCGAGTTCGGCGCGGACGGCGCGTACCGCGGCTTCGAGAGCACGTCGCCGCTCACCCGAAACGGCGGCAAGCCGGGCCTGATCGAGGCGTGGAATCTCCCTCGCCCCTCGCTGCTGGTGGGCGACGGACACACCGACCTGGAGGCGCGCCCCGTGGTGGACGCGTTCGTGGCGTACATGGGCGTGGTGTGGCGCCCGCACGTGGCGGAGAACGCCGACGTGCTGCTGCGCGACCCCAGCCTTGCCCCCGTGCTCGCGCTCGCCGCCAGCGACGCCGACCGCGAGCGCCTGCGCGCCGGCGAATGGGCGGACGTACTCGCGCGGGGCGAGAAATTGCTGGAGGCGGCGCTCGCGGATCCTTCGCCATCGTAAGCGGACGCCGATCACGCTCGCGGCGCGCCGTGACGCCGCGGGCGCAGTCCACGAAGGCGGACTTCCCGCAGTTCCAGCGGCGGGTTTCAACCCGCCGTGCGGACGGTCGCCCGGATGCCCGCGGGATCGCGACCGATGACCGTGCGGAATCGCGACCGCCGTGCCGACCCGGAAGAACGGGTAGGTGCGATCCATCCGCCAGAGCGGTTTCGCATCGCCGCGCGCGGTGCCAAACTGTCGGGTGAGCGCGAGAGCTCGTGAGCGACCCACGCACTGGCGCACTCACGCACCTGTTGCCGTTTCGCACCCAGCACCCAGCACTCAGCACTTCGGTTGATCGATATGCCCGAGTTCGGCCGTTTCTTCCTCCCGGGGCCCACCGAGGTCCACCCGGAGGTATTGGAGGCGATGACGCGCCCCGTGATCGGGCACCGCGGCAGCGAGATGTCGCGCATCCTGGCGGAGTGCGACTCCGTGCTCCGCGACGTCTTCCGCACCTCGCGCCCCGTCTACGTCTCCTCGTCGTCCGCCACCGGGCTGATGGAGGGGTCCATCCGCAACGGCGTGCGGCGCAAGGCGCTGGGGCTGGTCCACGGCGCGTTCAGCAAGCGTTATCGTGACCTGATCGGCGACTGCGGGCGCGAGGTGGAGACGTACGAAGTCGCCGCGGGCCACTTCCACGACCCCGAGCAGGTCTACGAGCGCCTCCGCGCCGGCGGCTTCGACGCGGTGACGGTGGTGCACTCCGAGACCTCCACCGGCGTGCTGAACCCGCTGTTCGAGATCGCCGAGGCCGTCCGCCAGGCGGAGCGCGAGACGGGGGACGAGATCCTGGTGCTGGCGGACGGCGTGACCAGCGTGGCCGGCGCGCAGGTGGAGGCCGAGGGCTGGGGGCTCGACTTCCTCCTCACCGGCTCGCAGAAGGCGTTCGCGCTCCCGCCCGGCCTGGCGTTCGGCACGGCGAGCGAACGGATGATGGCGCGCGCGGCGACGATCCCGGGGCGCGGGCAGTACTTCGACCTGCTGGAGTTCGAGAAGTACTGGCAGAAGCACCAGACGCCCAACACGCCCGCCGTCTCGCTCATCTACGCGCTGGCCGAGCAGTGCCGCCGCATCCGCGCCGAGGGCGTGGAGGCGCGGGCGGACCGGCACTGGGCCATGGCGCGGCGCTGCTGGGCGTGGGTGGCGGAGCAGGGTCCGAAATGGGGCTTCTCGCTCTTCGCGCCGGAAGGCCGCCGCTCGCCGACGGTGACCTGCATCGGGGTGGACGGGCCGGTGCCGGCGACGGAGATCGTTGCGCGGCTCAAGGAACGCGGCTGGACCATCGGCGGCGGCTACGGATCGCTGAAGGAGAGCACCATCCGCATTGGACACATGGGAGACCACACCGTGAGCGAGCTGGACGCGCTGCTGGCGGAGATCGAGGAGGTGCTGGGATGAGCGACGAGCCGCGCTTCCGCGTGCTGGTGACCGACGAGATCGACCCCGAGGGGCTGGCCGTGCTCCGCGCGCAGCCCGCGATCGAGGTCATCGAGAAGCCCACGCGGCCTCTGGCCGAGGTGCTGGAAGAGATCGGGACGTACGACGCCTTCATCGGCCGCAGCGCCACGAAGGTAACCGGCGACCTGCTGCGCCGCGGCGAGCGGCTGAAGGTGATCGGCCGCGCGGGCGTGGGGGTGGACAACATCGACATCCCCACCGCCACGCAGCTGGGGATCGCGGTGATCAACGCCCCCGGCGGCAACACGGTGTCGGTCGCCGAGCTGTTCTTCGGCGTCCTCCTCTCCCTCGCGCGCAACGTGGCCCGGGCGGACCGGACCATGCGCGAGGGGCGGTGGGAGCGGTCCAGCCTGGGCGGCGTGGAGATCCGCGGGCGGACGCTGGGGATCGTGGGGCTGGGGCGCATCGGCGGCGAGGTGGCGCGGCGGGCGCGCGGCTTCGGGATGCACCTGGTGGCGTTCGATCCGTACGTCTCCAACACCCGCTTCGAGGAGCTGGGGGTGGAGCGCGCCGAAAAGCTGGGCGACCTGCTGGAGCGCGCCAACGTGCTGACCGTGCACACGCCGCTGACGCCCGAGACCAAGGGGATGATCGGCGCGCCGGAGCTGGCGAAGCTGCCGCGCGGCGCGTACGTGCTGAACCTGGCGCGCGGCGGGATCGTGGCCGAGGACGCGCTGATCGACGCGCTGCGGAGCGGGCGCATCGGCGCGGCGGCGCTGGACGTGTACACGGTGGAGCCGCTCCCGGCGGACCATCCGCTGCGCTCGATGGAGAACGTGATCCTCACGCCGCACCTGGGCGCCAGCACCAGCGACGCGCAGCGCAGCGTGGCCATCGAGGCATGCGAGTCGGTGCGCGACGCGCTGCTCACGGGCGACCTGTCGGCGGCCGTCAACTCGGCGGGGGTGGGCGGCGCCGCGTGGGCCGACCTGCGGCCGCTGCTGAACCTGGCCGACCGGCTGGGCCGGCTGGGGCGCGCGCTGCTGCCGGGGCCGCTCAGCAGCCTGGAGCTGCGCTACGCGGGGAAGCGCGACCAGGCCCCGCGCCCGCTGCTGCTGGCCGCGCTGATGGGCGCCATGCGCGACGTGGTGGACCGCCGCAACGTCAATCTCGTCAACGTCCACCACGTCGCGAACGAACGCGGGATCGAGACGGCGTTCACGCGGGTGGACGGCCCCGGCGAGCTGGGCGAGGAGGTGGAGCTGCGGCTGGAGGGCGGCGACCGCAGCATCCGCGTGGGCGGCGCGCTGCTGGGCGACGTGCAGGGCCGCATCGTACGCATCGGCGCGTTCCGCGTGGACGTGGCGCCGCGCGGCAACATGGTGGTGCTGCGCAACCGCGACGTGCCGGGCGTGATCGGCCGGGTGGGCACGCTGCTGGGCGAGGCGGGGGTGAACATCGCCGAGTACCACCAGGCGCGCCTGCAGGTGGGCGGCGAGGCGCTGGCGGCGATCTCGGTGGACGGCCCCATGCCGCGCGAGGTGTGCGACAAGCTGTCGGCGCTCCCCGAAGTGCTCGACGTGCGGCAGGTGGATATGGAATGATGGGCCGGCGCGCGTCGGAGGCACCGCGAACAGGTGCGTGAGTGCGCGAGTGCGTGAGTGCGTTTGGCTCCGTCGCCGCGAGAGGTTCGGGTGCGTGGCGGGGGCGATGAGCGGGATTTCAGGTCGATCGCGCGGCTATTCCGGCCGCGCGATCGGCGTTTCAAGGGGGGATGAGGGCGCGAATCGGGCACGTGGCGGCGTCGCTGAAGCCAAACGCACTGGCGCACTCGCGCACTTCCGCACCTGTTTCCGCCGTTTCCCCGGCCCGCCGTTTGCAACCGTTCCCGTCCGGAGGGTATCGACACACTGTCACACGCGCGAGGCTACGATGGGACTCCGGGAGTGGATCCGGAAACGCATGGCCGAGGTTGCGGAGGAAGGCGACTCCGCTCCGGTCACGTCGCTGGTCTATTCGGTTGTCGGGAAGGATGAAGAGCCGGTGCACGCGCTGGGCGAGTACACCGCCGCCACGTACCCCGCCCCGCTGGCCGACGCGCTCCGCCGCCGCGAGGCCGTGGCCGCCGAGTTGCGCGCCATGAACATCGCCACCGAGGAGGGCCGCCGCGCCAACCTCGAGCGCATCCGCGAGCTGCTGGCCACGTACCCGCACCCGCTGGCGTACGAGGCGCTGATCATGGCGTTCGTGGACCAGCGCCGCTGGGACGAGGCGAAGGGCGTGGCCTTCGCCGCGCGTGAGCGGCGGTGGGAGGTGGAGCACTCGCCCTGGCCCGAGATCCGCGCCGAGATCGCCCGCCTGCGCGCCTGGAGCCCCGACGACGTGGACGAGCTGCGCCGCGAAGCCCTTGGCGAACTGGTGACCCCCGGCGTGCCGAACCGGGCCGCGGCTGCAGAGCCAGCAGCAGTGACGCCGGGACTGGCGACCGCGCTGGGCTGACGCAACGGCACCTGGATGCAGAATCGCCTGCCTGCGGCATCTCGCAGGCGGGCGATTCCACGCTCGGGATATCCGGCTACTACGTCGTCGGGCGACTTCGTCTCGCGGGCACGCCATCGAGCATCCCGCGCACGCTGATGTCCTCGTCCAGCTCGGGCCAGTGAACACCCTGCCCGGAGCCGATCAATCGCCAGTTCGCACGCTGCTCCGGCGTGGCGTCGCTCAACCGCCACGACCATGCAAGCGGCACTCGAATGCTGCGGCCATCCGCCAGATCAGCCGTGATCGAATCGTTCGTGACTCGAACGCGGGTGATCGGAGGATCGGAAACCGGAGTGCTCATCTACCTGCTATCCCGCCGTCCGGCCATTGAAGTCCGCGAAGGCGGACTGCGTGCCGTTGTAGCCGCGAGTTCACTCGCATTCTCGCGTGAAAATTCCCGTTCTCTGCCCCATCCCCCCCCTACCCCACCACCCGCCGCCCGCGCTTCCACACGCCCGCCACGATCGGCGCGGCAAGGCGGTACGGGATCTCGTCCGCGGAGGTTGCGTTCCACAGCACCAGGTCGGCGGGGGCGCCGACCGAAATCGTGCCGCGGCCGTCGGTCAGCTCCAGGGCGGCGGCGCCGGCGGCGGTGGCGGCGCGCAGGGCCTCGGCGGGGCTCATCCCCATCCGGCTGCAGGCGGCCGTCATGGTGAACTGCAGGTTGGGCGAGGGGCACGATCCGGGGTTGAAGTCCGTCGCCAGCGCCACGGTGGCGCCCGCGTCGAGTAGCGCGCGCGCGGGGGCGAACTTCGGGCGGCCCAGGAAGAAGAGCGTGCCGGGGAGCAGCGTGGCCACGGTAGGTGACTCCGCCAGCGCGCGGATGCCGGCCTCGGAGATGTCGCCCAGGTGGTCGGCGCTCGCGGCGCCCAGCTCGGCGGCCAGCTCGGCGCCGCCGCTCCCCTCCAGCTCGTCGGCGTGCAGCTTGGGGCGCAGGCCGTAGTCCAACCCCGCGCGCAGGATACGCTCCGTCTGCGCGCGCGTGAACACGCCGGGCTCCATGAAGACGTCGCAGAAGCAGGCAAGGCCCGATTCCGCCACCGCGGGAATCATCTCGCTCACCAGGAGATCGACGTAGCGCTCGCGCTCCGCGTCGCTGCCGCGATGCTCGGGGGGGAACTCGTGCGCTCCCAGGAAGGTGGGGACGATGTCGATGGGCTGCAGCTCGCGCAGGCGGGCGATGGCGCGCAGCGTCTTCAGCTCATCTTCCGTCGACAGGCCGTAGCCGCTTTTCACCTCGGCCGTGGTGGTGCCGCACGCCAGCATCTCGCGCAGCCGCGGGAGCGCCATCTGGACGAGCTCGTCCTCGCTGCGCGCGCGCAGGTCGCGGACGCTGGCGTTGATCCCGCCGCCGCGGCGCGCGATCTCCATGTACGGCACGCCCTGGCTGCGCAGCGCGTACTCGTCCGTCCTGTATCGCCCGAAGACGGCGTGCGTGTGCGAATCCACCAGCCCCGGCGTGAGCACGCGGCCGCCGCAGTCCACACGCTCCGCATCGGGGTGTGCGCGCAGGATCTCGTCTTCGGAACCGACGGCGATGATGGCGCCGCGGCGCACGGCCACCGCGCCGCGCGCGAGGGTGGCGGCGGGGTCGGCATCGTCGCCGCCGCGGCTGGGGCCGGTGCAGCGCGCGACCTCGGCGGCGTTGACGAAAACGAGTGCTGGCGCGGTTTCGGGCATCATCCCCATCAGGCCGTGTGCTTGCGCTTCTGCGGTTCGTCGTAATTGTGGGCTACGTGACACGTCGCCGTCAATCGATCCACCCGTTCTCTCATGGACGCACTTGATGGGATCCACGGAATCCGTTATCGTAGATTCAGTATGGATACCACGTTTACTTTGGAGACCGATGCCGGACGAGAGAACACGCAAGTGGCTGCGCGCGGCCCAGCGTCACACGATCCTGGAGAGCATCGCCCTGAATGCCCTCGTGACGTCGCTCCTCTTTGCGGTTTCCAGCCACTTGGATGAGCTCGCCGCGGTGTTTTCGCGGGTGAACCCGCAGGTGGAAATCTCGCGGCAGGCGCTCATCCTTGTGCTCGTGGCAACGGTTACACTGCCGGTGATCGTGTTCGCCGTGGTCGCCGTCGGCCGGATCGGGCAGAATCGCCAGAAGCTCCGCGCCCTCGTTGCCAAGGAGGTGCGGCATACTGAATCCGAGCTTCTTGCGACGATCCACGACCGCGTCGCCGCGAAGATCCGGTCAGAGGTGGCGGTGTGAGTGATGGCGACCGGCGTTGCGGCACAGATTGCTTCGGTCCCTCTTCATGAAGCGGCCTCCGCTAAAGCACAGGAGCTGACCGATCAGTATTCGGAGCTGCTGATCGCGCAGGCCAAGATCGTTGCGTATCACGCGGGGTCGGTGCAGGTGTCGCCGTTCCACGTGGAGTCGGCTTATCACAAGCTCCGCCAATCGTCGGCTTCCGCCCGCATGGAGGCGGTGAAGCTCTTCAGCGGAACGATCTTCGGCCTGGGCGTGACACTTCTCTCGGTCGCGCTTCCGGCTCATCCGGTGAACCTTCTGCTGGCCGTTCCGGGGATTCTCGCCTGCGTGATCGGGGTGGGGATGATGAGCTGGATCGCGGGGACCCAGAAGTAGCCGGTAACGTCAAACCGTTTCGAGCAACCCTGGGGAATCCACCCGCGGTTGCTCGTTTGCGATCCGGGGGATGGGAGACGCGCGAAGCGCCCAACGCAGTTGGCGCTGGCCGGTAAAGGCGAGTGCTGGCGCGGTTTCGGGCAGCATCCGCATCTGGCCGTGTTCTTGCGCTTTGCGAGGTTCAGCGTATTGTGCGCCGCGGACTCGTGCGCGCCAGATCCAAGCTCCTACAAGGCCCGGACTCACATGGTCGAAGTCTCGACCACTCCCCCGTCGGAACGCTATCCCGGCCGCCCCACCGAGGGGCGCGTGGTGGTGATCGCGCCGACTCGCGCGGCGTGCGAAACCATCGAGCTGGGCGTGCAGCTCACCAACGTGGAGACCATCCTCAACCGCGAGCACGGCGGGGAGATCCGCGAGCTGGCGCGCAGCGGGCGGGGCTTCGGGATCATGGCGGGGACGGGGACGGGAAAGACGCTGGCCGTGCGCCCGATCGCGCAGGAGATCGTGGGGCAGGAACTGCGCGTGGGTGTGGTGAACCGCGAGCGCGAGGCCACCCCCGACACGCCCAACTGGAACGTGGTGATCATCACCACCGGCATCGCCCGGCGGTGGCTGCAGGACGGGCTGATCGACTCCAGCGACATCGTGGTGGTGGACGAGATCCACCAGACCAGCGCCGAGCTGGAGCTGTGCCTGGCGCTGGCCAAGCGCGCCGGCTGCCGCTTCGTGTGGCTCAGCGCCACGGTGGACCCCGCGTTCTATGCCGAATACCTCGATTCGGCCACGGTGATCGAATCCAGCGCCTTCGACCCCGAGAAGGCGGCCGACGTGCGCGTGAGCAACACGCAGAACCCGATCGCGTTTTTGGCCGAGCGCTTCATGCGCCACGTGATCAAGGAAAAGCGCGGCGTGGCGGTGTTCGTTCCCACGCGCGCCGGCACCGAGCAGATCGCCAAGGCGCTGCAGGAGAAGTATCCGCGGCTGTTCACCGAGTATTACCACGGCGGCGAGCCGGTGGCCAAGCTGCGCCCGTTCCTGGAAGACGACGGCGCGCCGCACCCATTCGTCCTCGCGATGACCAGCGCCGGGCAGAGCGCGCTGAACATCCGCGGGCTCGACACGGTCGTCATCGAAGACGCGCAGTTCACCACCATCGTGAACCGCGGGCGGTCGGTGCTCACGCGGCTGCCGCTGGGGAGCAACGAGATCCTGCAGATGGCGGGGCGCGTGCACGGCCGCGTGGAGGGCGGCGAGGTGTGGATCCTCTCCGAGCGCGACATCGAGTTCGCCAACCTGCGGCCCACCGAGCCCAACTTCCAGCTGGCGGGCGACCCCGAGCGCGTGGCGCTGACCTGCGCCAACATGGGCGTGCGCGCCGACGAGCTGGACCTGCCGGTGCCGCTGGACCGCATCGCCTACCGGCGTTCCGTCGATCTGCTCACGAAGCGCGGGCTGATCGCCAACAACCGGCTGACGGACTACGGGCGGCGCGTCGAAGTCTTGCCCGTCGATCGTGCCTGGGGCGAGCTGCTGGTGAACGCCGACGAGCACATGGTGCCCGTCGTGGCGGGGTGCGCCAGTATCGAGTCGCTCCACCGCATGCTGAAGCCCGACAACGACATCGGGCAGTACGTGATCAAGGGGAGCGACAACCTCACCTCGTACAACATCTACCAGCACGTGCTGGACGAGATCGGCACGATGGGCTCGGTGTACGGCCTGCCGCGCCACGTGTTCGACGAGGAGGTGCTGGCCGCGTGGTGCGACGAGCGCGGCGTGCTGGTCCGGTCGATCGAGGACGCGGCGCTCGCCATCGCATCCATCTACCGCTCGCTCGACCTGGCGCTCCCCAACAAGCTGCCGCGCCTGAACCGCGGCGTGGAGCGCGAGTGGAAGACGCTGGTCGCGCGGGTGATGCCGTTCGACCTGGTGATCGACGAGGAGACCAGCTGGGGCGAGGAGGTGCGCGTCAGCAAGACCAGCGTGTGCGGCAACTGGGGGCCCGTGGCCGGCGAGATCCTGTACTTCGCCGACAAGAGCGGCCGCACGCGCGGTTCCATCAGCGGCACGCAGCTGGACATGGACCTGATCTGGGAGTTCGCCCAGGTCGCCGACAGCCACGTGGTGTACGATCCGGCCCACAAGCGGAACCCGCTGCGGCTGATCCGCACGCGCGAGTACCACGGCTTCGAGCTGG
This sequence comes from Longimicrobium sp., assembly GCA_035691085.1. Classification (GTDB taxonomy): domain Bacteria; phylum Gemmatimonadota; class Gemmatimonadetes; order Longimicrobiales; family Longimicrobiaceae; genus Longimicrobium. Next base: position 18,127 of record DASSJS010000166.1, read on the forward strand.
ACCGCGACGACGTGCCGGTGGAGCGCTTCGAGGGCGACGTGGCCGACGCCGCCCGCCGCGCGCTGGCCGACGCGGTGATCAGCGGCAAGGCGTATCACCCCGACCAGCTGGCCAACCGCGCCGTGATGCGCGAGCTGCGCGAGGTGTGGCGCCGCTCCGGCGGCACCGTGACGGCGGCGAGCGACGAGTCGCTGCGCGAGATGCTGGCGCAGAAGCTCTCGGGCGTGAACTCCTTCGGCGACTTCATGGAGGCCAGCGTCCGCGTGGACGCCGATGCCATCGTGCCGCGCGAGGAGCGCCAGCGGTGGATGGCGCTGCCGGGTGAGATCGAGCTGGACGGCGAGATGTATCCGCTGGACTACACGGTGGAAGACGGCCAGGGCGTGGTGCGCGCCCGCATCCCCGCCAAGCTCGTCTACCGCATCGAGGATGCGGACGTGCCGGTGCTGGAGACGGGCCGGCCGCTGGGGTGGACGGTGGTGCGCGGGAAGAAGGACCCGGTCCAGGCCGAGAGCCTGGAGGCCGCGCGCCTGCGCCTGAGCGAAGGCGGCCCCGGCGACCGCCCGCGGCGGAAGAGCCGCGACTGGATGGCGATGGAGAGCGGCGAGCTCACCGGCGACACCGACGACGGCCGCCCGCGCCGCCGCGGCCAGCGCAAGCACGGCGGCCCCCGCCGCGGCCGCCGCGAGGGTGGCGGCCCCGCCTCTCGCGGCGAGGGCGGCGATCGCGACGGTGGCCGCGACGACGGCCCGCGGAGCGGAGGCCCGCGGCGCGGAGGCGGTGGCGGTCGTGGCCGCGGCCCCAAGCCCGGAGGCCGCGGCCCCGGTGGCGGCCCGAAAGGACGGAAGGGTGGTGGGCGGCGG
>DASSJS010000167.1:0-2054 GCA_035691085.1 Longimicrobium sp.
GCAGCTTCGAGGGCACCACGCCCCGCGCGTCCGCCACCTCGGCCAGTTGCTGCAGCGCCACCGCCGGCATGAAGAGCCGCTCCACCCCGGCGCGCTCCATCACCTCCAGGAGCCCCGCCGGGTCGTAGCGCAGCTCCTCCGAGATCAGCACCACCTGTCCCCCGCCCATCCAGCAGGAGAAGATCTCGTGGAAGGAGGCGTCGAAGCTGATGGTGGCGAACTGCAGCGTGACGGTGGCCCCCGGCACGCGCCAGCCGCCCTCCTGCCACGCGAGCAGGTTGACCAGCGGCCGGTGCGGCATCGCCACGCCCTTGGGCCGCCCGGTGCTCCCGGAGGTGTAGATGACGTAGGCCAGGTGGTCGGGCGCGACCGGCACCGCCAGCCGCTCGCCGCTCTCGCGCCCGATCTCCCCCGCGTCCGCGTCCAGCCGAACCACCGTGGCCCCGCCGGCCGGGAGCCGCTCCGCCAGGCTCGCCTGCGTCAGCAGCACCCGCGCAGCAGAGTCCTCCAGCATGTACGCCAGGCGCTCCGCGGGGTACGCCGGATCCAGCGGGACGTAGGCCGCGCCCGCCTTGAGTATCCCCAGCACCGCGACCATCATCTCCGGGCCGCGCTCCAGGCACAGCCCCACGCGTGCGTCCGGACCCACGCCCATCCCGGCCAGGTGCCGCGCGAGCCGGTTGGCCCGCTCGTCCAGCTCCCGGTAGGTGAGCTCGCCGTCCTCGAAGACCACGGCCACGGCGGCCGGCGTGCGATCCGCCTGCGCTTCGAACAGCTCGTGCACGCAGACATCTCGCGGATACGCGGCGCCCGTGGCGTTCCACTCCTCCACCACCTGCCGCCGTTCCGCATCCTCCATCAGCGCCAGCTCTGAGAGGCGCACGTCCGCATCCGCGGCGACCTCTTCCAGCACACGCTTCAGGTGACCCAGCATCCGCCGGATCGTGCCGCGGTCGAACAGGTCGGTGCTGTATTCCAGCACGCCGCCGACGCCGCCGTCGTGCGGGATAGCGGTGAGCGACAGGTCGAACTTGGTGGTCTCCAGCTCCGCGCCCACCCCCTCCATCCGCAGCCCTGCGAGGCCAGAGCCGGAGCGGTCGGCGTTCTGGAGGGTGAACATCACCTGGAAGAGCGGCGAGTGACTCAGGGAGCGCTCGGGCTGCAGTGCGGCCACCAGCCGCTCGAACGGCACCTCCTGGTGCTCATACGCGCCCAGCGTCCCTTCGCGCACGCGCCCCAGCAGCTCGCGGAAGGTGGGGTCGCCCGAGAGGTCGGTGCGCAGCACCAGCGTGTTGGCGAAGAAGCCGATCAGCTCCTCCACCTCGCGCCGCGTGCGCCCCGCGATCGGCGATCCCACGACGATGTCGTCGCTCCCGCTGTACTTCGACAGCAGCAGCTGGAAGGCGGAGAGCATCACCATGTACAGCGTGGCGCCCTCGCCGCGGCCCAGCGCCTGGAGACGATCGCGCAGCGCGCGCGGCAGGTCGAACCTCTCCCGCGCGCCGCGGTGCGACTGCACCGGCGGCCGGGGCCGGTCCGCCGGCAGCTCCAGCAGCGCCGGCGCGCCCGCCAGCCGCTCCTTCCAGTAGCCGATCTGGTGGTCGAGCGCCTCGCCCCGCAGCTGCTCGCGCTGCCACACGGCGTAGTCCGCGTACTGCACCGGCAGTGGCGGGAGCGGATCGGGCTCGCCGCGCGCGAAAGCGGTGTACAGCGTGCCCAGCTCGCGGAAGAGCACGCCCGTCGACCACCCGTCGCTGATGATGTGGTGGATGCAAAGCAAAAGGACGTGCTCCTCGTCCGCCACCCGCAGCAGCGCGGCGCGGAAGAGCGCGCCCTCGGCGAGGTCGAACAGACGCGCCGCGTCTTCCCGCGCGCGCCGCCGCACCTCCGTCTCGCGCGCCCTCTCGGGGAGCCCCGACAGGTCCTCCACCGGCAGGGCGAACCCGTTGAAGGGCGTCACCACCTGAACCGCCGAGCCATCCACCTCGCGGAAGACGGTCCGCAGCGCCTCGTGGCGCCGGACGATCTCGCCCAGGGCGCGCTCCAGCGCGCGC
>DASSJS010000168.1:0-4680 GCA_035691085.1 Longimicrobium sp.
CCAGATCGTACCTGGGTGTGCGGCTCCGGTCACCACTGGACGGTAGCATCTTGCTACCTTTCCTTCAAGTCCCGCATTGGTGCCTCCGCGTCGTGTGCTGTTCATTTGCGGCTAATTTTGTGTACGTTGTGAACAGACACCCACAATACGCGGAAACATCCGAATAGCGAGATCCGGATGTGGCGGAATACAAGCGGGGCGCCCCTTCGCGGAGGCGCCCCGTCGTTTCGGGCGAAGACCTTCAGCCGGATCAGGCAGACATGGCCGCGTAGTCCTCGATCGGCACGCACGCGCAAACCAGGTTGCGGTCGCCGGCGGCGTTGTTCACGCGGCCCACGTGCGGCCAGAACTTGCGCTCCTTCACCCACGCGGTGGGGAACGCGGCGCGCTCGCGGCTGTAGCCGTGCTCCCACGCGTCGGCCGTCACCACCGCGGCGGTGTGGGGGGCGTGCTTCAGCGGGTTGTCGTGCCGGTCCAGGATCCCCAGTTCCACCTCGCGGATCTCCTCGCGGATGGCGATCATCGCCTCGCAGAAGCGGTCCAGCTCGCTCATGCTCTCGCTCTCGGTGGGCTCGATCATCAGCGTGCCGGCCACGGGGAACGACACGGTGGGCGCGTGGAAGCCGTAGTCCATCAGCCGCTTGGCCACGTCTTCCACCTCGATCCCGGCGCTCGCCTTCAGCTGGCGCAGGTCCACGATGCACTCGTGCGCCACGGTGCCGTTGGCGCCGCGGTACAGCACCGGGTAGTGCTCCTCCAGCCGCCGGGCGATGTAGTTGGCGTTCAGGATCGCGATCTTGGTGGCCAGCGTGAGCCCCTCGGCCCCCATCAGCTTGATGTAGACGTAGCTGATGGGGAGGATGCTGGGGCTCCCCCACGGCCCCGCCGACACCGCCCCGTGATCCCCCTGGCCCACGGGGACCACCGGGTGCCCCGGGAGGAACGGGCGCAGGTGCTCGGCCACGCAGATCGGCCCCATCCCCGGCCCGCCGCCGCCGTGCGGGATGCAGAAGGTCTTGTGCAGGTTCAGGTGGCACACGTCGGCGCCGAAGTCGCCCGGGCGGCACAGACCCACCTGCGCGTTCATGTTGGCGCCGTCCATGTACACCTGCCCGCCGTGCTGGTGGATGATCTCGCACACCTCGCGGATCTCCTCCTCGAACACGCCGTGCGTGGACGGATAGGTCACCATCAGCCCGGCCAGGTTCGCGGCGTGCTGCGCCGCCTTCGCCCGCAGGTCGTCCAGGTCGATGTTCCCGTTCTGGGCCGTGCCCACCACGATCACCTTCATCCCCGCCATCACCGCGCTGGCGGGATTGGTGCCGTGGGCGCTCTGCGGGATCAGGCACACGTCGCGGTGGCCTTCGCCGCGGCTGTGGTGGTAGTCGCGGATGCAGAGCAGCCCCGCGTACTCGCCCTGGCTGCCGGCGTTGGGCTGCAATGACACGGCCGCGAAGCCGGTGATCTCGGCCAGGTCGTGCTCCAGCTGGCGGAACAGCTCCTGGTAGCCACGCGTCTGCTCCAGCGGGGCGAACGGGTGGATGCGGCTGAACTCGGGCCAGCTCACGGGGAACATCTCCGCCGTGGCGTTCAGCTTCATCGTGCACGACCCGAGAGGGATCATGCTGTGCGTCAGCGACAGGTCGCGCCCCTCCAGCCGCCGGATGTAGCGCAGCATGGCCGTCTCGCTGCGGTGGGTGTTGAACACCGGGTGCTGCAGGTATTCCGTCGACCGGGCGAAGGCGGCCGGCACCTCGCTGTTCACCTCGCCGGCCAGCGCCGTCACCTCGAAGGGGAGCGGCGAGCCGCGGTTCAGGGAGACGAGGACGGCGTCCAGGTCCTCGATCCCCACCGTCTCGTCCAGCGCCACGCACACGCTCTTCTCGTCCACCGCGCGCAGGTTGTAGCCGCGCTCGCGGGCGGCCGCCATCACGCTCACCAGCCGCGTCCCCACGTCGATGCGCACGGTGTCGAAGAACGCCTCGTGCTCCACCCGGTACCCCAGGCGCGTGGCGCCCTCGGCCAGCATGCGCGCGTAGAGGTGGACGCGCCGGGCGATCTCGCGCAGGCCGTGCGGGCCGTGATAGACGGCGTACATCCCCGCCATCACCGCCAGCAGCACCTGCGCCGTGCAGATGTTGCTGGTGGCCTTCTCGCGGCGGATGTGCTGCTCGCGCGTCTGCAGCGCCATGCGCAGCGCGGGGTTCCCCTGCGCGTCGGTGCTCACGCCGATGATCCGGCCGGGGATCTGGCGCTTGTACTCGTCACGGCAGGCCAGGAACGCCGCGTGCGGCCCGCCGAAGCCCAGCGGCACGCCGAAGCGCTGCGAGTTGCCCACCACGATGTCGGCGCCCCACTCGCCCGGAGGGGTGAGGACGGTGAGCGCCAGCAGGTCGGCCGCCACGGTCACGATGGCGCCCGCCTGGCGCGCGCGCGCCGTCAGCCCGGAGTAGTCGACCAGCGCGCCATCCGTCGCGGGGTACTGCAGCAGGATCCCGAAGGCGGTGGCGAAGCCGGCGTCGGCCGCGTCGCCCACCTTCACCTCGATCCCCCGCGCGGCGGCACGGGTGCGCACCACGTCGATCGTCTGCGGATGGCAGTGGTTCGACACGTAGAAGGTGTTGCGCGCCTCCGAGCCCGAGACGTGGTAGGCCAGCGCCATGGCCTCGGCCGCGGCGGTCCCCTCGTCGAGCAGCGAGGCGTTGGCGATGGGGAGGCCCGTGAGGTCGACGACCACGGTCTGGAAGTTCAGCAGCGCCTCCAGGCGGCCCTGCGCGATCTCGGCCTGGTAGGGCGTGTACTGCGTGTACCAGCCCGGGTTCTCCAGGATGTTCCGCTGGATCACCGGGGGCACGATGGTGTCGTGGTAGCCCATCCCGATGAACGAGCGGAAGACCTTGTTCTTCTGCGCCAGCTTGCGCAGCTCGGAAAGGAGCTCGTACTCGCTGCGCTCGGGGCCCAGCATCAGCGAGCGGCTCAGGCGGATGGAGGCGGGCACGGTGGCGTCGATCAGCTCGTCGAGCGACCGGTGGCCCAGCGTCTCCAGCATCTCGGCCACCTCGGCGCCGTTGGGGCCGATGTGCCGGCGCACGAAGGTATCGGTGTGCGTAAGTGCCGATCTATCCACGGCGTACGTTCCTGTTCGATTGGGACGGGGTGCGGGCGCGCGGAATCTAGAGGCTCCGCCCCGGCCGGGCAAACCGCCCCGGCAGGCTTTCGGAGGGGTGATACACCGGTCGTTCCGCCGCGGTCACCGCATCGTCATCCGCCCGAATGCGGACGGGGGCCGCACACCGGCAGAGGGGCGAACCGGACGGCGGGTGGTGTCCACGGCGTGCTCGCGACCGGGCCGAAACCACGCGCCGGCACTGGCTTCGGCGGCGTCGTCTCCGTGCACCCGGGCACCCGCCGCCGCGCGGGACCGCGCGGCGGAGCCCGGCGCCTCTTGTGCCAATGGACACCCGGGCGTAGTCTATCCAGTGTACTCCAAACAGAGTTATACAGTTTAGACGGCCCACGCGCCGTCCAGATCAGGTGAGGGCAGATGCCGCCACCTGACACGGCCGTGCGCATGGAGGCCATCCGCGAGGCGGCCCGGCTTGCCACCGAGGCCTCGTCGCTGCGCGCCGTCGCCCGTGCCGTGGGGATGAGCCCGATGGGGCTGCGGCACTTCCTGGACGGCCGGCGCCCGTACACCGTCACGCTGCGCAAGCTGACGATGTGGTACGTGCTGCATGGCTCCCAGGGCGCCGGCCAGGACGTGATCCGCGCCGCCATGGCGCTGATGCTGGAGGGCCTCCCCGAGAACGGCCGCCAGCCGGGCGCCCAGGCGCTGCTGGACGTGGTGGAGCAGATGCACCGCCGCGCCGGCACGCAGCCGCCCACGTGGCTCGCGGCCCTCCGCGAGGCCGGCGGCGGGAGCCCGGGCTGACCTCCACCAGACAATCCTCGTGAGCGAGAACGGGGCGCGCCGCGAAGCCGGCGCGCCCCGTATCTCTTTGCTGCTTGCGTCCACTCCGCGCCTCTTCACCGCCACGCGGAGCTGGGCCTTGTGCCCCGGATGGGTCGTTCGATACACTATCCAGTGTTCAAACAATAGACTTAGACGCTTCGTACGGCCAACGCGCCGTACTCGCCGGGTGGAGGCTCCTGATGCCTGCACCTGATGCCGCCGTGCGCGTGGAGGCCATCCGCGAGGCGGCGCGGCTCGCCGTGGCCGAGACCTCGCTGCGGGCCGTGGCGCGCGCCGTGGGGCTGAGCCCGATGGGCCTCAGCAACTTCCTGGACGGGCGGCGCCCGTACACCGCCACGCTGCGCAAGCTCACCATCTGGTACGTGGCCGAGGGCGCGCGGCGGGGCGCCCACGAAGACGTGATCCGCGCCGCTCTGTACGTGCTGCTCGAAGGCCTCCCCGCCAGGGGCCGCGAGCGCGGCGCGGCGGCGGTGCTGGGCGTGGTGGAGCGGATGCACCGCGAATCGCGCACGCAGGCGCCGGCCTGGCTCGCCCAGCTGCGCGGCGATGGAGAGGCGCCCGGCTGACGCGGGCCTCTCGCCGGCCACCGATCGACTCGGGGCGCACCGGATTTCCGGTGCGCCCCGTCTTTCGTCCAGCGTCCATCGAGCGGGCAAGCGCCACCGCCCCGCCGCGCCCGGGCAGGGGCGCGACGAGGCGGTCCGGAG
>DASSJS010000169.1:0-11223 GCA_035691085.1 Longimicrobium sp.
CCCCGGTCGTGATCCAGGGCGGGCTTCTTCGCTCGAACTCTGCCGACGTACCCCCGTACCTCCGTACCTCCGTACCTCCGTACCTCCGTACCCCCGTACCTCGATCAGGTCTGGAACCCGCTCACCAGCTCGCGCATCCGCTCGGCGGCGTGCAGCAGCTCCATGCTGCTGGCGCTCATCTCCTGCGTGGCGGCCGACTGCTCCTCGGCGGCGGCGCTCACCTCCTCGGCGCTGGCGGCGTGGCTCTCGCTGGTGCCGCTCACCTCGGCCACGGCCAGCTCCACCCCCTCCATCGCCGCGCCGTTGCGCTGCACCGCGTCTTCCACCTGCCCGGCGGCCATCCGCACCCCGTCCACCGCGGCCAGGATCTGCTCCAGCGCGGCGTCGGCGCCCTTCGACACGTGCTCCACGTCGGCCACCTTCTCCTGCCCGCGCCCCATCGTCCCCACCACCCCCTCGATGCGGCTGCGGATGGCGTGCACGTTCTGCGCGACCTCCTGCGCGGCGCGCGCCGAGCCCTCGGCCAGCTTGCGCACCTCCTCGGCCACCACCGCGAAGCCGCGGCCGTGCTCGCCCGCGCGCGCCGCCTCGATCGCCGCGTTCAGCGCCAGCAGGTTGGTCTGCCGCGCGATCCCGGTGATGGTCTCCACGAAGCGGTCGATCTGCAGCGAGGTCTGCTCCAGCTCGGTCACCTGGTTGGCGCTGGCCTGCACCACGTCGCGGATCTCCACCAGGCGGGCCAGCGCGGTGCCCACCTCCTGCCGGCTCCGCGTGGCCACCTCGAAGATCTGCCCGGTGAGCGTCACCACCATCCGGCTGGCGTTGGAGATCTCCTGGGCGCGCGCCTTCATCTCGTCCAGCGCCTCCTGCGTGGCCTGCAGCCCCTGGCTCTGCGTCTCGGCGCCGCTGGCGATCCCCACCATGGCGGTGGCCACCTCGCCGCTCGACGCGGCCACCTCCTCGCTGATGCTGGAGAGGTCGCTGGCGAAGGTGCCGATCCGCTCGGCGGTGGACACCGTTTCGCCCACGATGTTGCGCAGCTGCACCGCCATCCCGCTGAAGGCGCCCGCCAGCGAGGCGAACTCGCCGGTCATGTTGCCGTTCAGGTTCACCCGCAGGTCGCCCTGCCCCAGCCGGTCGGCCGCGGTCACCAGCTCGTGCAGCGGGCGGGTGATGCCGCGGATGGTGCTGAACACCAGCGCCGCCGCGATCGCCGCCGCCGCGATGCCGATGGCCACCAGCAGCAGCTCGGTGTTGCGCGCCTGCGTCTTCAGCTGCGCGCTGGCGGTGGCCACCTTCTCGGCCTGCGCCGCGCTGATCTTGCGGATCTCCTGCTGCAGCTCCTGCGTTTGCGGCCGGATGGCCGAGACGCGGGCCAGCGCGCCGGCCTGGTCGCCGATGTCGTGCTGCGCGTGGGCCAGGGCGTACTCCACCTCGATGCGCGAGTGGAGCCCCTCCACCCTCACGATCTCCTGCTGCTCGGCGGGGGTCAGGTCCTTCAGGTCCTTGTACTGCCGCCGCTGCTCGTGGCTCAGCCGGCCGAAGTCCGAGAACTGCTGCGCGATCTGCGGGCTGGGCGACACCAGGTAGCGCTCGCCCGCCGTGATCTGGTTCAGGATCAGCGATTCGAGCGACGAGCCGATCTCGGTGGTGCGGCGCAGGCTGCCCAGCCGCTCGTCCATGCGGCCGGTGAGCCGGCTCACCGTGAGCAGGCTGCCCAGCGCGCCCGCCAGGATCAGGAATACCAGGAAGGCGCCGCCGTAGATCAGGCGGTCCCGGATCGACTGGAAGAAGCCGCTCCGGGCTGCGCGTGTGCTCATCGAGTGCTGCCCCTGTTGAGCTGAATGGTCCCGTTGGTGATCACGCCCACGGCGAACCCCTTCTCCTGCGGGTCGCCGTGCGCGTCGAACCGGATGGCGCCGGTGGCGCCCTGGAACGGCGGCGCGCCGCCGCTCTGCCCCAGCGTGTGCAGGTAGCGCTGGACGCCATCGCGCGTGGGCCCGTTGGCGCGCGCGGCGGTGGCCAGCAGCATCACCGCGTCGTACGCCGCCGCGGCGAACGGGTCCGGGTCTACCCCGTACGCGCTGTGGTACGCCTGCGCGAAGGCGCGGGCCCGGTCGCTGGCGGCGGGGTGATACAGCAGCCCCACCATCGTCCCCTCGAACGCCGGCCCCTTCCCCACCAGCGGCACCAGCCCGTCGCCGCCGATGAAGCGGGCCTGCAGCCCCAGCCCGCGCGCCTGATGGATGATGGCCGCGGCCGCCACGTCGAGCCCGGCCACGAACACCAGCTGCACCCCGCGCGACTGCATCCGGCGCAGGTAGGGCGAGAAGTCGGCGGTGCTGTCGCTGAAGGGGTCGTACTCGGCCACCTGGCCGCCGCCCTTCACCAGCGCGTCGCGGAAGGCGCCGGCCAGCCCGCGCCCGTAGTCGTCGTTGGTGTACATCACCGCCACCCGCGGCGTCATCTGCCGCGCCGTGGACGCGAGGACCACGGCGTTGGCCGAGTCGCTGCTGGCGATGCGGTAGGTCCAGTCGCCCAGCCGCGATACGTCGGGGCTGGTGGCGGTGGTGGCCAGCTGCGGGAGCGCGCCCTTCACGCTCCCCGCCTGGCCGTTGTAGACCGGCGCCGCGGCGATGGTGGTGCCGCTGTTCACCGGCCCCGCCAGCGCCACCACCCGGGGGTCCCTCACCAGCTCGGCGGCGATGGCGATCGCCTTCTCCTTGTCGGCCCCGTCATCCTTCGGCAGCAGGACCAGCTGCCGCCCGCCGATGCCGTTGGAGGCGTTGATCTCCTTCACCGCGAGCTCGGCGCCGTGCAGCGTGGACACGCCGTAGTCCTGCTGCAGCGGCCCCGACAGGGCGAAGGTGACCTGTTCGCCCCCTCCGCGATCGCACGCCGACAGCACCACCGCGAGCGCAATCAGGGCGCCGCGTGGCAGTGCGCTGGGCCGGGGCAAAACGCCGCGGCTGGGCAAGGGGCGGGGCATGGAGCTGGAGCCGGGAGCCTGGGAGAGGAGAGAGACACCGCATACTACGGGCGCCGTCCGTGGCTTGTCAACGTCCAAGGCCCGGTCTGCGCCGCACTTGCGTGTCAGATCGGCCATCGGGCGTTTCCGGGCGGTGTTGGGGTACGGAGGTACGGAGGTACGGAGGTACGGAGGTACGGAGGTACGGAGGTACGGGGTACGGGGTACGAGGTACGAGGTACGAGGTACGGGAGTCCCGAGGCTGGGTCTCGGGTCATCGCGGCGCCGGCAGAACGGGCCGGCGCCCATCAGGAGCCGGCCCGCGTGCAATCCCCGCCCACGATCCGCGTTCAGTAGGCGCTGGACGACACCACTTGCGGGGCGCGGGCGAGCAGGTCTTCGAGCGTGGTGCGCTCCTGGCGCCAGCCAAGGTCGTACCCCACGTGGCCGGTGCTGGTGGTGGTGGGCTGCACGACCATGGGGTCCACGGGCACGCCCTTGCGGCGCACCTCGTAGTGCAGGTGCGGGCCGGTGGCCAGCCCGGTGGCGCCCACGTAGCCGATCACGTCGCCCTGCCGCACCGGCACCCCCGTGGTGACGCCGGGGGCGATGGACGAGAGGTGGCCGTAGCGGGTGGCGTAGCCGTTGGGGTGGCTGATCTCCACCAGGTTGCCGTAGCCGCCCTTCACGCTCGCCCAGCTGATGCTGCCGTCGGCCGCGGCGCGCACGGGGGTGCCGTACGCGGCGGCCAGGTCCACCCCCAGGTGCGGGAGCACGCGGTGCAGGATGGGGTGAAAGCGGCTGCTGTTGAACGGGCTGGTGATGTGCATGCTCGCCAGCGGGCCGGACCAGGGCACCGGGTCCAGCGTGCGGCCCCAGTCGTCGTAGTACCCCGGGCGGTCGCCGTGGTCGTACAGGAACACGGTGTACAGGCTGCCCCCCACCGCCGCCTCGGCCGCGAGGACCTGGATGGCGCGCGTGGTGCCGTCGCGCCGGCGGGTGCGCTCGTAGGCCAGGCGCAGGCGGCCGCCGTTGGGCATCCCCTGCTGGTTCAGCAGGGGGAGGAAGATCTTGTCCAGGTGCCGCCCGATCATCTCGCGCTCGGCACCCGACAGGTCGCCCGCCACCGTCTGCAGCACGTCGCCAAAGCTCCCCTTGGCGAACCCGCCGATGAACTGCGTGTCCACCACGATGGCGGGGAGGGCGTGCGCGGCCGGGAGCACCGGCGCCTGCGGCACGTCGGTGGTGGCATCGGCGCGCGCCCAGCCGCTCGCCATCCCCACCGCGAGGAAGGCGACCACCAGCGCGCCGGCCAGCGGCGCCAGAAAGGAGACGAAGTCGAAGCGGCGGCGATGCATCAAGGGACCAGGACTGCTACGTCCGGGCGCTCGGGTAGAGACGGAGGTGTGGGGGATTCCTGAAGATACAGAGGATGAGGCCGGGGGGGAAGTGTTACGCACCTCTCCGCGCGCGCCCGCGGCGATAGCCCCCACCCGGAAAACGCGGACGGTACGGCTGTCCGCGTTTTCCGACCTTCCCCAAAACTGCCTGGGGGAGGTGAACCGCCACCGTGAACTCCGTCGCGGCCGCATCCCTCTGCGTGCCGAGAAATGTCGCGGTGGAGCCTTCGCGCGGTTTGCGATGCTTCTCGTTGTTGTTGCTGCGGCTTCAGCCGCCGGTGCGGTCTCCGGTCATCACCGGGTTTGCCCGGCGCGTGATTCGGCCGCGTCCCTCGCGATTTTGCTCAGTCTCTGGCCAAATGTCCGGGCAATCTCCCACCCCGTGCCTACCCGATCGGGTAGCGGCCCTGCCAGACAAGAAGCGGCGGCGGCGCCGTATGGCTCTGGATGAGCGGGATTCATGGCAGCATCGTTGCTATACATGCGGTTGAAGCGTGGCGTGCGCGTGCCTTCCACGCGCCCCACGCCGGCGCACCGTGCGGGGCGGGCGGTGGATGGCGGATACCAGAGACCGGACAGGAGCGAATGATCTCCGCGAGCGCGAACGACGTGGAAGGCGTGACCTTCCTTTGCGAAGACATCGAGGCGTGCGAGCGGGTGCTTACGCCCGAGGCGGTGGAGTTCGTGGCCACCCTGCACCGCCGCTTCAACCCGCGCCGCGTGGAGCTGCTGGAGCGCCGCGCCGAACGGCAGGACCTGATCGACTCCGGCGCGCTCCCCGACTTCTGGCACGCCACCGAAGACGTGCGCAAGGCCGGCTGGAAGGTGGGCCCCTGCCCGCCCGACCTGCAGGACCGGCGCGTGGAGATCACCGGGCCGGTGGACGCCAAGATGGTGATCAACGCGCTCAACTCCGGCGCCAGCTGCTTCATGGCCGACTTCGAGGACGCGCTCAGCCCCACCTGGCGCAACGTGATCGAGGGGCAGGACAACCTGCAGAAGGCCATCCGCCGCACCCTCTCGTTCACCAGCCCCGAGGGGAAGAGCTACGCGCTGAACGAGAAGCTGGCCGTGCTCATCGTACGCCCGCGCGGCTGGCACCTGGTGGAGCGGCACATGACGGTGGACGGCGAGCCGGTCTCGGCGTCGATCTTCGACTTCGGGCTCTACTTCTTCCACAACGCCAGGGAGCTGATCGAGCGCGGGAGCGGGCCGTACTTCTACCTCCCCAAGATGGAGAGCCACCTGGAGGCCGCGCTCTGGAACGAGATCTTCGTGGCCGCGCAGGAGCGGCTGGGGATCCCGGTGGGAACCATCCGCGCCACGGTGCTGATCGAGACCATCCTGGCCGCGTTCGAGATGGACGAGATCCTCCATGCGCTGAAGGACCACGCCGCCGGTCTCAACGCCGGCCGGTGGGACTACATCTTCAGCCTGATCAAGAAGTTCCGCAACCGCGACGAGGCCGTGATGCCCGACCGGGTGCAGGTGACCATGGCGGTTCCCTTCATGAAGGCCTACTGCGAGCTGCTGGTGCAGACCTGCCATAAGCGTGGCGCGCACGCCATGGGCGGGATGGCCGCCTTCATCCCCAGCCGCCGCGACGCCGAGGTCAACCGCACCGCGCTGGCGAAGGTGACCGAGGACAAGGAGCGCGAGACCCGGCAGGGCTTCGACGGCACCTGGGTGGCGCACCCCGACCTGGTCCCCGTGGCGAAGGAGGTGTTCGACAAGCACCTCGGCGACCGGCCGAACCAGAAGGACGTGCTGCGTGAGGAGGTGCGGGTGCAGGCGCGCGAGCTGATCACCTGCGGCATCCCCGGCGGCGAGGTGACCGAGGGGGGGATCCGGCTCAACATCAGCGTGGCGCTGCAGTACATGGAGGCGTGGCTCAAGGGGAACGGCGCGGTGGCCATCAACAACCTGATGGAAGACGCCGCCACCGCAGAGATCAGCCGCGCCCAGCTCTGGCAGTGGATCCGCCACCGCACCCCCATCAGCGGCGCCGGGGTGATGACCCCCGACGTGTACACCCGCCTGCGCGACGAGGAGGTGGAGAAGCTGAAGGGCGGCCGCGGCGGCGACACCGCCGACCTGGACCGCGCCGTCAAGCTCCTGGACGACCTGGTCCTGGGAGACGATTTCACCGAGTTCCTGACCATCCCGGCCTACCAGCTCCTGGGCTGAAGGACACGGGGCATTCATCGACTGAAGAGACACAACCAACGGGGGAGCCGATGAGCCGGGAGAGCTTCGAACAGCAGGTGCGCGAGCTGGAGATCCAGTGGCTGACCGACGGCCGCTGGGAGGGCGTCCAGCGCGGCTACACCGCCGCCGACGTGGTGCGGCTGCGCGGGAGCGTACGGGTGGACCACACCCTCGCGCGGCAGGGCGCCGAAACGCTGTGGAAGCGGCTGCACCAGGACGCGCCCGTGCGCACCTTCGGCGCGCTGACCGGCGCGCAGGCGGTGCAGATGGTCAAGGCGGGGCTCGAGGCGCTCTACCTGTCCGGGTGGCAGGTGGCGGGCGACAACAACCTCTCGGGGCAGACGTATCCGGACCAGAGCCTGTACCCCTCCAACTCGGTCCCCGCGGTGGTGCGGCGCCTGAACAACGCGCTGATGCGCGCCGACCAGGTGGAGTGGTGCGAGGGCGAGGGGGAGACGAAGCGTGACTGGATGGTGCCGATCGTGGCCGACGCCGAGGCCGGTTTCGGCGGGCCGCTGCACGGCTTCGAGCTCACGAAGAGCATGATCGAGGCGGGCGCCGCCGGGGTGCACTTCGAAGACCAGCTGGCCAGCGAGAAGAAGTGCGGCCACCTGGGCGGGAAGGTGCTGGTCCCCACGTCGCAATTCATCCGCACGCTGATCGCCGCCCGCCTGGCCGCCGACGTGGCCGACGTGCCGGCCGTCCTCGTGGCGCGGACCGACGCCGACAGCGCCGCGCTGCTCACCAGCGACGTGGACGAGCGCGACCGCGCCTTCTGCACCGGCGAGCGCACGGCCGAGGGGTACTTCCGCGTGCGCAGCGGGCTCGACGCGGCCATCGCCCGCGGGCTGGCCTACGCGCCCCACGCCGACCTGGTGTGGTGCGAGACCAGCACGCCGGACCTGGACGAGGCGCGCCGCTTCGCCGACGGCATCCACGCCCAGTTCCCGGGGAAGATGCTGGCGTACAACTGCTCGCCCTCCTTCAACTGGCGGAAGAACCTCGACGCGCACACCATCGCGAAGTTCCAGACGGAGCTGAACGCGATGGGGTACAAGTTCCAGTTCGTGACGCTGGCCGGGTGGCACCTGATCAACCTGCACACCTTCGAGCTCGCGAAGGCGTATGCCGAGGAGGGGATGACGGCGTACGTGGCGCTGCAGGACCAGGAGTTCGCGCGCGAGGCCGACGGCTACACCGCCACCAAGCACCAGCGCGAGGTGGGCGCCGGCTACTTCGACAAGGTGCTGATGACGGTGACCGGCGGCGAGGCTTCGACGTCCGCGCTCACCGGGAGCACCGAGCAGGCGCAGTTCGCGGCCTGAGGCCGCGGCCCGGGAGGGTTGCGGGGTCCGCCGGGAGCGCTCCCGGCGGGCCCCGCCGCCGTTGCTGGGGGCCGATGCCACGTCCATCGCGATGTGGCGGGAGCTGGTTGCCACTCCGGGCGCCATTCCTTCCGAGCACCCGCCGGAACCATGTGGGCATGCCCCTTGTTGACGGTTTGTCCAAATGTGACGAAGCCCACTCGCTTGGTGTCGTAAAAGGGCCAAATGCGCGCGGTGGCGCACGGCGCCGGATTGACGCTGAGGGAGCCGGACATTAACGTCACCCCCTGGCCATGAAGCGTCCAATTCCTCGCTGGACCGCCCGCCGTGCCATACCGCTTTCCCCCACCAGGAGTCCACGTGCCCAGCGTACCTCCGTACCTGAATGAGATCGGGGACGAGGACGCGCGCTGGCTGCAGGAGCACGGCGTGCAGATGCACGTGCGTGCCGGCGACCGGGTGATCACCGAGGGGGTCACCCCCGAGCACCTCTACGTGGTGCTGGACGGCGAGTTCCGCGTGTCGTCACAGGCGATGAACGACCCCGACATGCTGCGCGCCGGGGCGGGCGAGCTGCTGGGCGAGATGAGCTACATCAATGGCTCGCCGCCCGGCGCCTCGGTGCTGGCCGTGGTGGACAGCGTGCTGCTGGCCGTGCCCCGCGCCGACATCGACGCCAAGATCGACCGCGACCCGGCCTTCGGGAGCCGCTTCCGCAAGATGCTGATGGACTTCGCCGTGAACCGGATGTGGCTGTACAACCGCCGCGACTGGAACCCGCCGCCCCCCCAGCCCGACCCCGATCCGTATGCGGATCTGCGGGTGCACGAGCTGATCGAGAAGTTGTTGCGGGGGGAGTTCTAGGGTTGGCGCGGGGGCGGGCACTGCTGAACCGGTGCGCCAGTGCGTGAGTGCGCGAGTGCGTTCAACGGCAACGACCCTTCTCGGCGAACGAGAGGGGTCGTGTCGTTGTTGCCGCTGAAGTCCGCGAAGGCGGACTGTGTTCCGTTGTAGCGGCGAGTTCACTCGCATATCGGGAGCACCCCCAACGCCGCCCTCCTCCCCGGCGCCGTCCCGCGACGCCGCCCGCCGTTCCTCCGCATCGAAGCGTTCCGTCGTTCATTCTCCCGTTGCCGACTCTTCCGCCGGCCGCGTGGCGAACCAGATGTACAGCGGCATGCCGGCCAGGAGCGCCAGGAAACCCCACAGCACCACGCCGGCGCCCACGCCGTACACCGTGTAGAGGAGGAAGGCGAAGGCGATGGGCGCCACCCAGTGCGCGCGGCGGCGCTCGGCGGGGGTGTAGCGGGCGGGGTCGCGGCGGGCCAGCATCAGCTCGGCGGCGGCGGCGTACAGGTGCGGCACCAGCGTGAGCAGCACCGACAGCAGCACGATGAAGTTGAACACGCCCAGCAGCGTTTTGGCGAAGTACATCAGCAGCATCGCGCTGGCCACCGCCGTCCCCGCCACCAGCGCCACGTGCGGCGTGCCGAAGCGCGGGTGAACCCGCCCCAGCGCGCGAAAGAAGATCCCGTCGCGCGCCGCGGTGAGCGGGATGCGCCCCGCCATCAGGATCCACCCGTTCAGCGTCCCGATCCCCGCCGCGATGGCCGCCGCGCCGATGAAGGCGCCCGCCGCCGGCCCCAGCGTGCGCGTGGCCGCCAGCGCGATCGGCCGCGCGGACGAGGCGATCTCGGCCGCGGGGAGCGCGCCGGTCACGGCCACGGCGGCAACGAGGAAGATCACCGTCGCCAGCGCGTACCCCGCCAGCGTGCCGCGGCGGATCGTCCGCCCCGGCTGCTGCACCTCCTCGGCGGGGACGGTGGCGCTCTCCACGCCGGAGTACGCCCAAACCACCAGCGCCGCGCCCACCGCCAGCGCCCCCCACCCGTGCGGCGCGAACGGGGTGAAGTGCGCGGCCCGCGCGTGCGGCAGCATGGCCAGCGAGACGAAGAGCATGGGAAGGGTGCAGGCGCACATCACCGCCACCTGCAGCCGCGCGCTCTGGCGGATGCCCAGCACGTTCAGCAGGCACAGCGCCCAGAGCAGCGCCTGCGCCAGCGCGAACTGCAGCGGCGTGCTTTCCGCCAGCGGCCGCGAGAAGCCCACCGCGTAGCCGACCACGGCGGTGACGATGGCGGCGTTCCCCACCACCGTGCTGATCCAGTAGCTCCACACCGCCTGAAAACCGGCGAAGTCGCCGAACGCCTCGCGCGCATAGACGTACGGGCCGCCGGTGAGCGGGTAGCGCGTGCCCAGGCTGGCATAGACCAGCGCCACGAACAGGTACCCCGCCGCGGTGACGCCCCACGCCACGATCCCCAGCGGCCCCACCGCCTGCGCCAGCGACGCGGGGAGCGTGTAGACCGAGGTCCCCACCATGTTCCCCACCACCAGCGCCACGGTGCCCAGCAGCGTGAGCCCGCGCACCAGGGACGGACGCCCCCCATCGGCGCGATGGACGGACGGATCGGCGGGCGGCGCGGTGGACGGCACGGCGGGGGCGGTGCGGGGTGGGCGTGCAGGGGGGAAGATCCGAATCTGCGCCGCTGAACCCGCCGCGACAAGCGCGGTGTAGTATCCGTCCGCCGATCGTCGTAGCTTCCGTCGGGCGATCGACGCGCGGGTGGAGGTGGGCCGCGCGCGCCGATCCCATCGTCCCGAACCCAAAGGACGGGCAAGCTGGATCCATCCGCACCCCGCGTCCCCGCGCCCGGCGACGCATCGCCCCGCGACGGGGCGGACGACGTGTACGTCCCTGACGACGTGCTTTCCGAGGCGCCGGCCCGCTTTCGGCCGCTGTCCGACTACGGCTACGTGACGGCAGACGGGCAGCCGGTGAGCACCGACCGTGACACGCTGCTGGAGGCGGCCCTGTCCAGGCCGCCGCCGCGGGGCGTGTGGACGCCGGAGAGCGGCGGCGTGGTCGAACCGTACCAGGTGCCGTGGATCTTCGAGCGGCTGATCGCGCCGGCGCGCGAGAAGGCGTGGGAGCAGGTGAAAGCCACCGGCTTCCTGGCCGCGCTGGCCACACTCGTGGGCGGGCTGGGGTGGCTGCAGCAGCCGGCGGCCAGCCGCGGCGGGCCGCCCCTGCTGCTGCTGGTGGCGGTGATCTGGTTCGGCCGCTCGCTGCTGGACTACCGCCAGGTGCGCCGCATCACGGCCGCCGAGTTCGCCGCCGAGGTGGACGAGGCGCGCCGGCTTCCCCGTGGCCGCGCCGGGGTGCCGGTGTTCACCCGCGCGGTGGCCGCCATCATCGGCGTGGTGGCGCTCGCGCAGCTCGCGCTGCCCAACGACCTGGAGTCGGCGGCGCTGGTGAAGG
>DASSJS010000170.1:0-8013 GCA_035691085.1 Longimicrobium sp.
AATGTTCTCGCTGGTGGGGATCTTTCCGCCGGGCGCGAACTCGGCGACCACGTGGTTCAGGTGCTGGTGGTCCAGCGGCTCCAGCACCTGCTCGCGGAGGACGCGATCGAGAAATCCCAGGTCCACCGAAAAGCCGGTGACGGGGTCCACCTCGCCGCTTACCGTCACCTCCAGCAGGTAGTCGTGCCCGTGGCCGTGCGGGTTGCTGCACGGGCCGAACACCTCGCGGTTCCGCTCCTCGCTCCAATCGGGGCGATGATAGCGGTGCGCGGCGCTGAAGCGGACCCTGCGGGTGAGCTGCATCTGCGGCATGAAAGGGCGGTGCGGAAAGGGTGAGGGAGCGGGCCGGATCATAACCGCGGCGTCGCTTGCCGCGCCAGAGCGCCATCGCGCGCTGATTTCATTTCGGTCAGGTTTCGGTACGTCTCTTGCGTTGCATGCCGCAAGATCCGCAGCGAAGCCCTCGCCCGGCCGTTCGCCCGTTTTCTCCCTGTGCTCCGATGCTTTCTCCGCTTCTGGCCAGCGAACCGCCCGTGCGTTCCGACCCGCGTGAGCTCTCGCCGCCCCGGCTGAGCACGTACGTTCCGCCGCGCGCCGACGCCGACAACCCGCCGCTGGTGCTGATCGCCGAAGACCACGAGGACAGCCGCGACGCCCTGCAGACGCTGCTGGAGGCGCTGGGCTACCGCGTGGCCGTGGCCGGCAACGGCGCGCAGGCGGTGGAGGTTGCGCTCGCCCAGCGCCCTGACCTGGTGCTGATGGACATGATGATGCCCGAGGTGGACGGCTTCGCCGCCACCCGCATGCTGCGCGCCGACCCGGCGTTCGGCGAGGTGCCCATCATCGCCATCACCGCCATGGAGGGCGCGCGCGAGTCGGTGCTGCAGGCCGGGTGCAGCGACATGGTACTGAAGCCGGTGGACATCCGCGCCTTCCTCGAGAAGCTGCGCGTGTGGCTGGGCAGCGGCCAGCGCGGGCCGGGGCAGGCATAGCCCCGCCCGTCCACCGAAGATGAGAAGCCCCCGCCGGGACTGGTTCCCGGCGGGGGCTTCTTCGTGCGTCCGCAGGCTGGACGGCGGCTACTGGTCGATCACCTGCGTCCCGGCGGGCGGGGTGAAGGTGAACAGCGCGTCGTTCACGGGCTGGTTCACCCTCAGGTTGCGCAGCTCCACGCGGCGCACCGAGTCGTTCTCCTCGGTCATCTCGAAGCGGCGCACCAGGTTGTCTTCCTTGTCCACCCAGATGCGGATCACCTTGTACGGGCTCTCGCGCTTGGGGACGAGGGTGAGGGCGTAGGTCTGCCGCCCGGCCACCGTCTCCTCGCCGTTCAGCGTGGCCACGAAGCGCGCGGTGGCGTTGCTCAGGAACTGGCGCTGGAAATCGGCCTGCTCGCCCCCCTCGGCAATGCTGGTGCGGATCACCTGCGTGCGGTCGGAACTGGGATAGTAGATCCAGAAGTGCCGCCCGTCGGCCACCATCACGTCGCCCGCGGGGTCGGTGAAGCGCATCAGGAAGCGGTCGGGCTTGCGCTGGTACAGCTTCCCGGTGCTGGTGCGGTTGGTGTCGAGCAGCGGCACCCGCAGTGTCTGCACGAAGTCCGCCTCCAGCGTGCGCACCCCGGCGGCGGTCTGCTCCACCCGCCGCAGGATCTCGTTCGCGTCCTGCCTGCCGCGCACGGGCGTCATCGCCGACGGCGCCGCGCCGCTGCCGGCGGGCTCCGCCGTGCCCACGCCGATGGGGGCGGGCGTGCCGGGCGCCGCATCCCCGGCCGGGCTCGTGGTGGCGGCGGTCACGGCGGCCGCGGTGTCGCCGCCGCCAGCCACGACGCGTTCGCCGCGGCGCTGGGTGTTCACCGCCACGTTGCTCGGCGCGTCAGCCGACGATTCGCGCCCCCCTCCGCACGCCGCCAGGGCGAGCGGGATCAGCGCCAGCGCGGCCCTGCCGAAAAATCTATCCGTCATCAGGAATCCAGTCGCGTTCAGTGTGCGATTCATGCCCTCCCGTACCCTCCTCGTGCAACCGCCGTTCCCCGCCACTTCCCCGGACGTAATCGTGCATCCGCCTCGCTCGGAGGACCATGCGGGTGATCGAACCGCGATGCCGCCACGAGCAGTCGAGCCTCGCGCAGTTCGCGAGGCTTTTCGTAGTTGTTGCTGCGGCTTCAGCCGCCGGCCAGCGGTCCAGCCCAACACACGGCGCCAAGGATCCATCGCCGACGGAGCGCCCCGGCCAGTGTGTCGCATCAACCAGCGGCAGATCCTTCGGCCTGCGGGCGCCTGTCGCCGCGCGGTGACAGTGCGGCCGGCCTCAGGATGACATCCAACCAGCTGCGGGGCATGGGCTTACCCAAATCTACCGGTCGATCGTCCACGGCGCGGTGAGCTCGGTGCGGCCCCACTTGATGCGCAGGGTGCCGCCCAGGTCGGCGTAGCCGCTGCGCGGGCGCTGGCTGTTGGGGACCAGGTAGATGGTGAGCGATTCCTCGGGCTCGGCCAGCGTGCGGCTGGCCAGCGTTACCCGGCCGAGGTCCTGCGCGGCGTCGCGGTCGGTGCCCCAGCGGCCGGTGGCGCGGTTCACGATCAGCTGCCACGCGCTCCCGGTGTACAGCATGTACAGCGAATAATCGCCGCGCGGGAGCTTGAGGGTGCCCAGCGTGATGTCCAGGTCGGTGTGCAGCGTGGTGGACTGGTTCGACCCGAAGCGCCACACCGTGTCGCGCGGCACCAGCCCGCCCTCCACCGCCCGCCCCCGCGCGTGCGGCTGGCCGTAGCTGATGGCGATGCGCGACGGGCCGCTCAGGCTGGCGTCTTCTTCGTACCACTCGTTGCCGATGCGGCGCGAGTTCAGGTGCACCTCCACCGTGGCGTAGCTGCTGGCGGCCACGCGCAGCGGCGCCTGTGGCTGCTGCTGCTCCTGCGCGCCGGCCACCGCGGCGACCCCGATGGTGAGGGCGGCGAGAATCACGAAGGTGCGGGTCATGGGCGTTCGGGTTGGAGGATGATGGGACCGCAAGCCGCGCGACGGGCCTTGTGTCACGCGGCGGGAAAGAGTTCGGCCACCCGCTGGTCCACGACCGGCGCGGCATCATTCTCCGGCGTTGCGTCGCTGACCGGCGCGGCATCGGTCGTGGACGGCAACGGGTCGCCGCGGAGCTCGTCGAGCGCGGCCCCCAGGCGCTCCAGCCCGGCGGCGAAACGCTTGGGCTTCGTCCCCAGCGCGATGCGGAAGTGCTGCGGCATGCCGAAGAAGGCGCCGTCCACCACGGCCGTGTCGTACTTGGTCTCCAGCAGGCGGCAGAGGGTTGCAGCGGCGCCCGAGCGGAGCCGGGGGAACGAGACGGTGCCGTGCTCGTACGGCATCCACTCCAGGTCGTCGCGGCCCTGGTAGAAGGCGTTCAGCGCGTCGCCGTTGCGCCGCAGCAGCTTGCGCGAGCGCGCGGCGATGCCGTCCAGGTGCTTCAGCGCGGCCAGCCCCAGCAGCTCGGCCGGCATGGCCCCGTGGCCGATGTACAGCTCCACCAGCCGCCACATCCGCTCCGCCAGCGCCGGCTCGGCGAACACCCAGCCGCAGCGCAGCCCGTTCAGCCCGTACACCTTGGTCAAACTGCTGGTGACGATGAACGTGTCGCCCAGGTGGAACGCGGTGCGCGGCTGCGCCTCGAAGAGCGCGTCCAGGTACACCTCGTCCACCAGCACCCGCGCGCCCGCCCGCCGCGCCAGGTCGCCCACGTGCAGGAGCGTGTCGTCATCCGTCAGCGCGCCGCTGGGGTTGTGCAGGTTGGTGATGACGATCAGCCGCGTGCGGTTGGTGATCGCCCGCGCCACCGCGTGCGGATCGATGCGGAACCCATCCTCCGCGCGCCGGGGGAAGTAGCGCACGCCGATCCCGAGCTGACGCGCGAGCGACGGGAGCGGATCGTACGCCGGGAACTCGATCAGTACCTCGTCGCCCGGCCGCAGCAGTGCCGACATGACCAGGTGGTTCCCCATCGACGTGCCCATCGCGGTGACCACGCTCTCGCGCGGCACGCGGTAGCGCTCGGCGATCGCCTCGATCAGCGGCGGGTGCCCGTAGCCGCCCGACCCGCTCAGCTCCAGGCGGCGCAGCTTCACGGGGAGGTTCTTCAGCTTCAGGAAGGGCAGACCGCTGGAGGTGAGGTCGTACTTCGCCGGCGGATGCGTCTTGGCCCAGCGCAGGTATTCCGAGCCGAACTGCCGTGCGTCTCCGTCCATGATCACTCCTCGCTCGGTCTGGTCGTCACAGCGGGTGTGGACAGTCGTGTGTGTGCGGCGTCATCCAAACTGCGGGGGGCGCTTCGCGCGAGCAACGGAGAACACGGAGGCCACGGAGAACTGCGGCAGTTCTCCGTGGCCTCCGTGCTCTCCGTGGCTCCGTGTTCACGCAGTTGCGAACCATGCGCTCAGGACGTCGTCGTGGATGCGAGACGCGCCCGCCGGCTCCAGATGTAGTAGACCGGGATGCCGGCCAGCATGATCGCCAGCCCGATGGCGCTGTTCGCGGGATACTTGTAGAGGGTGGTGGCCACGATCAGCACGCACGCCACGATGAACAGCGCGGTGGTGAACGGATGCCCCGGCACGCTCCACCCCTCGCTCCGCTCCGCGCCTCGGCGGAAGGCGAAGATCGCACCCGCCGTCAGGCCGAAGAAGATGAAATCGACCGACACCACGTAGTTCAGGATCTGCTCGTAGCTGCCGGTGAGCGCGATCGCCAGCGCCAGCACGCCCTGCAGCGCGATGGCCACCACCGGCGCGCGCGTGCGCGGGTCCACGTACGCCACGCGCCGGAAGAACACCCCGTCCAGCGCCATGGCGAAGTAAACCCGCGGCGCCGTGAGCATCGACTGGCTGAGAAAGCCGAGGGTGGAGATGGCGATCCCCACCGCGATCAGCGCGGCGCCGCGGGGGCCGAAGGCCGCGCGCATCACCGCCGTGGCCGGCGCGCCCTCCGCCGCCAGCCCGGCCGGCCCGAGGGCAAGGACGCACGCCACGTTCACCGCCACGTACAGCGCGATCACGCCCAGCACGCCGATCAGCAGGCCGCGGGCAAGGTCGCGCCGCGGGTCGCGCATCTCGGCGCTCACGAAGCTGGCCGTCTGCCATCCGCCGAACGCGAACATCACCGGCGTCATCGCCGCGGCGAAGGAGAGGAGCGAGTCGCGCCCCGCCGCCGCGGCCGGGACGGCGGACACCTCCGGCCGGCCCGCGAAGAACAGCCCGGCGGCAACGAGGGCGAGGATCGCCACGATCTTGAGCACCATCAGCGCGCTCTGCACCGTGCTCCCCGCGCGCACGCCCACGCAGTTCACCGCGACGAGGATGCCCAGCGCCAATGCGGCCACCGCGGGCTCACCCAGCGGCACGTGGGTGATCTCGCGGAAGTAGCGGGCGAAGGTCACGGCCACGGCGGCCATCCCGCCCGTCTGGATCACCAGCAGCAGCGCCCAGCCGTAGACGAACGCCACGGCCGGGTGATAGGCATCGCGCAGGTAGGCGTACTGCCCGCCCACCTGCGGCCGCCGCACCGCCAGCTCGGCCCACACGAACGCGCCGGCCAGCGCGATCACGCCGCCCAGCACCCACGCGCCCACGATCAACGCGGGCGAGTGCACCCGCTGCGCCACCACGTGCGGGTTCACGAAGATCCCCGACCCGATGATCCCGCCCATCACGATCATCGTGGCGTCGAACACCCCCAGCCGCCGCGCCAGCCGGGGGGCGCCGGTGGCCTCGTCGGTTGCCGCGGCGTCCGCCGGAAGAGCGAGCGTGGGTTCGGTCATCGGCTCAGGAGGATCGGGAGATGGGAAGCTTGGGTGAGACGCCTATACCGCTTCCGGATCAGCCGGGAGGACCGCCCAGCTGGCCAGGAACACCACGATGGCGGCCGCGAACACGTCGAGCCCGCCGCCCAGGAAGTAGTAGACGCCGCCGAACATCCCCGCCCCTTCGGCGATGGCCGAGCCGATCAGCCCCAGCGTGCCGCGCCGCTCCACCGGCGCGCGCTGCCGCACCCCGCGCAGCACCGCCAGCGCCACGATCGCCCCCGCCACCATCGCGAACCCGATCAGCCGGAACGTGGGCAGGCTCTGCGACGGCTCCACCGGCGGCTGCGCGTTGGAGTGCACGAAGTACGTCACACCGACGAACACCAGCATCGCCATGATCATCGCATAGCGGACAAGGCGCAGGATGTTCGCGTCGAGGGGACGGACGTTGGAGTTCGTGGACATGAAGAGCGGTGTTTGGGGTTGAAGAAAGTGGAGGATTACGGCTTGAGCGCGTTCAATGCGCTGCAAAGGGTGCTCTGGCTCCATTCTACCTCATCAACCTGATCAGCAATCTCATTCGGTACTCCGCCGTTGGTTCCGCTCGCTTGCACCGCAAGCATGGGTTTCTTCCAGTTGCGTGCGAGTTGAGCCTCGTAGTTGATCCATGGACTGTTGTGGCTGTTGTCACCGACCACGAAAAGCACAATGTGACACGTCTCCATCACGCGCTTGATCTCTGCCTTGATGGCGGTCTCACCCTCTGATCCAACGTCTTCCGTTACGAACACCGCCTCGCCATCGCACTTGCCGCTCTGGTATTGGAAGAAATTGTGGACGGTGTGAGCCACCTCACGATCGGTAAACTTGTACGAGATGAAGACGCGTCGGGCCATAGAATGGTTCTCCAGTTGAGTCAGGTGGGAGGTGTTGCGGTAAGCTGCCGTCGCGACCGAAGTCCGCGAAGGCGGACTGTGTGCAGTTGTAGCGGCGACTTCAGTCGCATCTTCCCGCGAGAATTCAGCGGTTCAGGCCGGCGTGGAGGTGCCCTCTGCTCCCTGGCGCTCGGTCCATCTGCGGGAGATGTCCTCGCGCACGCCAAACCCGATGTAGTACCGCAACAGCGCCTCGACCGACATGTCGCGCTCCTCCGCGATTTCGCGGATTGCGAGCATCGCCTTTACCCGGATCTTGATCGTTACGTCTTCGCACGGCTCCGGCCGGAGCCGCGTGATTACGAAATCGTCCGAATCATCCATTGTCGTGGGGCACGCCTCAATCGTCCGGCGCGATCATGTCGAGGCCGATGATGTCGACCAGGACGTCGCGGGGCTTGGAACCATCCGGGGGGCCCAGGACGCCGGCCAGGTGCAGCTGGTCGATGATGCGCGCGGCGCGGCCGTAGCCGATGCGCAGCCGCCGCTGCAGCAGCGACGTGCTGCCGCCCTGGTGCTGCACGCAGAGCATGGCCGCCTCGCGGAAGAGCTTGTCGCGCTCCGACGGATCGTCGGCGGGCTCCAGCTCGTCGCCCTCTCCCTCGTGGGCGCGGACCACCTCCAGGATGTCGTCCTCGCGGCGCAGGTCGTCCACGGGGATGCCGGCGGCCACGGCGGCTTCGTCGCGCAGCTTCTTCTGCGCCTCGTACCACCCCATCAGCCGCTCGGTGTCGTCGGTGCTGAGGTAGGCGCCCTGCATGCGCACGGCCTCGTTGCTGGCCGGCGGCAGCAGCAGCATGTCGCCGTTGCCCAGCAGCGCGTCGGCGCCGTTCTGGTCCAGGATCGTCCGGCTGTCGACCTTGCTCGACACGCGGAAGGCGATGCGGCTGGGGAAGTTGGCCTTGATCAGGCCGGTGATCACGTTCACCGACGGGCGCTGCGTGGCCAGGATCAGGTGGATGCCGATGGCGCGCGCCTTCTGCGCCAGCAGCGCCAGCGGCTTCTCCACCTCGCCCTGCACGGTCATCATCAGGTCGGCCAGCTCGTCGATGATCACCACGATGTACGGCAGCTTGCCGCGGTCGTACGGCCCGAAGCCGGCCTTCTCCGCCTCCTCGTCGTCGTTGGGCGCGTCGGGGTCCCGCATCGGCACGCCGGAGTCGACGCGGTTGTTGAAGTCGGTCAGGTTCCGCACGCCGTTGGCGGAGAGG
Organism: Longimicrobium sp.; assembly: GCA_035691085.1. Classification (GTDB taxonomy): domain Bacteria; phylum Gemmatimonadota; class Gemmatimonadetes; order Longimicrobiales; family Longimicrobiaceae; genus Longimicrobium. The sequence continues at coordinate 7,932 of DASSJS010000170.1, forward strand.
AGCTTGTAGCGCCGCTCCATCTCGATCACCGCCCACTTGAGCACCGCCGCCGCGTCGGTATTGTCGGTGACCACCGGGTGCC
>DASSJS010000171.1:0-4934 GCA_035691085.1 Longimicrobium sp.
GGCGCACCCTTCCGCGAGAACGTGGTGGTGCTCACCGGCGCCAGCGCGGGCATCGGCCACCAGATGGCGCTGCAGCTGGCCGCCCAGGGCGCGCGGCTGGTTCTTGCCGCGCGCGACGGGGCGAAGCTCGGCGAAACCGCCGCCGCCTGCCGCGCGCTCGGGGCGAAGGCGATCGCCGTGCCCACCGACGTGGGCGACGAGGCGCAGTGCCGCGCGCTGATCGAGCGCGCGGCGGCGGAATTCGGGCGCATCGACACGCTGGTGAACAACGCGGGGATCGGGATGTGGGCGCGCTTCGACGAGATGACCGACCTGGCCCCGTTCGAGCGGATCATGCGCGTCAATTACCTCGGCAGCGTGTACCCCACGTTCTACGCGCTCCCGCATCTGAAGAAGAGCCGCGGGCGGATCGTGGCGGTCAACAGCCTGACGGGGAAGACGGGCGTGCCCACGCGCAGCGGCTACGCGGCCAGCAAACACGCGGCGGCGGGCTTCTTCGACACCATCCGCATCGAGCTGGAAGACAGCGGGATCACGGTGACGCAGGTGTTCCCCGGCTTCGTGGCCACCGAGATCCGCGAGCGCGCCTACGGCCCCGACGGCCGCCCCCTGGGCGAGGGAAACAGCCCCGTGCGCGAGGCCGAGGTGATGACGGCGGAGGAGTGCGCCCGCCAGATCATCGACGCCGCCGCGAAGCGGAAGCGCGAGGTGATCATGACGCTGCGCGGCAAGATCGGCGCGAAGCTCAAGCTCCTCGCGCCGCGCCTGGTGGACCGCATCGCGAAGAAGGCGATCGAGCAGGGGAAGTAGGCGGGACGAGAGGATTCTCGCGAGTAGGCGAGTGAGCTCGCCCCTACGACGGCACGCAGTCCGCCTTCGCGGGCTTCAAAAGCAAGCGGGGCGGATGCACATGCATCCGCCCCGCCGCCGTTCACTCTCGCACTCTCGCACTCTCGCACTCTGCCGTTCAGGGAATTCCCGCGTCGGTCTTGGCCCAGCTCAGGCGGCGGTGGATTTCCTTCTCGCTCATGGTGCGGATGGCGAACTCCGCGGCCTTGAAGGAGTTGAACTCCACGTTGCTGCGCACCGGCTCGGCATCGGGCTCGCCGGCCGGGCGAAAGGCGAGGGTAGCGCCGCTCTTCAGGTGCGCGACCTTGCTCTCCACGGCCACCGCCACCCAGGTACGCCCCGCGCTGTCCGCCAGCTCGCGGACGGTGGATTCCATCGTATCGGCCATCGTCGTTAAAACCCCGTGTTTCCGGGTTCGTTGAGGATGTGAATCAGGTCAGCGCAACGCCTTGAGCAGCGCCTCGCCGGCGGCCTCCACCTGCCACTTGCGCACGCCCGTGACCGCGGCCAGCGCGTCCAGCGTGCGCGGCTGGGCCCGGGCGACCTCTTCCAGCTGCGCGCGGCTCATGACGAAGCCGGCGTCCAGCCCCAGCTGGTCGGCGCGGCGGTTGCGCGCGTCCTTGAGCGCCTCCACGCGGGCCTCCAGCTCCAGGTCGCGCTCCCAGCGCGGCGAGCGGGGCCAGCGCGGGAGCTCGTCTTCGGGAACGGCCAGGGCGCGGCCGACGGCGGCCATGATGTCGCGCCCGCGCCGGTCCACCAGCCCGGGGCTCACGCCGCTCACGTTCTTCAGCGCGCCCATGCCCGAGGGCGGGTTCAGGCTCAGCTCGATCAGCTGCTGGTTGCCCAGCACGCGGAAGGTGGCGCGGTCCTGCTCGCGGGCCACGCCCTCGCGCCACTCGTACAGCTCGCGGAGCACGGCCAGGCCGCGGGGCGGCAGATCGCGCGCGCCCTTCACCTTCATCCACGACTCGCGGCTCTCGTCGGGCTCGCTGAAGCGCGTGCCCTCGCGGCGGCGGAACTCTTCCTCGGCCCAGTGCAGGCGGCCCAGCTTCACCAGCTCGTCGCGCAGGCGGTCGCGCAGCGCGGGGAGGTGGGCGGTGTCGGTGGCCGCGTACTGCTTCATCCCCTCGGTCAGCGGGCGCTCGCCCCAGTCGGCGCGCTGGTGCTCCTTGGGCAGCTTGAGCCCCAGGTACTTCTCGGCGATGTTCCCCAGCCCCAGCGACCGCTCGCCCAGGAAGGCGGCGGCCACCTGCGTGTCGAACAGGTTGGCGATGGCCAGCCCCGCGTCACGGTCCAGGATGCGGACGTCGTAGTCGGCATCGTGGAAGATCTTCTCCACCGCGGGGTCGGCGAACAGCTCGGCCAGCGGTGCCAGGTCGGGCACCGCCTGCGGGTCGATCAGGAAGTTCTCGGTGCGCGACGAGAGCTGCACCAGGCTCAGCCGGTCGAAGTACCGGTGGTATCCGGCGGCCTCGGTGTCGGCGCCCAGCAGGGGCTCGTTTCTGAGCCGCTGGATCACCTCGCGCAATTGCCCGGGTGAGTCGATGTATTCGTATTCCATTCCACCGGTCCGTTAATCCAAAGCGCGCCAATGTCGTTGCCGGGCCGTCACATCGCAAGCCCGGTGACCGCAATTGCCACACCCGTGGTCACGTGGGTGCCCATGCGACCGGGGCGGGACGTGAACAAAGGTATACCCACGAGCCCGTGAATGATTCCGCGGCAGCAAGGCACGGTGCCCGCTCAGCCACGGCGGGTTGAACCCCGCCGCTGAACCATCGGATAGTACGCTTCACGGACTGCTCGTCCGCACCGCGGCGGACCTCGAACATCGCTGCTGACTCTCCCCCTGCCCCGTGACGATGCTCGCCGCCTCGCCCCGATGCCTCCCCGCCCCGCCCCTCCGACAACACCGCCGCCGCGCCTCACACGAGTGCCCGCAGGCCACGCCGACCCGCTCCTCCCCCAGGCAGTTTTTGGGGGAGGGCAGCGCGGCGAAGCTCGCGCGGGAGAGGGCCTCGCGGGGCCGCCGGAGCGAACTGCCCCATCTTCCGCGGGTTTGATCTGACGCGGCAGTCCCAACCCTCGTCCACGACAGGTGACGCCGCTCCCGCCGCCATTGCGCCGCCCCCGCCACCCCGGCATCTTCCGCCCCCCCGCGATCCCATCCATCGTCCTCGCTCCGTGCGATGCGATGTGCAATCAACCAGTACCCGCAGCAGTCGTCCGAGATGCATGCGCTTCCGCCCGACCTGATTGTTCGCGCCCGCCGCATCCACGTGCTGGGCGACCATCCGCCGGTCGAGGCGCTGCTGGTGCGCTGCGGGCGCGTGGCGGCCATCGGCGCGTTCGACCAAGTCCGCGAACGGGCCGGCGCCGGGGCATCGGTCCAGGATCTCGGGGACGCGACGGTGACGCCCGGGCTCACCGACGCGCACGTGCACCTCACCACCTACGGGCTGTCGCTGCGCCGCGTGGACCTGAACGCCGCCGCCAGCATCCCCCGGGCGCTGGAGATGATCGGCGCCGCCGCGAGCGAGGGGGACGGGTGGCTGCGCGGCATCGGATGGGACGTGCACCGCTGGGGGCGCCTCCCCACCGCGGCGGACCTCGACGCGGTGACGGCGGGCCGGCCGTGCTACTTCCAGAGCCACGACATCCACGGCGCGTGGCTGAACACGGCGGCGCTGCGCGTCTGCGGCATCACCGCGGGCACGCCGGACCCCGAGGGCGGCCAGATCGTCCGCGGCGACGACGGCGAGCCCACCGGCGTGCTGCTGGAGAAGGCGATGACGCTGGCCGAGCGCCATCTCCCGGCGGAGACGCTGGCCGAGCGACGCGACGCGCTCCTTGCCGCGCAGGCCGAGCTGCACGCCCTCGGGCTGACCGGCGTGCACAGCGTGGAGGTGACGGGGCTGGAGGATTTCTCCGCGCTGGCGGACGAAGGCCGGCTGCGGCTGCGCGTGCTGCAGGCCATCCAGCTCAACCGCCTCACGCAGGCCATCGAATCGGGGCTGCGCAGCGGCTTCGGCGGCGAGTGGCTGCGCATCGGCGGGGTGAAGATGTTCCTGGACGGCGCGCTGGGGTCGCGCACGGCGTGGATGCGCGAGCCGTACGAGGGATCGGCCAACCGCGGCATCAACACGTTGCCGCCCGACGAGTTCCGCCACCACGTCACGCGCGCCGCGGACGCCAGGATCTCGTCCACCGTGCACGCCATCGGCGACGCGGCGGTGGAGCTGGCGCTGGAGGTGCTCTCCTCCGTCGCCGCGCCGCGCGCGATGCCGCACCGCATCGAGCACCTGCAGCTCTGCCCGCCGGATCTGTGGGAGCGCGTGGGCCGCTCAGGGCTGATCGCGTCGATGCAGCCCGTGCACCTGATGACCGACATCCCCGCCGCCGAGCGGCACTGGGGTCACCATCGGTCGCGCGGCGCCTACGCCTTCGCGCCGGTGCTGGCGGCGGGCGCCACGCTCGCCTTCGGGAGCGACGTGCCGGTTGAGACGGTGGACCCGCGCCTGGGCCTGTTCTCCGCGGTCAGGCGCGTCGGCTGGGATGGAGGTCCGGAAGGCGAATGGCATCGCGAGAACGCCATTACCGCCGCGCAGGCGCTGCGCGCGTACACCGAGGGCCCCGCGCTCGCCGCCGGCCTTCCCGCGCGCCAGGGCCGCCTCCTCCCCGGCCACGACGCCGACCTGGCCGCGTGGGACACCGACCCGCTCGCCTGCGCGCCCGACGAGCTGCGTTCCATGCGCTGCGTGCGCACGATCGTCGCCGGCGAGGTCGTCCACGGCGGCTGAGTCCCGGCCGGGCGGATGAATCCGCGGCTCCGCGGCAACGGCCACACAAAGTCCGCCGGCGCGTGTGCCCGGCTGCCCGCTACTGCTCCGGTCGGCGCGCATGGAGAAGCCTCGCGCCGTTTGCGAGGCTTTTCGTCGTTGTTGCTGCGGCTTCAGCCGCCGGTGCGATCTCGCGGATCCACCCACGACCGATTCGATCGATGAATGATCTGACGCAGGATCCAGAGACGACGGTGCTCTGGCGGCCGGTGGGCCAGGGCGAGCTGGAGCTGATCGAGCGGAGCG
>DASSJS010000172.1:0-18463 GCA_035691085.1 Longimicrobium sp.
TGAGGTTGGCGACCGAGCGCACGCTGCGCTCACCCCAGAGGAGCTCGTACGGGAACGCCGGTATGTCGCTCATGTGGATGCCGCCGCAGACGACCGTGCCGCCGCTGCCCACCGCGCGCAGCGCCACGGGCACCAGCTCGCCCGCGGGCGCGAAGATGATCGCGGCGTCCAGCTCCCCGGGGGGACGCTCGTTGGTGCCGCCGGCCCACGCGGCGCCCATCTCGCGCGCGAACCGCTGCCCGTCGCCATCCCCCGGCCGCGTGAACGCGTAGACGGTGCGCCCCTGGTGCACCGCCACCTGGGTGAGGATGTGCGCCGCCGCGCCGAAGCCGTAGATCCCCAGCCGCTCGCCGTCGCCCGCCAGGCGGAGCGCGCGGTAGCCGATCAGCCCCGCGCAGAGGAGCGGGGCGGCCTGCAGGTCCGGGTAGCCGCCCGGCATCGGAAAGCAGAAGCGGGCGTCGGCCACCGCCCACTCCGCGAACCCGCCGTCGATGTCGTAGCCGGTGAAGCGGGCCCGCTCGCACAGGTTCTCGCGGCCGGAGCGGCAGTACCGGCATTCGCCGCACGTCCAGCCCAGCCACGGCACGCCCACGCGGCCGCCGGGCGAGAACTCGGCCACCCCCTCGCCCAGTGCATCCACCTCGCCCACGATCTGGTGGCCGGGGATCAGCGGCAGCTTGGGCCGTGCGAGCTCGCCGTCCACGATGTGGAGGTCGGTGCGGCAGGCGCCGCACGCGCGGACGCGCAGCCGGAGCTGCCCTGGGCCGGGGTCCGGCACGGGCACGTCGGACAGCCGTAGCGCCGGTGCCGATCCATCGAACATCATCGCGCGCATCCGCGTCTCCGCCACGTCCGGGTTCCCTGGCCGGAAAGCGGCGCCCGGCGGCCAGCCGGACGCTTCACGGCTCCGTCGTCACGCCGAAGCCGGCCGTCACCTCGGTGCGGCCACCGCCGAGCACGACGCGTGGCAGGCCCTTCACACCCCCGCCAGCGCCGGCTCGGAGATCTGCTGGAGCGCGTTCCCCACCGCGTCCGGGGGGAGATGGCGATCGCGGGACAGCAGGTCGGAGGCGCTGATCACGCCGACCAGGCGATCGCGCTCCACCACCAGCACGCGCCGGACCCGGTGCGCCGCCATCTTGCGGATCGCCTCGCCCGCCTCGTCGTCGGGGTGCACGGTGATCAGGGGGGCGCGTGACATCACGTGCGCGCAGATGCAGGTGTGTCCGTGCCCGGCCGCGATGTGGCGCACCACGATGTCGCGGGCGGTGATCACCCCCACCGGGCGCAGGGTCTCCTGGCCGTCCACCACGGGGAGCATCCCGAGCTCCAGGTCGCGCATGGCGGCCGCGGCACGCAGCAGCGGGTCGCCGGGGGTGACGCAGACCGGGTCGGCACTCATCAGCTCACGGGCATACATCGGCCACCTCCTTCTCGGGATCCCGCGTGCATGGACGGGCACGCCGGGCCGGCGGGGAGCCGGCCCGGCGACGCTGCCCGCGTCACATCGTGCTGATCTCGATCTTCCGGCCCCGGGCCTTCTCGGTCTTGGGCAGGTGCAGCTTCAGCACGCCGTCGGCGAAGTCGGCGCGGATCTTCTCGCTCTCGATCTCGCGCGGCAGGATGAAGGAACGGGTGAACGCGCCGTAGCTGCGTTCCCACACGTGCACCTTGCGCTCCTTGTCGTCCTCCGCGCGCTCCTCCTTCTTCTCCCCGCGGAGCGTCAGCTGGTTGGCCTCCACGAAGATCTCCACGTTGTCGCGGGTCATCCCGGGGAGCTCGGCGGTGACCAGCAGCTCGTCGGGCGTTTCCGTGACGTCCACGGCCGGCATCCATCCCACCGGCTGCGGGAACAGCTCCAGGTCGAACGGGCTCTCGAAGAGCCGCCGCAGCCGGTTGGTCATCTGCGCGACCTCTTCCAGCGGTGCCGCGTTGCGGCTGGTGCGTACCAGTGACATGGCGCGCCTCCCTTCATCGTTGCAGAACCCGGCCTCGCGGGGCGGAAACCCGCGGCGGGCCGATCCTTTCACCCGGCCGTTTGCCGGGTGGCCGCCGTGGCCGCGCGCTGCCGCGGGAACCCTCCGAGCCGCGCATCTCCGCACCTCACGACGACACTTCATAGTGGGCCCTCGCTGCGATCCTCAGCGTGGGGCGACGCTTGTGCCGCGTGTGGGCAGGAACGTGATCGTGCGTCCGGCGTCCGGCGTAGGGAACGAGGCGCGATGCCCGGCGGGCGGCCACCCCGGCCTCCGCGCCCCGGTCCAGCGGCGCCTGGGCCAGGGCGCGGCTCCCGGCGGCCGAGGCCGCATGCAGCGCGGGGGGACGAGCGGTGGCGCTCCATTTCGTCGATCTCGACGCCGCAAACCCCCGCGTTCGCGGCGCCGCGGTTGCCCGCGGCTCGGCGGGACGGCTACAATCCGGCGCGGACGGAGCCGTCCACCAGGCTCCGCGTTTCAGATGCCCGTGTCAATCCTCCTCCTTGCCCCTGCCGAGATGATCTTCCCTCCCCGTGCCGCGGCTTTCGCGGCGATGCTCCTGGCGTGGGCCGCGCCGTCGGCGGCCCAGCAGTCGGCGCCCGCCCTCGCCGCCAGCCGCGATCCGTACGTCACCCCCGCGCTGCCGGCGCCGGCGGTGGTGACGCGCGACGAGTACGCCCGCCGCCGGGGTGCGCTGGCCGCGCGCATGGGTGACGGCGTGCTGGTGGTGTTCGGCGCCGACGATCCGCCGGACAGCTATCTCCGTTTCGCGCAGACGCCGCCGATGCAGTACCTGGCCGGCGTGACGGAGCCCGGCGCGCGGCTGGTGATGGAGAAGAAGGGCGGGCAGGTCCGCGAGACTCTCTTCGTCCTCCCGCGCAACCCCGCCCGGGAGCTGTGGGACGGCACCCGGCTGGGCGCCGAGGGGGCCACGCGCCTCACCGGGATCCCGGCACGCCCCGTGGCGGGCTTCCGCGCGGCGGTCGATTCGCTGCTGGGCGGCGGGGGGACGCTGTACCTCCTTTCGCAGTTCCCCGGCGACGACGACGAGTGGCGGCACGCCGAGGCCCACTTCGCCGGCGCGGTGCGGGAAGGGCACCCGCAGCTCCGGATCACGCTGCTCAACGCGCAGCTCAATGCGCTGCGCGCGTCCAAGTCACCCGCCGAGCTCGACCAGATCCGCCGCGCGGCGCTGATCACCTCGCTGGCGCACCGCCAGGCGATGATCTCCATCCGCCCCGGGATGAACGAGTTCGAGCTGCAGGCGGTGATCGAGGGCACCTTCCGCCGCAACGGCGCCGACCGGCCGTCGTTCGGCAGCATCGTGGGCTCCGGCCCCAACTCCACCACGCTGCACTACCGCACCGCCGACCGCTTCATGCGGCCGGGCGAGGTGGTGGTGATCGACATCGGAGCGAGCTACCGCGGCTACGCGGCCGACGTGACGCGCACGATCCCGGTGAGCGGCCGCTTCTCGCCCGAGCAGCGCGCGGTGTACGAGGTGGTGCTGGCGGCGCAGAAGGCGGCCGAGCAGCAGGCGCGCCCCGGTGGCAACCTGGTCGAGCTGCACATGACCGCGGCCGGCGTGATCGCCCAGGGGCTGGCGCGGCTGGGGCTGATCGAGTCGCCCCAGGCCACCTACGATTGCGGCGAGGAGAAGGAGGGCGGCTGCCCGCAGGCAAGTCTGTTCTTCATGCACGGGGTGGGGCACGGGATCGGGCTGGAGGTGCACGACCCCGAGGTGTCGTATCCCCCGTACGGCGGGCGCTTCACGCGGGGGAGCGCGTTCACCATCGAGCCCGGGATCTACGTGCGCGCCGACGTGCTCGACTACCTCCCCGACACCCCGCGCAACCGCGCGCTGCGGGCGAAGCTGGGCCCGGTGGTGCGGCGCTACGCGAACATCGGCGTGCGCATCGAGGACAACTACTTCATCACCGACAGCGGCGCCGAGCGGATCACCGCCGCCGCGCCGCGCGAGGTGGCCGAGATCGAGGCGCTGATCGCGCGCGAGGGAAGCTGGAACGCCGAGCGGCGCCCGGAGATCGTGGAGTGGTACCGCGCAGGCGAGGCTCCGTGACGCGGCCCTGAGGCGGCCGCACCGCTGTCGTGGCGGTGGCGCTTTCGCGGCGGGGCTGGCGGGCACGTGAAAACGGGGCGGGCGAGGGATTCCCTCGTCCGCCCCGATGTCGTGGGCCATCGATCGCGCGGCTGGCGAGCCTTTCCAACAGCCCGCTGCTTACTCGCCCGTCGTGGATGCGCCCGTCGGGCTGTCCGTCGGCGCAACCCGGGCGAGGGCTTCGCGGACCGCGCGAGCGACCGGGGCGACCCAGGGCTCCAGCACCATGGTGGCGTGGGCGCCGGGGACCACGTGGTACTCCAGCTTCCCGCCCACGTACGGCGCCCACCCGGCCACCAGGCCGCCGGGCGGCGTCGTTCCGCCGGGGGAGCCCAGCTCGGACTCGACCAGCAGCACGTCGCCGTCATAGCGCGGCGGGCGCCAGCCCTTCAGCGCGCGGTCCATGGCGGCCCAGAGGCGCACCGTGCGGCCGATCTGCGTCACCATCCCCGGCGGGGCGGGGGCGCTGCCGCGCGCCAGCCAGCGGCTCATCGCCGCCTCCCGCTCTTCCGCGGGGACGGCGCGCAGCCCGGCTTCCAGCTCCGCGGCCGCGGCCTCGTCGGTGCCGAGCAGGTCGTAGGCGAAGCGCAGGTACAGGTCCACGTCGTCGAAGGGCGGGGGATCGTCGCCGTGGCCGGGGGCTACGGCGTCGAGGATGATGGCGAGCGGCGCATCTTCGCCCATCTCCCGCAGCCGCGCGGCCAGCGCAAAGGCGACGGGGCCGCCGGCGGACCATCCCCCAATGAGATACGGTCCGTTCGGGAAAGCCTCGCGGATGGCGGCGGCGTAACGCTCCACCATCTCGTCGATGCGGTCGCTGGGCGGCAGGTCGTCGCTGACGCCGCGCGCCTGCAGGCCATGGAACGGCTGGTCCGGCCCCAGCGCGCGGGCCAGGTCGGCGTAGCGGAAGACGGTGCCGCCGGCCGGGTGCACGAAGAACACCGGCGTCCGCGTGCCGCCCGCGTGCAGCGTCACCAGGGTGGGCGCGGGCGCGCCTTCACCCGCGCGCGCCACGGCGGCGGCGAGCTCGGCAAGGGTAGGGGCGCGGAAGAGCTCGGCCAGCGGCAGCTCGCGGCCGAAGCGCTCGCGGATGCGCGCCATCAGCCGCACCGCCAGGAGCGAGTGCCCGCCCAGCATGAAGAAGTCGTCGTTGGCGCCGACCCGGGGCACGCCCAGCACCTCGCTCCACAGGTCGGCCATCTCGATCTCCTCGGGCGTGTACGGCTCCACGTACCGGCCGGCGGCAGCCGCGGCGGGGTCGGGGAGCGCGGCGCGGTCCACCTTGCCGCCGGGGCCCAGCGGGAGCGCCTCCACCGGCACGATGGCGGAGGGGACCATGTGGCGCGGGAGGCGGCGCGCCATCGCGGCTCGCAACGCCTCGACGGAGACTTCCCCGCCTTCCGCGGGAACCACCCAGGCGACCAGGTGCGGGTCGCCGCCCGGCCCCGGCCGCGCGGCCACCACGGCCGCCTTCACGGAGGGCTCGGAGACGAGCACGGATTCCACCTCGCCAGGCTCGATCCGCTGGCCACGGAGCTTGAGCTGGAAGTCGACGCGGCCCAGGAACTCGAGCGTAGGCCGGACGGGCGAATGAATTCGCGGCAACAACGGCCCGAAGCCCGCCTTCGCGGACTCCCGCGACGGCATCCGCGCGGGGTGGCCGGACTCGACGCTGGCCTCTCCATCTCCCAACGCACTCCGGCACTCCCGCGCTTCCGCACCTTCGATCCACCGAACCCGGTCGCCGGTGCGGTACATCCGCGCGCCGGGGGTGGCGGCGAACGGGTCGGGGATGAAGCGCTCGGCGGTGAGCGCGGGGCGGCCGCGATAGCCGCGCCCCACCACCGCGCCGCCGATGTGCAGCTCGCCGGGGACGCCGAGCGGCGACGGGGTGCCGCGCGTGTCGAGCACGTAGGTGCGCGCACCCGGGAGCGGGGCGCCGATGGTGATGGGATCGCCGGGCGCCAGCGTCTGCGTGCAGGCCACCACGGTGGTCTCGGACGGGCCGTAGGCGTTCACGAAGCGCGCGCGCGGCAGCAGCTCCATCGCCCGAGCGGCCACGGGGGCGGGGAGCGCCTCGCCACCGCAGCGCAGGAGGCGGAGGTCCGCGCACCGCGCGAATTCGGGGGCGTCGAGCATGGCGGCCAGGATCGAGGGGACCACCTCGATCACCGTCACGCGCCGCTCGGCGGCCTCGCGGGCGAGCGCAGCCGGGTCGGCGTGGGCGCCCGGCGGCGCCACCACCAGCGTGCCGCCCAGCGCCAGCGCGATCCAGATCTCGTGCACCGCCGCGTCGAACGACGCGGGGGAGCGGTGCAGCACCCGGTCGGCGGCGGTCATCTCGTCGCTCATCCCCACCGCCCCGATGTAGGCGGCCAGGTTGGCGTGCGTCATCGATGCGGCCTTGGGGCGGCCGGTGGAGCCCGAGGTGTAAACGACGTAGGCCAGCGACTCGGGCTCGATCGCCGTCTCCACCGGCGCGGGGGAGAAGCCGGCCAGCGTGCCGGGCGCGTCGAGCGCCACCCCGTCCGCGCCGGCGGGGACGCGGTCCATCCACCGCTCCTGCGTGAGAACGATGCGGGCGCCCGAGTCCTGGAGCATGAAGGCCACGCGCTCGGCCGGGTACGCGGGATCGACGGGGACCACGAAGCCGCCCGCCTTCAACACCGCGACCCAGGCGACGATGGTCTCCAGCGCGCGCTCCATCAGCAGCACGACGGGCGTCTCGGTGCCCACGCCGCGGGCGCGCAGGAGGCGGGCGGCGCGGTTGGACAGGCGGTCGATCTGCGCGTAGGTGAAGGCGTGCCCCTGCAGCTCCACCGCGGCGGAATGGGGCCTCGCCGCGGCGTGGGCGGTGAAGGCGGCGGCGACGTTTGGCCCCGCGCGGCCGTCGGCGGGGAGGCCGGCGGAGAGCGCCAGCACCTCCGCTCGCTCCTCGTTGCCCAGCAGCGGGAGGGCGGAGACGGGGGTGGATGGGACCGCGAGCGCCGCGTCCAGCAGGGTGGCGAGCTGGCGGGCGAAGCGCTCGATGGTCTCCGCGCGGAACAGGTCGGTCGCGTACTCCAGCGTTCCGAGCAGGGAGCCATCCGCCGCGGGGGCCAGCGCCAGCGCCAGGTCGAAGTGCGCCGTGGCGGCCTCGTGCGGAATGCCGCCCACGCGTAGGCCGGGGAAGCCCTCGCCGCCGCCATCGGGGACGTTCTGGAAGGCGAACATCACCTGGAAGACGGGGGAGTGGCCCAGGCTGCGCTCGGGGTGCAGCTCTTCCACCAGCCGCTCGAAGGGCACGTCCTGGTGGGCGAAGGCGCCCAGCGTGGTCTCGCGGACGCGGGCCAGCAGCTCGCGGAAAGCGGGGTCGCCGGACAGGTCGCCGCGCAGCGCCAGGGTGTTGACGAAGAGCCCCACCAGCGGCTCCACCTGCCGCCGGGTGCGCCCGGCCACCGGCGTGCCGACCACCACGTCGGATTGCCCGGCCCAGCGCGCCAGCACGGCCTGGAAGGCGGCCAGCAGCACCATGAACGGCGTGGCGCCCTCGGCCCGCGCGAGCGCTTCGACCGCGTTCGCCGTGGCGGTGCCGAGCGAGAAGCGGTGCAAGGCGCCGCGGTGGCTCTGCACGGCGGGGCGTGGCCGGTCGGTGGGGAGCTGCAATAGCGCGGGGGCACTGGCCAGCCGCTCGCGCCACCACGCCACCTGCCCCGCGAGCAGGTCTCCCGTCAGCCACGCGCGCTGCCAGACGGCGTAGTCGGCGTAGCGGATGGGGAGATCGGGGAGGGGGGATGGACGGCCCCCGGCGAACGCCGCGTACAGCGCCGCCAGCTCGCGGAGGATGATCCCGATCGACCATCCGTCGCTGACGGCGTGGTGCATGGCGAGGAGGAGGACGTGATCGCCGTCCTCCGTGACCTGATCCTCGTCGGTGGCTGGAGGAGGGGCGAATGAATTCGCGGCAACAACGGCCCGAAGTCCGCCTTCGCGGACTCCCTCGACGGCATCGGCGCTGGCGACGGGATGCGGTGCGGCCGTGGATTCCGGCGGGTTGAAACCCGCCGCTGGAACTTCGGGAAGTCCGCCTTCGCGGACTGCGGCGTCGGCATCATCACCGGAGACGAGATCGGGCGAGGGCGCGGGGGGCGCATCGCCATCGCCGCGGACCCGCAGGAGCGCGGCGCGGAAGAGGGGGCCGTGCTCCAGGTCGAACGGGTGCGTGGCGAACTCGGACGCGCGGCGGGAGAGCGCCTCGTCATCCTCCGAAAAATCGGTGACGGGGAGAGGCTGGGCGTGCCATGGCAGGACATGTTGCACGGGGCGATCCTGCTCGTTCCTGAACACCGTGCGCAGCGGCTCGTGGCGGCGGACGACCTCGCCCAGGGCACGCTCCAGCGCGGCGACGTCGAGCGCGCCCCACAGGCGAAGGGCGGCGGACATGTGGTAGGCGGCGCTGCCGGAATCCAGACGCGCGATGAACCACATCCGCTCCTGCGCGAACGAGAGCGGCAGGTCGTTCCCCTCCACGTGCACGATCGGCGGCGCGTCCAGCGCGGCGCCGGCGCGCATCCGCGCTTCCACGGCGGAAGCCATGGCGGCCAGGCCGGGGGATTCGAACACCGCGCGCAGCGGCAGCTCCACGCCCAGCCGGTCGCGGATGCGCGAGACGACGAGCGTGGCCAGCAGCGAGTGCCCGCCCAGCGCGAAGAAGTCGTCGCTCGCGCCCACGCGATCGCGGCGCAGGACCTCGGCCCAGATCGCCGCCAGCACCTCTTCCACGGGGGTGCGCGGGGGGATGAATTCCGCCCCGGCATCATCCGGATCGGGGAGCGCGCGGCGGTCCGCCTTGCCGCCGGCGCCGCGCGGCAGCTCGTCCATCACCACGAACGCGGCGGGGACCAGGTGGCGCGGGAGGCGGCGGGCCAGCGCGTCGCGCACCGCATCCACCGCCAACTCGCGCCCCTCCGCGGCCACCAGCCACGCCACCAGCCGCGGGTCGCCCGTGGGGCCGGGGCGCGCGGCCACCACGGCGTCGCGGACGGACGGATCGGCCAGCAGCGCGGACTCCACTTCGCCGGGTTCGATGCGCTGGCCGCGGATCTTCACCTGGAAGTCCAGGCGGCCGAGGAAATCGAGTGCGAGGGTGGGGGTGGGCGAATGAATTCGCGGCAACAACGGCCCAAAGTCCGCCTTCGCGGACTCCCTCGACGGCATCGGGGCGGCGTCCATGGGTTCGAGCGCGCTCCCGGACGCCTGGGCCTCCGCGGTTCTCCAGCGCGCGCGGTCGCCGGTGCGGTACATCCGGGCGCCGGGGGCGTTTGCGAACGGGTCGGGGATGAAGCGCTCGGCGGTGAGGGCGGGGCGGCCTCGATAGCCGCGACCCACCAGCGCGCCGCCCACGCACAGCTCGCCGGGGACGCCGGCGGGGCAGGGCTCGCCGCGCGGGTCCAGCACATACGCGCGCACGCCGGGGAGCGGCGCGCCGATGGTGACGGCGCCGTCCGGTGCCACGCGGGCCGAGGTGGCGGTGATGGTGGTCTCCGCGGGGCCATACGCGTTGACCAGCTCCGCGCGCGGGAGCGCATCCAGCGTCCGGCGGGCCAGGGCGGGCGCCAGCGCCTCGCCGCCGCAGAAGATCAGGCGCAACGCATCGCAGCGCGCGAACGCCGGCTCATCCAGCATCGCGGCCAGGAGCGAGGGGACCAGGTCGATCACCGTCACCGCGCGATCAGCGGCCTCGCGGGCGAGCGCGGCGGGGTCGGCGTGCGCGCCCGGCGGCGCGACGACGACGGTGGCGCCGGCGGCGAGCGCGATCCAGATCTCGCTCACCGCCGGGTCGAATGACGCAGGCGTGCGGTGCAGCACGCGATCCGCCGAGGTGAAGCCGTGCTCCTGGCGCATCGCGGCGGCGTAGCGCGCCAGCCCCTCGTGCGTCGCCGTGGCGGCCTTGGGGCGGCCGGTGGAGCCCGAGGTGTAGATGACGTACGCCAGCGACTGGGGCTCGATCTCCATCTCCAGATCGGAAGATGCGAAGCCGTCCAGCGCGCCGGGCGCGTCGAGCGCGATGCGATCGATCGACGCGGGGAGATGGTCGATCAGCGGCTCCTGCGTGAGCGCGACGCGGACGCCGGAGTCCTCCAGGATCCACGCCACGCGCTCCGCCGGGTCGGCGGGATCGACGGGGACCGCGAAGCCGCCCGACTTCAGCACGCCGGCCCAGGCGACGACGGTCTCCAGCGAGCGCTCCAGGAAGAGCGCGACCGGTGTCTCCGGCCCCACGCCCCGCGCCCGCAGGAGCCGCGCGAGCCGGTTGGCACGCGCGTCCAGCTCCGCGTAGGTGAGCACGTCACCCGCGATCTCCACGGCGACGGCCTCCGGCGTTGCGGCGGCGTGCGCGGCGAGGAGATCGGCCACGGTGCGCGATGCATCCACCGCCACCGCGGGGCCGGCGGAAAGGCGCAGGAGCTGGTCGCGCTCAGCGCCGCCAATCAGCGGGAGGGCGGAGATGGGCGTTGCCGGTGCCCGCAGCGCCGCCATCAGCAGCGTGCGGAAGTGGCTGGCGATGCGCTCGGCCGTAGTGGCGTCGAAAAGGTCGGCGGCGTACTCCAGGGAGCCGCCGATGGTGCCGTCGGGGCGCGGCCCCAAGGCCAGCGTCAGGTCGAACTTGGCAACCTCGTCCTCCACGCCGAAGGGGCGGATTTCCAGCCCGGGGAAGCCGGTGCCGCCGCCGGGGGTGTTCAGGAAGGTGAACATCGCCTGGAAAACCGGGGCGTGGCCCAGGCTGCGCTCGGGCCGCAGCTCTTCGACCAGGCGCTCGAACGGCACCTCCTGGTGGACGTACGCGCCCAGCGTGGCCTCGCGGACGCGCGCCAGCAGCGCGCGGAACGCGGGGTCGCCCGAAAGGTCGCCGCGCAGCGCGAGTGTGTTGACGAACAGCCCGATCAGCCCCTCGGTCTCGGCGCGCGTGCGGCCGGCCACCGGGGTGCCCACCACCACGTCGTGCTGCCCCGACCAGCGCGCGAGCACGGCCTGGAAGGCGGCCAGCAGCACCATGAACGGCGTTGCCCCCTCCGCGCGGGAGAGGGAGTGCACGGCGGCCGCTTCATCGACGGACAGCGACACGGGCCAGCGCGCGCCGCGGAAGCTCTGCACCGGCGGGCGCGGGCGGTCCGTCGGCAGCTCCAGAACGGCCGGGGCGCCGGCGAGCCGTTCGCGCCACCACCCCACCTGCCGCTCCAGCCGCTCGCCGGTGAGCCACGCGCGCTGCCACGCCGCGTAGTCGGCGTAGCGGACGGGAAGATCGGGGAGCGCGGCGGGGCGGCCCTCGACGGACTCGGCGTAGAGCGCCGCCAGCTCGCGGAAGAAGATCCCCATCGACCAGCCGTCGGCGGCCACGTGGTGGGTGGCCACCAGCAGCACGTGGTCGGCGGCGGCGATGCGCAGCAGCTCGGCGCGGAGCACCGGCCCGCGCGCCAGGTCGAACGGCGTGCGCGCGAACGCCTCGGCCCGCAGCCGCGCCGCGTCCTCCGCATCGCCATCATCCGGCAAGGGGATGACGGGGAGATGGAACGGCTCCGGCTCCAGCACGTGCTGCACGAGTCGGCCATCTCCATCCTGACGTCCCGCGTCGTCCGTCTCCCGTGCCCGGATGAGCGTGCGGAGCGGCTCGTGGCGGCGGATGATCTCGCCCATCGCCCGCTCCATCGCCGCCACGTCCAGCGCGCCGGCGAAGCGGACGACGTGCGTCAGGTTGTACGCGGCGCCGCCGGGCTCCAGCCGGTCGATGAACCACATCCGCTCCTGCGCGAAGGAGAGCGGCAGATCGTTCCCCTCCACGTACGTGATCGGCGGCGCGTCCGGCGCGGCGCCGTCGCGCATCCGCGCCTCCACGGCGGCGGCCATCGCGGCCAGGCGGGGCGATTCGAAGACGGCGCGCAGCGGAAGCTCCACGCCCAGCCGGTCACGTACGCGCGAGACCACGAGCGTGGCGAGGAGCGAGTGCCCGCCGAGTGCGAAGAAGTCGTCGCCCGCGCCCACCGCCTGGTCGCGGCGCAGCACCTCGCCCCAGATCCCCGCCAGCACCTCTTCCACCGGCGTGGTCGGGGGGATGAAGCTGACTTCACGCGCGCCGGGGTCGGGGAGCGCGGCGCGGTTCACCTTTCCGCTGGGCGTGAGCGGAAGCGCGTCCATCACCACGAACACGGCGGGGACCATGTGCCGCGGCAGGCGCCGGCCCATCGTCTCGCGCAGCGAATCTTCGACGATAGAGCGCCCTTCGGCGGCGACCACCCAGGCCACCAGCTGTGGATCACCCGCGGGGCCGGGGCGCACGCCGGCTACGGCCTGGCGCACGGCGGGCTCGGCGGCCAGTGCCGCCTCGATCTCACCCGGCTCGATGCGGAGGCCGCGGAGCTTCACCTGGAAGTCGAGGCGGCCGAGGTACTCGAGTGCGGGCTCCGGGGCCTCGGGTGGCCGCCCGGGCGAATGAATTCGCGGCAACAACGGCCCGAAGTCCGCCTTCGCGGACTCCCTCGCCGGCATCGTCGCGGGGAGCTGCCACCGTGCACGGTCGCCGGTGCGGTACATCCGCGCGCCCGGCGCCTGCGAGAACGGGTCGGGGACGAAGCGCTCGGCGGTGAGCGACGGGCGATGCTGGTAGCCGCGCCCCACCTGGACGCCTGCGATGAACAGCTCGCCGGGGACGCCGACCGGGGCGAGCGCACCCGCCGCGTCCAGCACGTGGATTCGCGTGTTCGCGATTGGGCGGCCGATGGGGACCGCCGGCTCATCGTCGCCCGGCGCGCAGGGGTGCCAGGTGACGTCCACGGCGGCTTCGGTGGGGCCGTAGAGGTTGTGCAACTCGACTCTGGGGAGCCACGCCAGGAAGCGGTCGCGGAGATCGGCGGGGAGTGCCTCACCGCTGCTGATCACGCGGCGGAGCGTGGCGCACTCCGCGGCCGACGCATCGTCCACCCACAGCTGCAGCATGGAGGGGACGAAGTGCAGCGTCGTCACCCGCTCGCGGCGGATGGCATCCGACAGCCGCGCGGGCTCGCGGTGCGCGCCGGGCGCGGCCACGGCCAGCCGTGCGCCCGCCATCAGCGGCCAGAAGAACTCCCACACCGAGACGTCGAAGCCGAACGGCGTCTTCTGCAGCACCACGTCGTCGGCGCCCAGCCCGAACGTCTCCTGCATCCACAGCACGCGGTTGGCGACGGCGCGATGCGTGTTCCCCGCACCCTTCGGCCGCCCCGTCGATCCGGAGGTGTAGATGACGTACGCCAGCGCGTCCGGATCGGCATCCACGGCCACGGGGGATGATGCGAAGCCGTCGAGCGCGGCCGGATCATCGAGCGCGACCGCATCAACCCACCCGGGGAGGATTTCCATCCACCGCTGCTGGGTCAGGATGATGCGCGCGCCAGAATCCTCCAGCATCCACGCGATGCGCTCCGCGGGGTGATCGGGCTCGATGGGGACGTAGAAGGCGCCAGACTTCAGGATTCCGTGGAGCGCGACCACCATCTCGGGTGAGCGCTCCATCACCACCGCCACCGGCGTCTCCGCCCCGGCGCCGCGCGCGCGCAGCAGGTGCGCCACGCGGTTCGCCGCCGCGTCCAGCTCCGCGTAGGTCCGCGATGCGCCATCGAAGGTGACGGCGGGGGCGTCCGGCGTGCGCGCGGCCTGCGCCTCGAACAGCCCGTGCAGAGTCAGCGACGGATCGCGCTCCGCGGTCGGGCCGGCGGAGAGGCGCAGCAGCTCGGCGCGCTCGTCCGCCCGCAGCAGCGGGAGCGCGGAGAGGCGCGCGTCGGGCGCGGCGAGCGCGGCGTTCAGCAGCGTGCCGAAGTGGCCCAGGAAGCGTTCGACCGTGCCGCGGTTGAACAGGTCGGTGGCGTACTCGGCAAGCCCTTCCACCCCGTCGCCGCTGAGCGCGAGGCTGACGGAGAGGTCGAACTTGGCCGCGTGCAGCTCGCGCGGGATGATCGAGACGTCCACACCCGGCCATCCGCCCTGCCCGCGCGGCATGTTCTGGTAGGCGAGCATTACCTGGAAGACCGGCGCGTGGCCCAGGCTGCGCTCGGGCGCCAGCTCTTCCACCAGCCGCTCGAAGGGGAGCGCCTGGTGCTCGAACGCATCGAACGACGCATCTCGGGTGCGCGCCAGCAGTTCGCGGAAGGTGGGGTCACCGCCGAGATCCGCGCGCAGGGCCAGCGTGTTGGCGAAGAAGCCGATCAGCGGCTCCACCTCCACCGTTGCGCGCCCGGCGATGGGGGTGCCCACGACTAGGTCCGTCTGGCCGGACCAGCGCGCCAGCACGGCATCGAACGCGCCCAGCAGCACCATGAACGCGGTGGCGCCCTCGCCGCGCGCCAGCGCTTCGACGCGCGTGCCGGTGCCTGCCGGGAGGTGAAAGAAGAAGGACGAGCCGCGGTAGCTCTGCACCGCCGGGCGCGGCCGGTCGGTGGGGACCTCCAGCAGCGCGGGCGCGCCGGCGAGCGTCTCCTTCCACCAGCGCACCTCGCGGTCCAGCCCGTCACCGGCGAATCGCTCACGCTCGCGCTCGGCGTGCGTGCCGTACTGCAGCGGGAGCGGCGGCAGCGGCGAGGGGCGTCCGGCCGCGAACGCCTGGTACAGCGCCGCCAGCTCGGAGAGGATGATCCCGGTGGACCACCCGTCGCTCATCGCATGGTGCACGGTCCACAGCAGCGCATGGTCATCGGCCGCCCCGCGGACGAGCGTGGCGCGGAAGAGCGGACCGCGCGCCAGGTCCATCGCCCGCGCGCCCTCGTCGCTCAGCATCCGCGCCAGCTCATCGTCGCCCGCGCCCGGAGCCTCGATGGTGGGGAAATGGAAGTGGGCCGGGGGCGAGACGACCTGCACGGGCTCGTCGCCGCGCGTTTCGATGCGCGTGCGCAGCGTCTCGTGGCGCCGCACGATCTCACCCAGCGCGCGCTCCAGCGCCGCCACATCCAGCCGCCCACGCAGCCGCAGACCACCGGCGATGTTGTAGGCGGTGTTCCCCGGCTCGATCTGCTCCAGCAGCCACAGCCGGCGCTGGGCGAAGGAGACGGGATACACCTTCTCGGCTTCGGCGGGGTGCGCAGGCGCGAGGGAGCCGGGGCGCGCGGGCGGCTCGTCGCGCGGCTCGGGCTGGCGGCGCGCGTCGATGTTCGCGGCGAGCGCGGCGAGCGTGGGGTGCTCGAACACGGCGCGCAGCGGCAGCTCCACGCCGAACGCCGCGCGGACGCGGGCCGAGAGGCGCGTGGCCATCAGCGAGTGGCCGCCCAGGTGGAAGAAGTGGCCGGTCGCGCCGATGGCCTCCGCGTCCAGCAATTCGGCCCAGATGGCGGCGAGCGCGCGCTCCGTCTCCGTCCGCGGCGGCACGTGCCCGGCGGCGGCGGGCTCGGGATCGGGGAGCGCGGCCGCGTTCAGCTTGCCGTTGGGCGTGAGCGGGAGCGCGGGGATCAGGACGAATGCCGCGGGGACCATCCACTCCGGGAGCAGGTCGGCCACGTGCTCCCGGAGCGCCTCCGCATCCACCCCGTTGTCTTTTTTGTCCGACGCAACCACCCACGCCACCAGCCGCAGCGCATCGCCGTCGCCGCGCGGGAGGACGGCGGCCTCGCGGACGGCGGGGTGCGTGGCGAGCGCCGCCTCCACCTCACCGGGCTCGATGCGGAAGCCACGGATCTTCACCTGCCGGTCGGCGCGCCCCGCGATCTCCACCACGCCGTCGGGGCGGTAGCGGCCCACGTCGCCGGTGCGGTACATCGGGTCGGCGGAGGAGGGCTCCGGGGCGAATGAATTCGCGGCAACAACGGCCCGAAGTCCGCCTTCGCGGACTCCCACGCCGGCGTCCGTGTGAACCGCAGAGTGGGGCGCGCCCGCGGGTTGCGGCGGGTTGAAACCCGCCGCTGGGACGTCGGGAAGTCCGCCTTCGCGGACTGCTTCGTCGGCATCACCGCGTGAGGCGGCGAAGGGGTTGGGGATGAATCGTTCGGCGGTGAGCGCGGGGTCGCCCAGGTAGCCGAGGGCAATGTGGGGGGAGCGCATCCAGATCTCGCCCACCTCGCCGATGCCGGCCAGCGCGCCGGACGGGGTGCGCACCAGGAGCTGTACATCGGGGATCCCGACGCCCGCGGGGACCGTCTCCCGGGGCAGGAGCGAGGCGGGGCGGGGGACGGCGAACCAGCCCAGCGCACGCTGCGTCTCGGTCGATCCGTAGTAGTTGACCACCTCCAGCGCGGGGGCCAGCGCGTGCAGCCGCGCCACCTCGGTGCGCGTGAGCATGTCGCCCACCAGGAAGGCGCGGCGGAGCGACGGCACCTGCTCCGTGGCCTCGGCCATCCCCAGCAGCTGCCCGATCGCCGGCGTCAGGTTGGCCACGGTGATCCCCGCCGCGCGCATCCACGCGGCCAGGTACCCCGGCGTGCCGATCTCCTCCGGCTCGGGGGCGATGATGGCGGCGCCCAGCTGCAGGGGGATGAACACGTCGCGGTGCAGCGGGTCGTGCGCCAGGCCGCTGAGCAGCGAGTGGCGGTCATCCGCGGTGAGCCCGAAGGTCTCCGCGATCCACGCGGTGAAGTGGGTGAGCGAGCCATGCCGCCCCATCACCGCCTTGGGCTGGCCCGTGGTGCCCGAGGTGAAGGCGAGGTAGGCGAGCGAGTCCGGTCCGATCTCCACCTGGGGCGCCGTGGCGGGGACGCCGAAGAGCCCGTCGCGCTCGGCTTTTTCGCCCAGGGTGATGGCGCGGCGGACGGTATCGTCCAGCGCGTCGGCCACCTCGTCGGGCACCGCGCCCGCGGCGGCCACGCGCAGGAAGGCGCGCGGCGCGGCGGTACGGACGTACGCCGCCAGCCGCGCCGGGGGATACACGGGATCCAGGATCACGAAGGCGGCGCCGGCCTTCAGCGTGCCCATCAGCGCGCGGACCAGCCCGGCGGAGCGGTGCGCCCAGATCGCCACCACGTCGCCCCCGCCCACCCCCGCCTCGCCCAGCGTGCGGGCGATGCGGTTGGACGCTTTCTCCAGCTCCGCGTACGTCCACGTCTCGCGCGGGTCTGCCACGGCGAGCGCGTCGGGCGTGGCGGCGGCGTGGCGGGCGAAGAGCGCGGGGACGCTGCCGCGCCACTCGGCCGAGAGCGGCGCTGTGGGGTCGGGAAGGACCGCGCGGGCCTCGTCCGTCAGCAGGGAGATGGAGGTGACGGGGCGCTCCGGCGCGCTCGCCGCCTGCCGCAGCACCGCGGCGAGCTGCGCCAGCATCTCGCGCATCCGCTCCGCGCCGAAGAGGTCGGCGTCGTATACCAGGGAGAAGACGATGCCGCCGTCCCACTCGGCCGCGTAGAGCGTAAGGTCCAGCTTGCTGCCCACTTCCGCCCCGCCCGCGACCGGCTCGACGTCGATACCGGGGAGGGCGAGGCCGGGGCCGCCGAAGTTGGCCAGGTTCAGCATCACCTGGAACACCGGCGCGTGTGCCATGCTGCGCTCGGGCTGCAACTCCTCCAGCACGCGCTCGAAGGGGACGTCCTGGTGCGCGTACGCCTCCAGCGTGGTCTCGCGCACGCGCCGCAGCAGCTCGCGGAAGGTGGGCTCGCCGGAGAGGTCGGCCCGCAGCGCCAGCGAGTTGAGGAAGAGGCCGATCAGCGGCTCCGTCTCGCCGCGCGTGCGCCCGGCGATGGGGGTGCCGACCACCACCTCGTTCTGCCCGGCCCAGCGCGCGAGCACCAGGCTCCACGCGGCCAGCAGCGTCATGAAGAGCGTCGCGCCCTCGCGGCGGGCGAGCGCCAGCACGCCTGCGGCGGCATCGCCCTCGATCACCCGCTGTTCGAGCTGGCCGCGGTGGCGCTGCACGGCGGGGCGGGGGAGGTCGGTGGGGAGCTCCAGCCGCGGCGGCGCGCCGGCCAGCTTGCGGCGCCAGTAGCCCACCTGCGCGCCGAGCACGTCGCCCCGCAGCCACGCGCGCTGCCACGCCGCGAAGTCGGGGTACTGCACCGGCAGCGGCGGGAGCGGGCTCGGCCGGCCTTCGTGGAATGCGCCGTACAGCGCCGCCAGCTCGCCCGCCATCACCCCGAACGACCAGCCGTCGCTCACCAGGTGGTGCAGGGTGAGAACGAGGAGATGCTCGTCACCCCCCTCCTTCACCAGCACGGCGCGGAAGAGCGGGCCGTGCTCGATGTCGAAGGCGCGCTCGGCGGCGTCGCGGGCCAGCGCTTCAGCCCCGCTTGATTCGGGCGAGCCCGGACGGAGAGGGGCGAATGAATTCGCGGCAACAACGGCCCGAAGTCCGCCTTCGCGGACTCCCTCGTCGGCATCTTCGCTGAGAGCAGAGGCCGGTGTGTCCGCCACGGGCGGCGGGTTGATGAGCGGCGGGTTGATAAGCGGCGGG
>DASSJS010000173.1:0-5928 GCA_035691085.1 Longimicrobium sp.
GGCGCGTCCGGCAACCGCGGCGCCCCGGTCGGCGGCCCCGGCTCGATGAACGCGGGCACCGGCCAGACCGCCTCCGACGACCCCACCCAGGCACGCGAGCACATCCGCGCCGCCGAGGAGAACCGTGACGCGCTGGCCGAGGAGAGCCGCCGCATCCAGGGGAGCGCGCCGGACGACGTCAGCACCGGCCGCTGAAGCACGGCCCCGGCACGGAACCGGCGGCGCATCCCCCGTGGATGCGCCGCCGTCGTTTTCCCCACCTCTTCCCTTCCCCTTGCCGATGCGTGCGAGAGAGATCCTGGAGACCTGCGTCTACGCCGAAGACCTCGAGGCGGCGGAGCGCTTCTATACCCGCGTTCTCGGCCTGACCAGGATCACGCAGGTGCCGGGGCGGCACGTGTTCTTCCGCTGCGGCGGCCGCGTGTTCCTGGTCTTCAACCCGGCAAAGACGGCGGAAGGCGGCGGCCCCGTTCCCCGGCCACGGCGCCACCGGCCCCGGCCACGCCTGTTTCGCCGCCGCCGCGGAGGAGCTGGACGGCTGGCGGGTGCACCTGCGCGAGCAGGGCGTGGAGATCGAGGCCGAGGCGGAGTGGCCCGGCGGCGGGAAGTCGCTCTACTTCCGCGACCCGGCGGGGAACAGCATCGAGCTGGGCACGCCGGGGATCTGGAAGATCGAGGAGGGGGAGACGTTCGGCGCGGGGTGATACGCCTTCGTCCGCCGCAGCCTGTTCCCTTGCGCGCCCTGACCGAAGCCGAAAAACAGCAATCACGCCGCCCGATATAGCTCCGGATCTCGCACGCGATGTCATGACGACGGAAAGGGCGTACTCCGGCGAGAGTACGCCCCCTTTCCGAGCATCCGCTTCGTCTGGATCAGACAGCCGCCGATGCGAATCGGCGGGCCAGTCCGGATCGGTCTCCTTTCAGAAGCACTGGCACGTTCCGTTGAGGCACCTGCCGCCGGTCGGGGCGCAGAACAGGTTGCAACTACGAGTGTCGCAGGCCCGTTCCGCGTTGCCGCCCGGTCTTGCCGCCGTGGCGAACGCTTGCGAGGCGCCAAAAGCGAGGGCGCCAAACATCGTAACCGCATACAGCAAGCGTATTGCGAGATGGATGGAGCGAGTCATCGGCGTGTCCTCCGGCCAGAGGTGAGAAAACGACGTGGAATGACCTATTAAAATCGATATTCCGATCGTTAGCAAGTCTCTCGTGGCGGTGTGAGATTCAGCGACGGTTGTCCGCGGAACCAGTAGAAGCGCGCATGACCTATCCCGCCCGTGGCTCCCACGATAGATGTCCTGTCGGTGGATGTCGTTGCGGGGACGAGAGATGTGTGAGGGATGCGCGCCCGGAGGGCCGGGACGGCGCCGCGCGGGCACGGGGATCCGACGATCCGCCGCGGGGTGTGGCGCGGCGGTGGCCCGGCGCGGTTGGCAACAGTGGTATCGTTGCCTACCGCGCGCGCAGCCCGGTTTGGCGCCTCGGCGCCAAACACGCCCAAACTCGTGGTTGAAGAAAGCAGAAGGCCCGCGAAATCGATCGACTCCGCGGGCCGGTCGTTCTTCCGGTCAGGGCCTACGCCATCACGGCGTAGTGGCCTTGGGCGCGGCCTCGGCGGGCACGTTCTGGCCGGGCGCGGTGGCCGAGGCGGGCTGGCCGGGGTCCGGGCGGCCCTGGCGGGCGGCCTGGGCGGCGGCGGGATCGGTCACCACGCCGCGGGCCTGCTGGGCGGCCTTCTCGCGCGCGGCGCGCACGCCCTGCCGGTCGAACAGGTTGACCATGTTCAGCACCTCGGGCGGCGGGTTGTACGTGGCCTTCCTCCGCGACACCGTCTCGCGCTCCAGGCCGGCGGCCACCTGCTCGTAGTGCGAGCCCGGGCTCCACAAAATCCAGTCCTCGAAGCCCACGTCGTACACGCCCTGCTTCTGCTCGCGCAGCTGCTGCGGGCCGTAGTCCTGGTGGTTGCGGCCCAGCCAGGTGGCGTTGAACGCCTGCAGCCACACCAGCACCCGCGCCGGCGTGACCCCCGCCTCGCGCAGGCGGTCGTTGCGCAGCCGCGCCATCCCCGCGCTCTTGAAGATGGTCTGGTAGGGCATCAGGTCGGGCTTGGGCACGCCGGGGAGGTGCACGGGAAGGTAGTGCGACGGGTACATCATGGGGTTCACGTGGTCGGCCGTGCTCGCGACCGTCTCCCACTGCTGCCCGATGTTCACGTCCTTGGGGTCGTTGGGCACCAGGCCGAACACGTCGGCCTGCACCATCACGCCCAGCGGGTGCAGGCGGCGCTTGGCCTCGTTCAGGAACGCGGCGATGGCGTCGCTGCGGTCACCCTTCGCCAGCGGATGCACCTGCGGCGGCAGGCTGGCGTACGGCTCGGCGAAGCGCACGTAGTCGTACTGGATGGCGTCGAAGCCGGCGCGCGCGGCCTGCTCGGCGATCTGGATGTTGTAGTTCCAGACGTTGGGGTCCCACGGGCTGACCCAGGTGTTCCCCTTCTTGTCGTGCCACAGCCCTCCGCCGGGCGCCTTCACGCTCCAATCGGGCCGGGCCTTGCTCAGGATGGGATCCTTGAAGACGACGATGCGGGCGATGGCGTAGAGCCGGTGCGCGTGCATCGTGTCCACCAGCGCCTTCAGGTCGCGGATGGTCACCTCGCCCGGCTGCTCCAGCGAGTGCTGCAGCGGAAGGTCGGTGTGGTAGCGAATCCCCTTCTCGTCCTTCACGTCCACCACGAAGGCGTTGATCTCGGTCTCGTCGGCGATCTTCAGCAGCTGCGGCAGGCGGGTGCGCGAGCCGGCCGCGTACGCGTTGATGTACAGCCCGCGGATCTGCGCCGGGGCGTTGTCGCGCACGTCGCCCTGCGCGTTGCTGCCCGGCGTCTGCGGGCTGTTGGTGGCCGCTGCCGAGTCACGCGGGGCCGCCGCGCCGCCGGCCGCGGTGTCGCTCCGGGCGCCGGCGGTGCGCGCGGGCGCGTCCTTGCCGCAGGCCGCGGCGAGCGTGAGTGCCGCGAGTGCCGCTGCACGGAGGAGTGGTGGGGTCTTCATCTGCGCGGATCTGCCTGCTGAAGCGAGAGTTGCCGGGTTCGGCGCGATGCCGGCGACAAAGATGCGGTTGGGGGGTGCGCTTCCGCGAGGGGCCACGGCGTCCGGTTCACACCGCGGATGTGTACCGTCCGTTTCCGTGGATGTTGCATCGCCAGGTCCCACTTTGTCCAATGCGGCGCACGCGGGAAACAGATGAACAACGACGGCAGGTGGTCACCTCTTTCCTTCGGCCAGGCCCGCTGGCCGGCGGCTGAAGCCGCGGCAACAACGACGAGAAGCCTCGCAAACCGCGCGAGGCTCCAACAGCCGGGAACTGGTGCGGCCACGTTCATCCACCGTGGCCGCACGCAGCGGAGGGTTCAGGGAGACCGGAGTGGCGGCGGCTCGTCGGGGGCGCCGAGGATCAGGGCGTGGGCGGCGTCCAGACGTTGTTGGCGCGGTTGGCGTCGGGGAACAGGCCGCGGGGGTCGATCTCCACGCGCGTCACCGTGCCCGAGGTCGGCACGGCGACGGTGGTGGTCCGCGTTCCGGCGCCGCGCAGCCATTCCTCCACCGGGACCTCGCCCTCGGTGATCACGCCGGTGCTGGAGGTGACCGCCACGAACGCCGGCATCGGGTTCTGCCCCAGGTCGCGGACGACCACTTCCACGCCGCCGCTGACCGGGCGCACGGACTCGATCGACTGGTCCAGCACGCCGGTCTCGAAGAACCACGGGTACCAGAACCAGTCCAGGTCGCGCCCGGCCACCCGCTCGAAGGTGTTGAAGAAGTCCCACGGCATGGGGTGGCGGTAGCTCCACGCGGCGGCGTACTCGCGCATCGCCCGGTCGAAGGTGCTGTTCCCCAGCACGTTGCGGAGCGCCGCCAGCACCACGGCCGGCTTGCTGTACGCCGCCGCCGTCCGCGCGCCGTAGGGCGAAACCAGGTCGGTGTGGCGCATCAGCGGCACCTCGGTGTCGCGCCCGGCCACCGAGAGATACCCCAGCCGCGAGTTCTCCGCCGCGTTCACGCCGGGGAAGAAGTCGGAGGTCGTGCGGTCTTCGTGGTAGCTGTTCACCCCCTCGTCCATCCACGCGTAGCGCGCTTCGTCGCTCCCCACCACCATCGGGAACCACTGATGGCCCAGCTCGTGGCCGATCACCCCCTGCAGCCCCACGGCCTGGGTGGGGCGGGCGATGAAGACGAGCATCGGGTACTCCATCCCCGCGATCGGCCCCTCGGCGATGGTGGCCTGCGGGTATGCGTACGGCTGGATCACGCCGCTCAGGTAGGTGATGGCGTGCTGGCCGTAGCGCCACGCCAGCTCCCACCCCGGCGCGCCCTGCCGGTACAGCGCGTGGATCGCCACCGTGCGCCGCCCGCCGGCCGGGTCCGCCACCGTGGCCCCCGCCGCGTCCCACAGGTACCGGTTGGAGGTGGCGAAGGCGAAGTCGCGCACGTTTTGCGCGCGGAAGCGCCAGGTGAGCCGCCCCTCGGTCCCTCGCGCCAGCGCCGCGCCCGAGGCCAGGTCTACCGCGGTCACCACGTGCACCGGCGCGCTGTCGGCCTGGGCCGCGCGCGCCAGCCGGTCGCGCGTCTGGGCCGACAGCACCTCGGCGGAGTTTTCCAGCGTGCCCGTGGCGCCCACGATCCACCCGGCGGGAAGAGTGAGATCCACGTCGAAGTCGCCGTACTCCAGGTAGAACTCGCCGTCACCCAGGTACGGCGTGGCATCCCACCCGTTCAGGTCGTCATAGACCGCGATCTGCGGATACCATTGGCCCACCACGAAGGCGCGGCCGCCCAGCGCGTCTTCCCAGGCGGTGCGGAAGGTGGGCGCGGGCGGCACCTTGTGGTGCCAGTCGATCTCCAGCACCACGCTGTCGCCCGGCACCAGCGCGCGCGGTAGGATCACGCGCGCGAGGGTGCCTTCCACCGCGTACCCCGCCGCGGGGCGCTGCACCTGCCGCATCACCCCGATGCCGGCGGCCGGAACGGAGTCGACCCGGCTTCCCTGCACCGCCACGCGGTCGAGCGTGACGCCGCCCGTGTTCGGCGCCACCCGGTTCCGCCGCGCGTTCTCGGTGTAGATGTTCTGATCGAGGTTGAGCACCACGCTGGTGAGCGTGTCGGGCGAGCGGTTGCGGTACACGATGCGCTCGCTCCCGCGCAGGAGCGTGCTGGCCGGGTCCAGCTCCGCGCGGATGCGGTAGGAAACGGACTGCTGCCAGTAGCGCGGCCCCGGCGCGCCGGTGGCGGTGCGCGTTCCCGCCGCCAAGCCGCGCCGGAACGCCTCGGAGGTGGGCACCGGCCGCACGTTGAACCGCCGCAGCGAGTCGGCCGCCACGTTCGCCGGCGCCTCGGCCGGCATCACCCGCGTGGCCGGGGCGCACCCGGCCGCCAGCGCCACAAGCGCCGCCAGCGCGAAAATCTTCCGCACGTTCATTCTTCTCCCGTACCGCTCGAATCAGGGGGGATGGAGAGCCGTAACGTATCTCCCCACCCGCCGTTTGTCTCGCGAAACCTTCAACTCGCCCGATTCCGTCACGCAGTCCGCCGCCCACGGACGCGGATGGACGCCGGGGGACAACGCTCGATCGTCCTGAAACCTCAGCGTGTGCTCTGCGCCGTGTTGCGGGCGGGCAACTGGCATTGGGGCCACGAGCCGCGCTGACCGGTGCGCTGGTCCACGGGGAACTCGGTGATGCGCTCGCGCGGCAGGCGCTGGGGCTCTTCGCTGGCGAGATAGACGAGCATGGCCGTGAGCGTGGCGTTCCGGCGCACGTCGTCGAAGACGATCTTGTCGTAGGTGTCGCGGTTGGTGTGCCAGGTGTAGGCGCCGTAGTCCCAGCTGAGCGAGCCCAGCCCGAACGCCGGCGCGCCCGCGCACACGAAGCTGGCGTTG
>DASSJS010000174.1:0-15372 GCA_035691085.1 Longimicrobium sp.
CCGCCACGCCGGGGCGGATGAACGTGCTGCACACGTCGCGGGGGACGGTGATCGTGGATTACGCGCACAACCCGGCGGCGATCCGCGGCCTGATGGAGTTCGTGCTGCGGATGGAGGCGCGGCGGCGCATCGGCGTGGTGACCATGCCCGGCGACCGCCGCGACGAGGACCTGCGCGAGCTGGGGCGGATCGTTGCGGTGCTCGACTACGCGGTGGTGAAGGAGCACGACACCTACCGCCGCGGCCGCGAGCGTGGCGAGGTGGCGCGGCTGATCGGCGAGGGGCTGCGGGCGGGCGGCATGGGCGCGGACCGGCAGGAGGCCGTGCTCTCCGAGCGCGAGGCCGTGGAGCGCGCGCTGGAGCTGATGGAGCCCGGCGACCTGGCCGTGATCCTGGCCGACGACGTGATGGACGTGCTCGCGCAGATCCAGCCGCTGGTGATCGCCCACGGCAACGGCGGCGGCGCGGCGGCGGACTGAGCGAGCCGCCGCGGCTCGCGCGGGGGCTAGTTCCCCCAGCCGATCACCACGCGCAGCTGCGCGCCGAACAGCACGCCGAACCGCGAGCCGTTCTGGTCGTCGCTGGCCCATCCGGCCGTCACCTCGGGGCCGGCGAACACCATCCGGTGCCCCACCAGCGCGGCCGCGCGGACGCCGGCCAGGGTCCCGGTGCACGCCGGGCAGTCGTCCGTCCAGTGGTAGCTCGCGGCGGTCAGTCCCACGTCGGTGTGGAACCATTCCGTCGGCCGATAACGGGTGAACACCTGCAGGCCGACGGGCTCGAAGACGTTTCCCTCGAAGGTGCCGGGCGGCTCCCACGCGCCCCACACCCCGGCGCCCACGCTCCACGGCGACTCGCCCATCCGCCGCGCGTAACTCACCCCGCCCGAGAGCACGCCCGCCTCCACCGTCACCTGGTTACGCCCATCCACCCCGCTCGCCCGGCGCCTCTCCGCGATAGCCGTCGCCGATGGGGCGGCAGTGGATGGCTCGGACGCCGCGGCATCACCGCCGCGCGCCGTCTGTGCGGCCGCCGCGCTGGAGGCCAGCGCGCCGCAGATCGCCAGGACGGTCAAGAACCCTCGCTTCATATCCGATCGACTCCCTCAGCCGGGTAAGATTCGCGTTCGTCGCGGCAATCGTGGCCGTTCACGTGGCAGGGAATCGAACACCGGCGCGTCACCCTGTCGTCACCCCGCGAACAATCCCGCCTGCTGCTCCGGTGCGGGCCGGTGGTTTGCGCCATGGCCCATCGGGCGGCCTGCTTGGGACGTCACTGGTGAGGGGCCGCAGCGGAAGGACGCGGATGGCGAGGCAAGCGGGATCGGCCGCGGGAGAGCACGGTGCGTACGCGCGGGGGCGACTGCACGCGCGGCCGGGGAAGGTGGACGAGCGAGGCCCGGCCGGGCTTCACCCGCTGGGGCTGGGCCGCGCGCGCGACAGCTACCTGTACGTGCCCGGCGGCTACCGCCCCGAGCACCCCGCCCCGCTGGTGCTGATGCTGCACGGCGCCGGCGGCCACGCGCACCACGGCCTGGGCGTGCTGCGCGCGCTGGCCGACGGCCACGGCCTGATCCTGCTGGCCCCGGCCTCGGCCGGCACCACGTGGGACGTGATCGCCGGCCATCGTTACGGGCCCGACGTGGCGCTGATCGACCGGGCGCTCGACTGGACGTTCGAGGCCTACGCCGTGGACCCGGCGCGGCTGGCCATCGGCGGCTTCTCGGACGGGGCCTCGTACGCGCTGTCGCTGGGGATCACCAACGGCGACCTGTTCTCGCACGTGCTGGCGTTCTCACCCGGCTTCATGGCGCCCGCCAGCCAGTCCGGCACCCCCGCCATCTTCATCTCGCACGGCACGGCCGACGCGGTGCTCTCGATCGACGCGTGCAGCCGCCGGATCGTGCCGGAGCTCCGGCGCGCGGGCTACCGCGTGCGCTACCAGGAGTTCATCGGCGGCCACACCATCCCCGCCGAGATCGCCCGCGACGCCGTCGAGTGGTTCACGACGGGCGACAGCGACGGTGAGGCGGCGGACCCCGGCCTGATCCAACCTCGATCGAATCCACCGTGGTGACGGGTTCGCCGAAGCGCTCCGGCCGCACCGCGCCCCCTCCGCTCGCCGAGGCTCGCACCTCCCCCGTACCGGGAGAGGTAGCGGCGTCAGCATCCCGGCGCCTCCGATCTCTCGGCGCGAGCGGAGGGTGCAGGCCGCACCGCCGCCTCGGCCGCCACCCTCTCCCGGTACGGGGGAGGGGTCGCGCTCTCAGGCGCGGGGAGGGGGGCCGCGGCGCGTCCTAGGCGCGCCGGTGCTGCGGCGTGAAATCACGCCCCGGCTCGCTTCGACGCGGGTTCAGTCGCACCGGAGCGGCGCATCCAATCCGCCCACCCAGAAGCGGCCGGAACGAGGAAAAGTCACGCATCGGCTCGGCTGATGGCGGGCGTGCTGTACGCGATGGCACGTTTTCGGCACAGGTCCTGCCGCGCTTGGGGCTGAAACGGGAGCGCGGACTGACCGCCAGGACGGGAGAACGGGGATGGCAAGGACTGAGCGCAGCGGGCACACCACCACCGACCACGACTTCATCCGCACGTGGGTGGAAGAGCGCGGCGGGTGGCCGGCCCGCGTCGCGGGCACCGAGGGCGGGGGCGACGACGCGGGGCTGATCCGCATCGACTTTCCGGGCTACTCCGGCGAGGGGAGCCTGGAGCGGATCGAGTGGGAGGAGTGGTTCGACAAGTTCGACGAGAGCGAGCTGGCTTTCCTGCACCGCGACATGAGCCACGGCGGCGGCGACCTGGACCGCTTCAACAAGCTGGTCCGCCGCGACGACGACAACGACAACGAGTCGCGCACGTCACGCGGCCGTTCGTCGGGCGCGTCGAAGAGCAGCCGCTCGGGCTCCAAGTCGTCGTCGCGGAGCGGCGGTGCGAGCAAGCGCGCGGCGAGCACCAGCAAGTCGTCGGGCGCGAAATCGTCGTCCAGCAGCCGCTCCAGCGGCTCCTCGGGCACCGGCTCGCGGAGCACGGCGAGCAAGTCCTCCGGGAGCAAGTCCTCCGGGAGCAAGTCGACCGGCAGCAAGTCGACCGGCAGCAAGTCGACCGGCAGCAAGTCCTCCGGGAGTAAATCGACCGGCAGCAAGTCGTCGTCCACCAAGTCGTCGTCGGCTAAGTCGTCGGCCAAGTCGTCGTCCGGCCGGGGGAACGGGAGCACCGCCTCGAAGAGCGGCGGCAGCTCGCGCCGGTCGGTGGTGGCGGCCGTGAAGGAGACGCTGCTGGGCGGCAGCGGGAACAGCGGGGAGAGCGAGATCCGCGAGCTGCTGAAGCACGAGCTGGGCGACCTGCTCTTTGCCGAGAAGGTGTTCCTGAAGGCTTCGAAGACGCTGGCCAAGGAGGCGCAGGACCCCATCATCAAGGCCCGCGTGGAAGAGCACGTGCGCGAGACCGAGGGGCAGATCGAGCGCCTGAACGATGCCTTCCGCGCCATCGGCGAAAAGCCCAAGGCCGAGAAATGCGCGGCCGCGCTGGGGCTGCAGGAAGAACACGACTCGTTCAAGAGCGAGGAGAAGCCTTCCAAGACGCTCCTGTCGGCCTTCGACCTGGGCTCGGGGCTGCGCGTGGAGCACTACGAGATCGCCGCGTACCGCACCACCATCGCGGTGGCCACGGCCATGGGCGAAAAGGAGTGCGCCGACATCCTCAAGGAGAACCTGAAGGAAGAGCTGGCGATGGCCGCCTTCCTGGAGAAGAACGCCCTGGGCGTGTTGCGCGCCATGGCTCGCGCCTGAGCGGTTCGGCTCGGCAGGAACACGGCGGAAACACCGGGGGCGGCGGATCAGGCGATCTGCCGCCCCCGGTGTTTTTCATCTACTCCACCGCGACAGCGTTCATGCCGGGGCACGTGCGCGCTTCGGCTGCGCCGCGGCCCCCTCCCTGGCGCCTGGGGGCGCCTGTCCCTCCCCCGTACCGGGAGAGGGTGGCGGACGCGGCGGTGGTGCGGCCTGCGACCTCGGCTCACGCGTCAACTTCGGAGTGGCCGGGGCGCTTGCTTGCTACCTCTCCCGGTACGGGGGAGGTGGACGGCCTAGGCCGGAGGGGGCGCGGTGCGGCCGGGGCGCTCCGTTGCTCGCTCATGCCTGCACCCTGCACTCCTGCTGCGGCAGCCGCGCGGGCGGGCGGTAGCGCTCCGGCGTTCGTGCGGCCCGCAGCGCGGCGTCCAGCGCCTGCGCGCTGGGCACGCGGATGTCGGGGGCGATGCCGGTGCGCTCCCACTCCTTGCCGGTGCACGGATCCCACACCTTGGCGATCGAGATCGACACCTGGAAGCCGTTGCCGGCGGGGAAGAAGCCGTTGTTGCGCCCGCCGCCGCGCGTGGTTTCGCCGATCAGCGTGGCGCGGCCCAGGTTGTGGAGCACGAACGCCGCGTCCTCGCCCGCCGAGATGGTCATGCTGTCCACCAGCACGAAGAGCGGAACATCGGTGCGGCGCGGGCCGGGGACTTCATCCAGCGTCCGGCGGGGGATGGTGTCGCCGTCCCGCGTGTTGAAGCGCGTGAGGGTGAGCAGCCCCGGCGCGGTGAAGTGGCTGATGAGGACGTTGGACGTCTGCCCGCTTCCGCCGCGGTTGCCGCGCAGGTCCACGATCATCGCCCGGCTCCCCTCCAGCTCCTTCATCGCCCGCCCGATCTCGTTGGCCACCTCGGGGTCGCCGAACATCGCGGAGATCTTCAGGTAGCCCACCTGGCCCGGCATCATCTCCACGCGGTCCAGGAAGCGGTAGCCGCCCGCGGCGGGCGTGGCGGCGCCCTGCTGCTGCGGCGCGGGGCCGCCCCGCCCCCCGGCGATCACGCGCAGGTGCTTGTCGTCGTTCACCGAGCGCACGTCGGCGGTGAGCGCCTCGGCGAAGGCGCGCGGGTCGGTGATCGAGGCGTAGGCGCCGGCCGCCATGCGCTCCCGCAGCCGGTCGCCGATCACCCGGCCGCTGTCGGCCAGCAGGTAGAAGCGCGCGAACAGCGCGGCCACGCTGTCGACCACGGCTTTGCGCTGCGCGTCGGTGAGCGTGGCGGGCGGTGACTCGCCCCCGCCGGCGCCATCGGCGCGGCTCACCTGGATCCCGGCGATGCGGTTGGGCGCGGCGGGCTCCACCTGCAGCATCATCCGGACGGGGCCGCGCACGCTGTTGATCAGGATCTCGAGCTCGTTGGGCGTCATCTCTCGCACGCCGGTCACCTGCGAGCCGGTGAAGTTGTTCTTCATCCGCCCGAACTGCTGCTGGTGCACCTCCACGCCCATCGCCTGGAAGTCGGGCGTCATCTGCTCCATCACGAACCGCCGGACGGCCGCCGTGTCGCCGCCCAGGATGGTTTCCATCAGCGCGGTGAAGCGGCGCCCGGCCGGCGTTGCGGGCACCTGCGCCTGCGCGCGGCCGATCGACGGCGCCAGCAGCGCGGCGGCCGCGATCACCAGGGCGGCACGGGTACGTAGGAATCGGATCATCGGTGGAGTTCAGGGGGAAGAAGGGTGAGCCACGCGAGTGAATTTACATGTGTAGATTTCGACGGGGCGAAAAGGGTTGCCCAAGCGCTGAATCGTCCGGAGGATCGGAAGCGCGTCCCTCCCACACACCCTGCACCGATGCGCTCCGGACGCGCCGCGGCCCCCTCCCAGGCGCCTGAGGGCGCCTGTCCCTCCCCCGTACCGGGAGAGGGCGGCGGACGCGGCGGTGGTGTGGCCTGCAACCTCTGCTCGGGCTGGAACTTCGGAGTGGCCGGGGTGCTGGCGCCGTTGCCTCTCCCGGTACGGGGGAGGTGCGAGCCTCGGCGAGCGGAGGGGGCGCGGCGCCGCCGGAGCACATTGCAACCTCGGCGTGAGATCGAGGTCGCAGCCGTTTAGCGTTGCGGACGACGGGGGCGCGGCAGAGGGAGAATCGCTGGATCGATCGTCCGCCGCGCCGGGTCCATCCCCCGCCGGATCGTGATCTCGCGATCGACATCGAAGCGGACGGGCGGCATGCGGCGCGGCGGGGCAATGGAGGGCGCCGCCGCGAGCACGGCCGCCAGCAACAGCGGCACCCACGCGCCGCCGAAGCGCGAACCGTCCATCGGCGGATCGCCACGATGAGCGGCGAGGCGCTGCACGCGGGCCACAAAGGGCGAGCCGCCCTCCACCATCGCCGGGAGGGGCGCCCGCGCGGCGACGTCGGTCATCCACCCGGCCACGCGCACGATCGACCGCGCCAGCGCCGCGGGGCGGCCGGTTGCGCGCACGGCCCAGCCGTCGCACAGCAGCTCGGCGCCCTCGCGGAAGCGGCGCAGCGCCAGCGCGTTCAGCGGCTGGAACGCGAACACGCAGGCGACCGCCGTCAGCACGTTCAGCCACAGCGGGTCGCGGCGGAGCAGGTGCGCGGCCTCGTGCGCCAGGATCGCGTGCAATTCCGCCTCGGGAAGCTCCGCCAGCACCCGCGTGGGGAGGCAGATCTCGGCGCGGCCGAGGGCCACCGGGCCGGGGAGGAGGTCCGAGCAGGTGAGCCGCACGCCGCGCGGGCCGCGGGCGCCCAGCAGCGCGGCCAGCGTGCGCGCGGGCTCGCCCGTCACCTCGCGGCGCCCGGCCAGGCACCGCCGCAGCCGCAGGTGCGCCCGCGCCAGCCGCGTCACGCGCACCGCAGCTATGGCGATCCACGCCACCAGCACCGCCAGCGCCACCGCGCGCACGGCCAGCGGCAAGATGGGGCCGGGCTCGAACCACGTGCGCGACACGGGCACGCCGGACGGCATCTGCGTCACGCGTAAGGTGCGGATCCCCATCGGCCCGGCCACGGGGAGCGGGATGCGGCCGGCCAGCGGGTGCAGCCCCAGCGCCGTCTGTACCGTGGCCGTCACCACGCCGCCGAGCGCGGCCGCCTTCCACAGCGCGTCCGCCGCCGCCTCGCCGCGCACCACGCGCCCGCGCACCAGCGCCCAGGCGGCGCCCAGCAGCACGGTGCTGTGCACGGTGTACGTCAGCAGCCACGCCACGCCGCCCAGCACCAGCGCGGCCAGCTCCACCACGGCAAGCAGGCTCACGCGTCGTCCTCCATCTGGCTGAGCAGCGCGCGCACCTGCTCCATCTCCCGCCGCCCCAGCTCGCGGTGCTCCACCAGGTGCGACACCAGCGCCGCCGCGTCGCCGCCGAACAGCAGGTGCGTCATCTCCGCCACCATCGACCGCCGTACGTCATCCTCGCTGACCGTGGCATGGTAGAGGTACTGCCGCGCATCGCCCTCGCGCGCCAGCAGCCCGCGCTTTTCCAGCCGGGTGACCAGCGTGGCCACGGTGGATTGCGCCAGCCCGCGCTCGTCCCACAGCGCGCGGAACACCTCCGGCACCGTGGCCTTCCCCCGCGCCCAGAAGACGCGCAGGATGGCGAGCTGCAGTTCGGTGAGCTTGGAGGCGTCGGTCATCGGAGGCGGAGTATCCGTCATCGGCTGGAACCGCGGGAAAATCTCACGTCGGAAGGATCGAGACCGCTTCGGCGGCGCCCCGCCCCCTCCCCTCGCCGAGGCTCGCACCTCCCCCGTACCGGGAGAGGTAGCGAAAGAGGCGCAGCGGCGATCCGGCGGCAACGTGCCGCACATGCGCGGTGCTGGCAACGCTACGACTGTAGACCCGCCAGGCGCACGGAGACAACAAATTTGCGCGCGTATGCTCCGGCACGGAGGATCAGTGCCGCTCGGCCACCGCACCGGCGCCGCGTGCGCCACCCTCTCCCGGTACGGGGGAGGGTCGCGCTCTCGGGCGCGGGGAGGGGGCTGGGGCGCCTCCGGAGCGACCCAGCGCCTCCGCATGAGATGATGACATGACCGCCGCCACGCGGATGCCTGTTGAGACCCGTCGACACGACGAATGGTTGCCCAGCCTCTGCCCTTCGCTTGGCATGTGGCGTGCGCCCAACCGGTCGTGATGCACGTGCGCAAGTGTGGTCCGGACAGCGGAGATGGCGGGCTGGTGAGACGAAGATCGGGATCGGGATCGGGAGGCCGGGATGGGTGACGGCCGCTACGTGGACCGCGTGGATGCCGGGCGCCGGCTGGCCGAGGCGCTGCGGCCGTTCGCGGGCGTGCCCAACCTGCTGGTGCTGGCGCTCCCCCGCGGCGGCGTGCCCGTGGCGTATGAGGTTGCCCGGGCGCTGAACGCGCCGCTCGACATCTTCCTGGTCCGCAAGCTGGGCGTGCCCGGGCAAGAGGAGCTGGCCATGGGCGCCATCGCCAGCGGCGGCATCCGCGTGCTGAACCACGAGGTGCTGCGGATGGTGCACGTCCCCGCGCCCGTGATCGACGCGGTGGCCGAGCGCGAGCTGGCCGAGCTGGAGCGCCGCGAGATCGCCTACCGCGACGACCGCCCCGAGCCCGCCATCGCCGGCCGCACGGTGATCCTGGTGGACGACGGGCTGGCCACCGGCTCCACCATGCGCGCCGCCGTGGCCGCGCTCCGCACCCAGCATCCCCGTGCGCTGGTGGTGGCCGTGCCCGTGGCCGCGCGCGAGACGTGCGAATCGTTCCTCGCCGAGGTGGACCACGTGGTGTGCCCGCTCACCCCCGAGCCGTTCCACGCGGTGGGGATGTGGTACCACGATTTTTCGCAGACCACCGACAACGAGGTGCGCCACCTCCTGGCGCTCGCCCGCCAGCAGACGGCCGGCGCGCCCGGCACGGGAGATCCATGACCGACACCGCCGCCGCCGGGCTCGTGCGCGCCGCCGCCGTCCCCCTGGCTGGGCCGGAAGGCGAGTGGGACGCGCTCCTCGATCTGATCGGCGACGCGCGCCTGGTGCTGCTGGGCGAGGCAACGCACGGCACGCAGGAGTTCTACCGCGCCCGCGCCGAGATCACGAAGCGATTGATCCGCGAGAAGGGCTTCACCGCCGTGGCCGTGGAGGCCGACTGGCCCGACGCCTACCGCGTGAACCACTACGTGCGCGGCCAGGGCGACGACGCCAACGCCGACGCGGCGCTGGGGAGCTTCGAGCGCTTCCCCACCTGGATGTGGCGCAACACCGAGGTCGTGCGGCTGGTGGACTGGCTCCGCGCGCACAACCGCTCGCTCGCCAGCGGCGAGCCGATGGTGGGATTTTACGGGGTGGATTTATACAGTTTGTACGGGTCGATCGAGGCAGTGGTGCGCTACCTGGAAACGGTGGACCCCGAGGCGGCGAGCCGCGCGCGCCAGCGCTACGCCTGCTTCGAGCACACCGACGAGCCGCAGATCTATGGGCACAGGGTCGAGCTCGGCATCACCGAGAGCTGCCAGGACGAGGCGGTGCGCCAGCTTACCGAGCTGCGCGGCCGCGCCGCCGAGCTGGCCTCTCGACACGGGGCGCTCCCCGAGGACGAGCACTTCTACGCCGAGCAGAACGCGCGGCTGGTGCTGAACGCCGAGGAGTACTACCGCGAGATGTTCCGCGGCAGCGTGAGCAGCTGGAACCTGCGCGACTGCCACATGGCCGACACGATCGACGCGCTGCTGCGGCACTTTTCAGGGAAGGGGCAGAGCGCGAAGATCGTCGTCTGGGAGCACAACTCCCACCTGGGCGACGCGAGCGCCACCGAGATGGGTCGGCAGGGCGAGTGGAACGTGGGGCAGCTCGTCCGCGAGCGGCATGGGGACGATGCGCGGCTGATCGGCTTCAGCACCTACACCGGCACGGTGACCGCCGCGCACGACTGGGACGGCCCCGCCGAGCGCATGCGCGTGCGCCCGGGGATGGCGGGAAGCTGGGAAGCGCTCTTCCACGACACCGGCATCCCCAACTTCCTCCTCCCCCTGCGCGGCGGGGATGATGAACTGCGCCGTGCGATGAGCCAGGAGCGGCTGGAGCGCGCCATCGGCGTGATCTACCGCCCGCGCACCGAGCGGCAGAGCCACTACTTCGGCGCGGCGATCGCCCACCAGTTCGACGCCGTGATCCACTTCGACGAGACCACCGCGCTCACCCCGCTCGGCGCGCCGCCCGAGAGCGGCGACGAAGGCGAGTGGGTGCGGGAGAACTGATACCAGATCGGGCGGCTGGTTGTGCATTCCCTCCACCCAGAGAATGTCATCCTGAAGGAGCCGCCGCGCCAAAGCCTCTTCGCACTGGAACCCTGGCGGCGACTGAAGGATCTATCGCCCGCTCTCGGAACCGATCCCCGAAGCGCACCGGGCCACGGATCTACCGTCAGGCAGACGATGGCGCTGCCTCGATTATAGATCCTTCGGTCGCCGCCAAGCCTTGGTGCGGACGCGGTGCTGGTGCAGCGGCGACGCTCAGGATGACAGGGGTTTGAGGCCTTCCGGAATGCACACCCAGTCTGCCGATCTGGTATGATTTGGGTCGCGAGCCGCGGCGCCGCGCCCCCTCCGCTCCGTCTGGCGTGCGCCCGTGGTGCTCACCCCAGCCGCGGCATCCCGGCGGTGTCGACGTTCAGCGCCTCGTTCACCGGGCACACGCGGGTGATCGCCGTCTCGGTGATCAGCGCGCCGGCCAGCATCGCCAGGATCCCGCCCACGCCACCGTCCCTGCCGCCGAGCCGCGCATAGCCGAGCGCCATCAGCATCGGCCCCGCAACCAGCCGGAACGTCCGGTCCGCGCCCCCTACGTTCTCTCTCATCGTCCCGCTCCATCGTTACCGGTGTCCGCCGCGAAGGCCCGGCGCTGGGTGCACGAGCGGTGCCGGTCGGAGCGCACCGGACCGCGCCCGCAGTCCACACATGTGGACTTCATGCTGTTGTGCAGCGATCTCATACCGGATGCGGAGAGTCGTTGTGCGCTCCCCCCAGAGAATGTCATCCTGAAAGAGCCGCCGCGCCCAAGCCGCGCCCTCACTGGACCTTGGCGGCGACTGAAGGATCTATCGCCCGTTCTCGGAACCGATCCTCCGAGGCGCACCGGGCCACGGATCTGCCGTCAGGCAGATGATGGCGCGGACGCGGTTATAGATCCTTCGGCCGCCGCCAGACTTTGGTGCGGATGTGGTGCTGGTGCAGCGGCGACGCTCAGGCTCAGGCTCAGGATGACACGGGTTTGAGCTCATCCAGAAAGCACACCCGGTCTGCCGATCTGGTATCGATCGCCCGACCCGCCTCTCCCCGATCCAGACCCGCGGACGGAGCGGAGGGAGCAGAGAACCACTCGCGGTTCCTCTGCTCCCTCTGCTCCCTCCGCGTTGAAGATTTCGGGATCGGTCTCAGCGCGGCGGCGCGGGCTCGGGCCTGGCGTCGAAGGCGAGCCGCTCGTCCGCCTTCGCGCGCAGGGCGGCGGCGAGCTCGGCCTGCGAGTACGGGCACAGCGCGGTCACCTCCGGAGGCGCGGGGGCCAGCGGCAGGTACAGCTCGTCGGGGCCGTGCAGCCAGAGCGCGAACAGGTACAGCGCGGGCACCTTCAGCAGCCGCACCTCGTAATCGTGCGGCGCCACCTGGTTCAGCGCCTCGGCGGCCGCCAGCGCGTCGACCGTGGAGCGCACGAAGGGGCTGTCGTTGAAGTGCGAGAAGCGCACGGCGCGCGTTCCGCTCACGATCACCTCGGCCGCGGCCACCAGCGTGTCGCCCGCGGTGAGCAGGTAGCGCCAGCCCTGCAGCAGGGCGCTGTCCGCGAGGTTTCCGCCGGCCACGTCGGGCAGTCCCAGCGTGTACACCGGGTGCGGCACCGAGATGCACACGTCGGCGCCCTCGCCCGCGGCCGCGGCGAGCGTCTTCAGCGCCGAGCCCGGGTGGCGGAGGACGTGGCGGATGGCGTTGCGCACCGCGCGGATGCCGCCCTCGGGCGGCGTGGCCGTGGTCAGGGGCATGTGCTCGCCTCCGCGCCGGACTGCACGAAATAGGTGTTGGCCCAGCTGCCCGCGTGCTGGTACGCGTTCGTGAACACCCCGAACGCATACGTCGACTCGCCATACAGCGGGTCGGCCACGTCCACGTACCGCGCCAACCGTACGGTGTGATAGCCGTACAGCGCCACGTAGTGCGCCCCGCCGCACTTCCACGCGATGCGGCAGCACAGGGGCCGGCTGGCGTTGACCTCGCCGGTCACGATGTGGTACGGCTCGGTGGATCTCTGCGTGCTGGCCAGGTTCCCGGTCTGGCTCAGCGCCCAGCTCAGGTACCACTCCTGGTTGCACGCCGGGGTGCTGCAGTCCGTGCAGCCCGTGAGCTGCTGCGATTGCACGATCGCGCACTGCGTCCAGGTGCTCTGGGGGTTGAAGTACGCCGAAACGCTCGCCGCCACCGCCGCCCAGCACCACTCCGTCTGCTGCTGGCCCTGCATGGTGAACGTGAGCTTCTTCTGCGTGATGAGCGCCTGGACCGTTTCCGCGTCGAGGATCTTGACCTGGGTGTTCGCCACGATGGTGGGCAGGGGCATGAAGGTCTCTCGGATCGAAGGGGATGCGACGAGGGGGGGCTGGATCGATAATGGAGCGCGCGGATCAAGTCAACCGGCATCGCGGCGCGCCCCGCGCCGGCGCCGCCGCCCACGCGCGATCACCCTTGCGGCCTGGTCCGGAATCACCCGCCCGCGCGGCTCCACGGGCCCGTGCACGGAACGTGGCCCCGGTCGTGCAAAACCGCTGGTGCATGCATTGAGTTTGTCCATCAGGCGCCGCGGCCCCACGGGACGCGGCGCCGCCGGAGTCTACATAGATGCCGCATGACCCCACGCGGAACGGCAGCGCCGCGCCGAACCGCGCCGATCCGCCGTCCATCCTGCTGGTGGACGACCGGCCCGAGAACCTGCTGGCACTGGAAGAGGTGCTGGCCCCGCTGCAGCTGTCGCTGGTGCGCGCCGCCTCGGGCGAGGAGGCGCTGCGCCGCGTGCTGGAGCGCGACTTTGCCGCCATCCTGATGGACGTGCAGATGCCGGGGATGGACGGCTTCCAGACCGCGCGGATGATCCTGTCGCGGCCGCGCTCGCGCACCACGCCCATCGTCTTCCTCACCGCCATCGACTCCAGCGCCGAGCGCATCCGCCAGGGGTACGCGTCCGGCGGCGTCGACTTCATCCCCAAGCCCTTCACCCCCGAGATCCTGCGCGCCAAGGTGGGCGTGTTCGCCGAGCTGTACGCCCGCGGCCGGCAGGTGGAGGCGCTGGCCGCCCAGGCCGCCGCCGCCGCCGAGCAGCTCCGCGCGTCGGAAGCCGTGCGCGAGGCGCGCGAGGAGGCCGGCGCCGCCCGCGACCACGTGGAGCGCCTGCTGGACGGGATGACCGACGCCTACGTGGCGCTCGACGCCGAGTGGCGCATCGTGCGGATGAACCACGCGGCCGAGCGGGCGCTGGGGCGCACGCTCGGCGGCCTGGCCGGGCGCAGCCACTGGGAGGCGTGGCCCCAGTCGGTGGGCACCGAGCTGGAGCATCGCTACCGCCGGGCGATGGAGACGGGGGAGCCCGAGGCGTTCGAGCACCGTCACCGGCTGGCCGACGGCACCGAGGGCTGGCTCGACGTGCACGCGTACCCGTCGCCCGCGCGGCTCGACATCTTCTTCCGCGACATCACCCGGCGGAAGCGCACCGAACAGCGCGTGGCCGCGCAGCACGCCGCCCTGCGCGCGCTGGCCGAGGGCGCGCCGGGCCAGAACGTGGCCGCGCGGCTGCTGGAGGCCGTGGGCACCACGCTGGGGTGGCCCGCCGGCGGCCTGTGGGAGGTGGACCCCGCGGCCGGCGCGCTCCGCCGCACCGCGTGGTGGCACGCCGGAGCGGTCGACGCCGCGGAGATGGAGGCGGAAAGCTGCGCCCTGACCTTCGCCCGGGGGGAGGGGCTCCTGGGCCGCGTGTGGGACCGTTGCGAGCCCACATGGGTCGAAGACGTGGCGCACGAGCCCGCCTTCAAGCGCGCCCTGCAGGCGGCGCGCGCCGGGCTGCGTGCCGCGATGGCCGTTCCCGTGCGCGCCGGCGGCGAGGTGGTGGGGGTGCTGGAGCTGTTCGCACCGCGGGAGATGAAACGCGACGCGGAGCTGCTCCAGGCGGTGGCGTCCATCGGCGGCGCGGTGGGGCAGTACCTGGTGCGCGCGCGGGTGGAGGCCGAGCTGCGGCTGAACGAGCAGCGCTTCCGCGCGGCGCTGGCCGGGTCGCCGATCGTGGTCTTCAACCAGGACCTGGAGCTCCGCTACACCTGGATCCACAACCCCGCGCTGGGCGTGGCCGCCGACGGCGTGCTGGGGAAGACCGACCGCGACGTCTTCGAGCGCCCGCGCGACGCCGACGCCACCGAGGCGGTCAAGCGCCGCGTGATCGCGGCCGGCCGCGGCGAGCGCTTCGAGGCGCTGATCGCGGACCGTGGCGAGGAGCGCTACTACGACCTGGCCGTGGAGCCGCTGCGCGCCGCCGACGGGAGCGTGGAGGGGGTGACCTGCGCGGCCGTGGACGTGACCGCGCGCAAGCGCACCGAGGCCGCGCTGATGGAAGCCGGCCGCGAGGCCGCAGAGCACACCGCCCAGGTCACGCGGATGAACGTGCGGCTCGGCGAGCAGTCGCAGGAGCTGCAGGCGCAGGCGGCCCAGCTGCAGGAGCGCACCGTGGAGCTCGAGGCGCAGATCGCGCGCTCGCAACGGCTCAACGAGGCGCTGGAGCACTCCAACGCCGGGCTGCGCGAGGCCAACGAAGCGCTGGAGCGCGCCCGCGGCCGCGCCGACTTCCTGGCCGAGGCCTCGGCCGCGCTCTCGTCGTCGCTCGACTACGAGGCCACGCTGGCCGCCGTCACCCGCCTGGCCGTGCCCCGCCTGGCCGACTGGTGCGCGCTCGACGTGCTCGACGGCGACGGGACCACGCGGCGCATCGCCATCGCCCACGCCGACCCCGGCCGGGCCGAGCTGGCGCGGCAGCTGGGCGAGCGCTACCCCGTGACCCCCCACGACACGGCGGGGATGGGCGCGGTGCTGCGCACCGGCCGCCCCGAGCTGGTGCCCCTGGTGGACGACGCGATGCTGGAGCGCGTCTCGCGCGACGACGGGGAGCTGCGGCTGCTGCGGGCGCTGGGGCTGCGCGCCTTCATCGCGGTGCCGGTGGAGGCGCGCGGGCGCCGCTTCGCCGCGCTGGGGCTGTTCCAGGGCGAGTCGGGGCGCTCGCTCTGCGCCGACGACCTGGCGCTGGCGTGCGAGCTGGCCCGCCGCGCGGGCACGGCCATCGACAACGCGCTGCTGTACCGCGACGCCGCCGAGAGCCGCGCGGCCGCCGAGGAGAGCGAGGGGCGCTTCCGCGCCCTGGCCGAGACCAT
The DNA here is from genome assembly GCA_035691085.1 of Longimicrobium sp. Classification (GTDB taxonomy): domain Bacteria; phylum Gemmatimonadota; class Gemmatimonadetes; order Longimicrobiales; family Longimicrobiaceae; genus Longimicrobium. The sequence goes on from DASSJS010000174.1 coordinate 15,213, forward strand.
CCCCCAGCTCGCCTGGATCGCCGGCCCCGATGGCTCCGTCCTCTGGTACAACCGGCGCTGGTACGACTACACCGGCACCACCCCCGAGCAGATGCTGGGGTCGGGGTGGAGGGAGGTGCACCATCCCGAGTACCTGCAGGGCGTGGTGGAGCGCTTCACC
>DASSJS010000175.1:0-3532 GCA_035691085.1 Longimicrobium sp.
CGCGGCGCGGACGGATGCGGCCGGCGCGTTCCGGCTGCGCGGGCTGGAGCCGGGCGATTACCGCGTGGCCGTCCGCCGCGCGGGGTACGCGGCGCGTGAGGTGTCGGTCACGGTGCGGAACGGGCTGGCCGCGCGGGTGGACGTGGCGCTGCAGCCGGTTCCCGTGGCCCTGCAGACGCTGCGCGTGACGGCGGATGCGTCGCTCGCGGCGGGGACCATGGTTTCGCGCGAGGAGATCGAGGCCAGCGGCGCGCGGACGGCGGCGGACGTGGTGGAGCGCGCCGGCGGCGTCGTCATCCGCTCCACCGGCCCCACGGGCGAGCGCACCGTGAGCATTCGCGGGAGCGCGGCCGACCAGGTGCTGGTGCTGGTGGACGGCGCTCCGCTGAACGACCCCGTCACCGGCGAGGCGGACCTGAGCGTTGTCCCCGCGGGTGACGTGGAGCGGGTGACGGTGCTCCCCGGCGCGCGGACGGCGCGCTACGGCCCGCGCGCGCAGGCCGGCGTGGTGCTGGTGGAGACGCGGGCGGCGCGCGCGAGGCAGGCCGCGGAGCTCTCCGCCGGCTCGCTGGGCGAGCGGAGCGGGCGGGGCGAGGTGGGCGCGGGGCTGGGCGGCGGCGCGTGGATGGCGGGCGCGCACCTGCGGCGCATCGGCGGGCGGTTCGACTACGTGCGCGACGTGAACGACCCCGTGGTGGTCCGCCGCGGCAACGCCGACATGGACGAGTGGAGCGCCTTCGGCGCGGTGCAATCCACCCTGGCCGGCGGCGAGCTGCGGCTGCGCGGGGGATGGGACGCGCTGGACCGCGGCCTTCCCGGCCTGGGCCACACCCCCTCGCCCGACGCGCGCGAGGAGCTGGGGCGCGGGCGCGCGTCGCTGGCGTGGCGGCGCGCGGGGGCGAGGACGACGCTCGCGTTCACGGCCTCGGGCGCGGCGCAGCGCGTGCGCTTCAGCGACCCCGCGCCGCCGTTCGGGCTGGCGTACGACGACACCACCCGCGTCCGCACCGGCATCGCCCGCGTAGACCTGGACCGGCTGCTGGGCGAGGCGGGAGTGCTTCGCACCGTGGGCGGCGGCGTGGAGGCGGGGGTGCAGCGCGTGGAGGCGGGCTCGCTCTCGTCCACCGCGCCGCGCACCCGGCGAGACTTCGGCGCGTTCGGCCACGCGGGCGGCGCGGTGGCGCTCGGCGGACGCGAAATCGCACTCTCCGCCGAGGCGCGGGCGGATCGTGACGGGGTGACGCGCGACTGGTTCGTGAGCCGCGCGCTCAGCGCCGCCAGCGCGTTCGGGGCGGTGCGGGTGCAGCTGGCCAACCGCAGCAGCTTCACCCCGCCCTCGCTGGGCGACCAGTTCTTCCGCGAGGGGGTGGGCGTGGTGCCCAACCCCGACCTGCGCCCCGAGCGCGTGCCCAGCGAGTGGGAGGCGTCGGCGCGGTACGGGGGGACGGTGGGGCCGGCGGAGCTTTCCCTCACCGCCGCGGCGTTCACGGGCGGCGTGAAGGGGATGATCGTGTGGCTCCCCGACTTCGCCTTCCGCTGGAGCCCGCGCAACCTGGACGTGGCCCGCCGCGGCGCCGACGCCCGCGCCGACGTGAATCTCCCCGCCGCGCGGCTGCGGGTGACGGGCGCGTGGTCGGTGGCGCGCATCACCTACGTGCGCGAGGGGGACGACACCGGGATCCAGGTGGCGTACCGCCCCGAGCACTCCGGCCTGTTCACCGCGCAATGGTCGCCCGGCGCGTGGCGTGCGGAGGTGGCGGCGCGCTACACGGGGCTGCGCTACCCGGTCCCCGACCGGGTGAACGCGCTCCCCGGCTTCTGGAGCGCGGACCTGGGGGTGTCACGCGCATGGCGGCTGGGACGTTGGCACGCCGTGACCGCGGTGGACGTGGACCGTCTGTTCAACGAGACGCACTCGCTGATCGCCGGCTATCCCGAGCCGGGGCGGCGGGTCCGCTTCGATCTGCGCCTGAGCCGCGCGGACCTTCATCAACCCTGACGTTCAGTGTGAACGGATGATCAATCGAATCCCCCGCCGGCTGGCCCGGCTCGCCCTTTGGGGTGCCGTCCCCGCCGCGCTGGTCGCGTGCGACAGTGGCACCGAGGTCCGCAACAACGCCCAGCGGCTGGAGGTGATCGTCAACAGCACCTCCAACTCGCTCACCCTGGTGAGCATCGACAGCGTGAACCCCACGGTGCGCACCGTGAGCCTGGGCGCGCAGGGCACGCCGGTGGACGCGGCGGCGCAGGGCTCGTTCGCGGTGGTGCCGCTGGGCACCTATCCGTTCGCCGCCATCGTGGACCTGCGCACCGCCACGGTGAGCAAGACCGTGGCGCTCCCGGCCAACTCGGGCGCCACGGGCGCCGGCTTCGCCAACGACAGCATCGCCTTCGTGGGCAACCCCGACCGCGGCACGGTGAGCCCCGTGAACGTGCGCAGCGGCACCGTGGGCGCCGAGGTGAAGGTGGGCACCTACCCGCAGTCGATCGTGAGCGGGAACGGCGCGGTGTACGTGCTGAACGCCAACCTGGTGAACTTCGCCCCCGCCGGGCCGGGGAGCGTGAGCGTGGTGAACGCCAACGGCACGGTGGCCGCCACCATCCCCCTCAGCGGGATCAACCCCACGGCCGGCGTGCTGGCGGGGAGCCGGCTGGTGGTGATCAACGCGGGCGAGTTCGGGAAGGCGAACGGGTCGCTCTCGGTGGTGAACCTGGCCACGGGGAAGGAAGAGACCCACGCCACCGGCTTCGGCGAGTTTCCCGGCGCGGTGGACGTGGGCCCCGACGGGAACGTGTACGTGGGGCTGTACAGCCGCGGGATCGTGATCTGGAACCCGTCCACCGGCCAGTTCGTGCGCGGGCCCGACAACCCGGTGGTGCCCGGCGGCACCCTGCCCATCTCGGCGCTGCGCTTCGACTACGCGGGGCGGGTCCACACGCTGCACCCCGGCAACTGCGCCCCCGGCAACCCGGGGAAGGAGTACGGCTTCAGCGTGCAGGTCACCACGCCCGAGCGCACCATCACCACCGGCATCTGCCCGTTCTCCATCGATTTCACGGTGGTGACCGCGTCGAACTGACGCTTCGGCGGCAACCCGGTTGATCGCAGGGGGTGGGGGAGGCCGCGGGCAGTCGTCCGCGGCCTCCGTCATTTTATGGTTCATCGCGGATTTCGTTGCAGCAGGTCGCGCGCACCGATCCTGTCGACGAGTGGCTGCAGGCGGCGCTCGCGCTGAGTATCGAAATTTTTGGGGAAAGACCCTCCTCGCCCCCGCGGCCACTCACGGAAGGCCGGCTGTCTCAACGGATCGATCAGGGGATCACGAGGCGAGTCCAGTCGTCGTGCACGTCCTGCGCATCGAGGGCAGGATGGCGATCATTCGCCGTTCCGCGACGTCTGCGGAGACGCACGGAGGACCGGGAGGGCTCGATTTCCCCTGATGACGCAGTGAACGAAGCCTGCAGGCGCAGACGACGGGGCGAACGACGAAAGCGGGTGTTCCTGAAAAAAATTTCGATACTCAGCGCATTC
>DASSJS010000176.1:0-3253 GCA_035691085.1 Longimicrobium sp.
CAGCGCGCCCAGCTCGTTGGTGATGAGCGTGAAGGGGATGCGCAGCCCCAGGCGCCGCGCGGTGTGCAGGATGAAGGGCTTGCTGGCGCCGCCGCTGGCCCGGGTGTTCAGCGCGCGGACCGCGGGGTGGGCCAGGAGCCAGCCGTGCAGCGTGGTGAACCAGGCCTGCGCGCGGAAGGTGACCTGCGGCCGCTCGTCGGCCAGGGTGCTGAACACGTCGTAGCGCAGGAACACCGCGCCGGGATCGACCTCGGCCCCATCGATGCGGAGCGTGTCGGACTGGAAATCCCAGGTGAGCCCCGGGTTGGCGGCGCCCACCAGCAGCGCGCGGCCGTCCATCCCCCGTTGGCGCATGCGCCCCACGATGGAGGCCACGTTGGGATCGGTGTCACCCCCGGCAATCAGCAGCACGCCATCTCCTCCGCGCGTCGGGATGAAAAAAGGCGAGCGGCCGCAGGTTCCGGCCGCTCGCGGGTGCAGCTGCCGGGGCGGGCGATGCCCCGGCCCGGGCCGTCAGAAGCTGCCGAACGGGTTGTCCACCGGTGCCGCGACCACCAGGTCTTCCTCGCAGCCGTAGCGGGTGGTGGGGTTGGTCTCTTCGCCACAGGCGAGCGTCTTGTTCACGGCCATGCGTCCCTCCGTTGCGCGGGTTTGCAACCGAGCCGCGGCAGGCGCCGCGGCACACCGTATCCGCAACTTATCACGCACCACTCCGCCCGCGTCAACCCTGCCCCGCCCTACGCGCCATTCTGCTCCATTCCTCCGTTGCAACGCGCATCGCACCCCGGCGCCGCCGAAACCCCCGTCGCTCTCTTCAGAGCTTCGGAGGCAGGCATGCATCGCGAAACGGCACCCGCTGTTGCGGTTCAGCAGCGCTCGAGGACCACCACGGCGGCGGCCGTCTCGTCCGAATGAGTGAGGGTGACGTGCACGCGGTCGGCGCCGCGGGCGGCGGCCAGGGCGGCGGCGCGGCCGGAAAGACGCAGCGTGGGCGCGCCCGATTCACCCGAGACCACCTCCACGTCGGTCCACGCGCCCCCGATCCCCCACCCCGTGCCCAGCGCCTTGAAGAACGCCTCCTTGGCGGCGAACCGCGCCGCAAAGCTCTCGGGGGGATGGCGCGACCCGTGGCACCGCTCCGCCTCGGCGGGGGTGAAGAAGCGGGCGAGCGCGCGCGGGCCCTTTCGCTGCAGCACCGCCCACACGCGGTCGATGCGGACCATGTCCATCCCCAGGCCAACGATCATGGGCGGTGCGGCTCCAGCCTTGCGCGCGAAGTGGGCGGATGGCAACGTGAGCCGGGGAAGATACCCGCCGCCCGCGAGCCCCTCAAGCGCGCGGCGGCACGCGGTTCGCAACGGCGGACGGCGATATCCATCTTTCGGCACACTCTCTCACGGCGGACCGGCGGACACGTGGCGCGGAACCCTTGGCGGGCACGGACAAGGCTGGCGGGCGCGGTGCTCGCCGGCGTGGCGGCGGGCATCCTGGTGGGCATGCTGCTCGTGCACCTCCTCCTCGCGCCGCACACCCCGCAGCCATAGCACTCCCCGGACGCAGCCTCCGGAAGCCTCCGGCCAGGCTGCATCGGCCGACCGCCCTCGCATCGCCCGACGCGCTCGCCCCACGCCCCGCGCCGGCCCTTCCGTCCCAAGGCTCCGGCCCAACACTCCATCCTGGGCCCGCGCGGGGCGTATCCGCGCGCGCCGCAGCACCTTCCGCGCCCGAATCCCTACCGCTCCGGGGGCACTTCAGGTACCATTGATGCAGGGCGTGCGAACGCTCGCGGCAGGGATGCGCGGCGGGTGAAACTCTTTTCGCCCGCCGTCGTATCAACCCACATGGCCGGATGAGCAGCCGGCCCTCCCTGACCGAAGCCGAATGAACATCGCCGCGCCCGCCGCGGCTGGAGTGACGCCCATGTACTGTTCCACCTGCGGATCCCGGATCGCCGACGGCCGCGCCACCTGCCAGGTGTGCGGCGCCGTGGCGGCCCGCGCCCCGTTCCCGGCGCCGATCCCGGCCGCCACGGCCGCCGCCGTCGGGCCGATGTACGCCGCCGCGCAGGTGCAGGTGTGCCCCCGCTGCGGCTACCGCGGCATCGGCTCGAGCTACTTCTCCAAGGGCACCCACGTGGCCCTGCTGGTGGGCTCGGCGCTGGCGTTCTTCCCGGCCGCCGCGGGGTACGTGATCCTCCGCCACAACCACCGGGTGTGCCCGGCGTGCGGGCTGGGGTGGGGCGCGCACGGCACGCGGGCGCTCACGCTCCTCCCCGGCACCAACAGCGCCCTGCGCACCAGCGACGTGGTGCTCCCCACCGCCGAGGCGGGCGGCGGCGCCAAGCGCGGCTTCTCCATCGCGCTGCTGATCTTCGGCGCCATGATGATGGTGGGCGGGCTGGCGGGGATGGAGTTTGCCCCCATCATGTTCGGGATGCTGGCGCTGGGCGGCTCGGGGCTGCTGTGGAAGAAGCAGCAGAGCGACCGCGAGGAGCGCCGCGACGCCATCATCCAGAGCCTGCAGCTGCCCGTCCTTCAGCTGGCCGGGCGCAAGGGCGGGCGGCTGACGGTGACCGACGTGGCCACCGAGCTGGGCTGGCCCATGGTGCGCGCCGAGAAGGTGCTGAACTCGCTGGACGACGGGATGCGGGTGATGAGCGACATCACCGACGAAGGCGTGATCGTGTACGACTTCCTGGAGATCCGCACCGCCGGCCTGTCGGCGTCACAGAAGCCGGAGCTTCGCCTCCACGCCTGACGAAGCACGAGCGTACGGGGTACGGAACTGCAGGTACGGAAGTACGGGGGTACGGGGTACGGAGAAGAACAGGATCGGGTCCCGGCGCGGGGTGCGCGGGGGCCCGATCTGCTTTGGTGCCAGCGGCTTGACGGGGGCGCGGGGCGCGGGGTACCATTGAGGCCCGCACCGCTTCAGGGCATGGCGTCGAGCTCCACGATCCCGCCGCTCCCCTCGGCCTTGGCCTGGCGCTTTGCGTTCGCCACCACCTCGCCCAGGTGCTCCACGGCGGGCCAGCGCGCGGGGTCGATGCGCACGAGGGCGGCGGAGAGGTGGGTGAGCGGAAACTCGCGCGCCTCGCCCGAACGGTCCACGCCGTGGTAGCGGCCGGCGGTCACCGCGTCTGCGGGAAGGTGGCGGCGCAGGCCCGTGTCGAAGCGGCGGCGCGCCTCCTCGCTCAGCCGGCGCGCCTGGTCCTGCGGGCAGATCAGCACGAAGTCGTCGCCGCCCACGTGGC
>DASSJS010000177.1:0-3441 GCA_035691085.1 Longimicrobium sp.
CCGTAAAAACAGGTTCATCGCGTATTTTGTTGCAGCAGGTCTCCTGCTCGCGCGGCAATCCCGCCGGCGAGTGGCTGCAGGCGGCACTCGCACTGAGGATCGAAAATTTTTTTGAAGAGATTCCTCGCGCCCCTGCGGCAATCGCGGAAGGCTCGGCTGTCTCAACCGATCGATCGGGGGGTCACGAGCGGGCTTGGCGCCGTGCACATCCTCCGCATCGAGAGGTGTGTGAGGGTGATCGCACCGTATCCACGAAGACTCGGGCGACGCACGAAGGTCGCGGAGGCCCGGATTCCCCCTGATGACGCAGTTGGCACAGCCTGCAGGCGCGAAGTCGGGGTGAACGCCCGGAGAGGGGTGCTGGATAAAATTTCGATACTCAGCGCATTGCGGGCCTGCAGCGACTCGCTGGCGATCCCGGCGCTGGCGCAATCGCCAGAACTCATGTCGGCGAGGTTGCAACCAGATCGACGAAGAACCTAAAAACAGAATATTCGATGAAAGAAGCCCCGTTGCGCGGATGCCAGCGGGGCTTCTTCATCGGCTCGCCACACGGTTCCCGGCCCCGTGTCACGACAAGCCGATGCCATAGTGCCGCATCACCGGCCGCACCAGCGCGGTAGACGCCAGCGGCTGGGTGGAAGGCGTTCCCAACGCCCGGGCCGCGCGGTCGAACAGCGCCACGCACACACGGCTGTCGTCCCAGCGGGAACGGTACTCGATGCCGTCCACGGCATCGGCGTGACTCCAGACGGAGAGCGCCAGGTCGTGGCAATCATCATAGCAGTCCGCGTGGGGGACGGCGGCTGACATGGCCAGGTGCACCAGCCCGTCGCTGTGCACCCGCGCCAGGCGCAGTTCGCGGATGAGCGGCACCACCGTGGCCGAGCGTTCCTTCAGCTCCGCCAGGGCAATCAGCCGGTTCGCGCGGCCACGCATCAACGTCTCCACGAACGCCCCTTCGAGATCGTGCCCGAAGTAGCAGACGCGAAACTCACCCGCAGGCGCGTCGAAGCGGTTCTGCGGTGGCTGGTGCGGCGCGGGCCCAAACCAGAGCGGGTCATAGCCCGCCCGGTGGACCCGCCAGAGTTTCGCTGTTGCTGGAAGTGTGGAGACCGGAAGATCCGGCGGCAGTGTCACACGCCACCCTGTTCGCCATACGAGCGGGCGATCCTCTCGACCTCGTCGAGGTGCTGGCCCCGCGCCACGAGGTCGACCAGCCGCCCGCCCAGCGCCGGCTCGTGCGACACCAGGATGGAAAGCTGCACCCACGGGTCGCGCGTGGCGAACGCATCCAGGATGCGCGGCAGCGCCGAGGGCGGGCCGCCGGGGGTGAACTGGCACGCCGGGTACCCCCACTCGCCGTTGGCCAGCGGCACCGAGAGCAGCCGCCCCCGCATCCGCCGCTGCTGCACCGCCTGCGGCGTAACCCCCAGCAGCCGCGCCACCTCGCCCGTGGAGTAGGTGCCCCCAGACTCAGCAAGCAGTTCCTGCTTGATTTCTGCGCCACGCAGAAGCTCTTCGGCCCATTCGTCGGCGTTGGTGCCTACCGCGGCGGGCACGGCCGAAAGCACGCGGGCGATGGTGCCAGCCGGAGTTTCGGCCTCCAGCGCGGCCATGAGCTGCTCAGCGGTGGACCCGTTCACCGAGGCGCGGAGCTGCCGCAGCACGCGCCGGTACACCGTGCGGCGGAGGCGCTTCAGCGAGGCTTCGTCTGGCGTGCCCGCCATCTCCGCATCCCTTGTGGTTGTATTCAGAACCAGAATCATGTACAATCGCAAGGTAAAGGCCGGCGACAATCCTGCCAAGGGCCGCGGCCACCTGGCTGAGCGAACGGAGCACACAGGGTAATGAGGCAGGTGTCCACTCGCAATACTTTCGAAACGACAAGGCCCCGCCGGGAGCGCTCCCGGCGGGGCCAACCGTCTCGTCTGTCCCGCCGGGTCAGCTGGATGCGGACGAGATGCGGGTGACGATCTGCTGCGCGTAGTCCTTGTCGTACTCGGCCATGTTCTTGCGCGCGCTGGCGCTCACGCGGGACGAGCCCGTGGTCTCGGGCTTCACCTGCACATGGATCTCCAGGTCGCCACGGGTGCCGGTCCACTCGTGCTCGTCGCCGTCCATCTTGTGGTTGGTGACGGTGATGCCCATCGACGAGAGCACGCCCGGCACCCGCCCGGCCACCGACCCGGCCGAGCTGGATACCATGCTCTCGGCCCCCTGCGAGGTCAGGTAGATCCCCCCGGCGGCACCCGCGCCCGCCGCCGCCGCCAGGCACCCGCCCGTCATGCTCACACCCAGCGCCAGCACCGCCACCTGTGCCGCCTTCAGCCACGTCCGCATCGTTCCCTCCTCTGCTCCAGAGACACGATCCGGGCCGCTCCCGACCGCGCGAGAGCCACCCGCCTGCACCGATTCGTGGGAGCGCTACCCCGCCGCAACCCCGATGCCACCGCGCCCAACCCGATGCCATGAAAGCGGTTAAGGTGTGTAACGAAATTGCCTGCCGAGGATGAAAGCGGCGGTTTTTCAACACAGAGGGACCAGAGAGACGAGGGGAACCAGAGGAAGTGCAGAGGCGCCCCGGCGTGCGGCGGACCCTCCCCTGGTCCCTCTGGTTCTCTGGGTTGAAACCGCAGTTCGCTGTATCCGTGAAAGCGAAGCGGCCCGGCACGCATCGGTGCCCGGGCCGCTCGTCCATCCCTCACGCGTCCGACGATCCGAAGATCAGTCCGCCGCGACGGGGGAGAGGTCGCGCTCCCCCGCTTCCTGCCGCTCCCCATGCGCCAGCGCGGGGACGGAGCCGCGGGGCCTGCCGCGCAGCCGGTTCACGAAGTCGTCGAAGAGCGTGTAGACGACGGGCACCACGAACAGCGTGAGCGCCGTGGAGGTGATCAGGCCGCCGATCACCGCGTGGGCCATGGGCGCGCGCTGCTCGGCGCCCTCGCCCAGCGCCAGCGCCAGCGGGATCATCCCGAAGATCATCGCCATGGTGGTCATCACGATCGGCCGCAGGCGGGTGCGGGCGGCGGAAAGGATCGCCTCCTCGCGCCCCCGGCCGGCCGCGCGCTCCTGGTTCACGAAGTCGATCAGCAGGATCCCGTTCTTCACCACCAGGCCCATCAGCATGATGATGCCGATCATCGACATCACGTTCAGGTTCCCCTTGGTCACCCACAGCGCCAGCCCCACGCCGATGAACGACAGCGGGAGCGCCAGCATGATGGCCAGCGGCTGCAGGAACGAGCCGAACAGCGACGCCAGGATCAGGTAGATGAAGACCACCGCCAGGAGCAGCGCCTCGCCCACGTAGCCCTTGGTCTCGTTCAGGTTCTGCACGTCGCCGGTGAACACCGCGTGGTACCCCGGCGGGAGCCCGATCGAGTCGATCGTCGCGCGCACCTGGTCGGCCACCGTGCCGAGCGCGAAGCCCGGCAGCAC
>DASSJS010000178.1:0-6489 GCA_035691085.1 Longimicrobium sp.
ACCAAGGCCATCGTGCTGCGCAGCAACCCCGGGGTGCGCATCCGCATCGAGGGGCACGCCGACCAGCGCGGGAGCACCGAGTACAACCTGGCGCTGGGCCAGCGCCGCGCCGAGGCCGTCCGCGCGTATCTCGTCAACCTGGGGATCGACGGCAGCCGGCTCGCCACCACCAGCTACGGCAAGGAGCGCCCGCTGGTGGAGGGCGACGACGAAGACGCCTGGGCCCGGAACCGCCGCGCCGAGTTCTCGGTGACCGGCGGGCAGATCGTCACCGTTCCCCCGGAGCTGCGCCGATGAAGGCCCTACGCATCGCCGCCGCGGCGGCGCTCCTTCCGCTGGCCGGGTGCCTGGCCACGCGGCAGGACCTGGAGAAGCTGCAGACGCGGATGGACAACGACCGCGCCGACCAGAACCGCCAGATCGAGGCGCTGATCACCCGCACGCAGGCCATGCTCGACTCCCTGAGCAGCCAGAACGCGCGGATGCGGGCCGACGTGGCCAACCGGCTGCTGCAGATCGACCGGCAGCTGGTGCAGATCCAGTCGCTCAGCGGCCAGAGCCAGCAGCAGATCCGCGACCTGCAGCGCCAGATCGAGTCGCGCGCCGCGGAGGCCCGCCAGGCCCAGGAAGAGGCCGACAGCGCCGAGGTCACCCTCGACCGCGCCCCCGCGCGCCCGGCCGACACCGGCACCAGCCGCACGTCCACCGATCGCACGTCCACGGACCGCACGGCGGACCGCGGCTCGTCCACCGATCGTCCCGCGAGCACCGGTTCGGCCGATCGCCCGGCGACGACCCCGCCGCGCACCACCACGCCGCCGAGGACGACCACGCCGGCTCGTCCGCGCCCGTCGTCGGGCGGCGTCTCGGCCGACGAGGCGTACGAGGCGGCGATGGGGGCGTACCGGCGCGGCTCGCTCGCCACCGCGCGCAGCGGCTTCCAGGAGTTCCTCACCATCGCGCCGGATGACGACCGCGCGCCGGACGCGCAGTTCTACGTGGGCGAGACGTACACGCGCGACCCCGACGCGGCCATCGCCGCGTACCAGCGGGTGGTGGAGCGCTGGCCACGGTCCACGCGGGCGCCCGCCGCGCTCCTGCGCATCGCGAAGCTTGAGATCGCGCGTGGCGACCGCACGCAGGCCCGCGCGCACCTGAACCAGATCCTGCGCAGCTACTCGCGCAGCGAAGAGGCCGAGGAAGCGCGCACGCAGCTGGACCGGCTGGGATCGCGGTAGGCCCTGGCGTTCAGGTCCCTGAGCCCGGCCGAGCAAGGGACGACTGCGCGCGCTGCCACCGAACGTTGAATCACCCAGAGCACCAGAGCACCAGAGGGACCAGGGGACTTCGCCGCGAACCCTCTGGTCCCTCTGGTTCTCTGGTGCTCTGGGCCAACTCAACGCCAGCCCGTAATGCGCGCAGTCGCATGCCCCGCTCCGAAACCGTTCCGCACCGGAGCATGCGCCCCACCACCGGTTGGGGTCTTGCGCTACGCACGACTCAGGACTTAGGACTTAGGAACCTCCAGACCTTCCGCCCGCCCGATCCAGGAGAGCCCTTCCCCCATGCGCTGCCCGTTCTGCCACCACCAGGACGACCGCGTGGTCGACAGCCGCACCAGCCGCGAGGGGCGGGCGGTGCGGCGCAGGCGCGAGTGCCTGCGCTGCCAGCGCCGCTTCACCACCTACGAATACATCGAGGAGCGCACGCTCCAGGTGGTGAAGCGCGACAGCGAGACCGAGCCGTTCGAGCACCGCAAGCTGCTGCGCAGCATCGAGGTGGCCAGCGCCAAGCGCCCCATCACGCCCGCCGAGATCGAGACCATCGTCGAAGACATCGAGCGCGAGCTGGACCGCCGCGAGACCAGCGAGGTCAGCAGCGCCGACATCGGCCGCATGGTGATGACGCGGCTCAAGGAGCGCGACCAGATCGCCTACGTGCGCTACGCCAGCGTCTACCGCAACTTCGCCGACGTGCAGGAGTTCGAGGAGGAACTGCGCGAGCTGCGCGACCTGGCCGCCCTGCGCGAGGTGCGCCGCTACCAGCGCGAGCTGCCGCTGGTGGAACAGGACGAGGGTGCCGCCACCCCCGAGGCCGCCAACCCGTCGCCCTGACGGCCGCACCCCTTCCGCGCGCGGCACAAAACACGGAAATTACGGGAGGGCGGGCACTTGCCCGCCCTCCCGGCGCACTTTCCGGGGCCGATGGGGTAGACGGGACTGCCAGGGAACAGAGGACAGGGAACAGGGAATAGCGGGCATGCCCGCGACCTCCCTCGACCTCGTTTGCACGACGGCCACCCACCGGGCCAATCCACGACAGCGAAGCCCGCCGTACAACGGATGCCGGCTGGGGCGGTCCGTGAAGGCGGACTTCGTGCCGTGGCTGCCGCGGCTTCCGCGGCCCGGATCGAGTGGATGAGCCGAACCCCCGGCATGCCGGGGGCCGATCTGATCAACGTAAAGAGACGGCGGCGCGCCGCCGCCTGGAGCACGGATGCCGAAGTCTCAAGCCGCCCCGCCCACCGGCGAGATGCCGTTCCTCGATCACCTCGAGGAGCTGCGCTGGAGGCTGATCTGGAGCCTGATCGCGGTGATGCTGGGCGCGGTGGTGGGGTTCATCCTGGTGACCCGGCTCGACGTGCTGGGGCTGCTGGTGGCGCCCATCAAGCCGTTCCTGCACGGCACCAAGCTGAAGTACCTGAGCCCCACCGAGCCGTTCTTCATCACCCTCAAGCTGGCGGTGTCGGTGGGGCTGGTGCTGGCCTCGCCGATCGTGGTGTACCAGATCTGGTCGTTCCTGGCGCCGGCGCTGATGCCGCACGAAAAGCGGGTGATCGTCCCCTCGCTGTACCTGGGGCTGGTGCTGTTCGGGGCGGGCGTGATGATGAGCTACAAGATCGTGCTCCCCATGACGCTCAACTTCACGATGAACTTCCAGACCGAGAGCCTGGAGCAGAACATCGTGATCGGCGAGTACCTGAGCTTCGTCACCCGCCTGCTGCTGGCCTTTGGCGGGGTGTTCGAGCTGCCGGTGGTGATCCTGATCCTGTCGTCGATGGGGCTGGTGACGCCCGAGTTCCTGGCCAGCAAGCGCCGCCACGCCGTGGTCATCATCACCGTGCTCGCCTCCGTCCTCACTCCGGGCGACGTGATCACGCTCACGCTGATGATGATGGTGCCGCTGGTGCTGCTGTACGAGTTTTCGATCTTCCTGTCGCGCCTGGTCACCCGGCGCCGCCGCCTGCGCGTGGCCGAGGCCGAGGCCGCCGCGGCCGCCGAGGCGTGAGGAATCCGTTAGACGCGGGCTCGCGCGGTTCCGCCACGGGGCGGGCCGCGCGATCATTCAATCCGAACCATGTCCACCGCAGCGGGACAACCGTACGCGTGAACCGCAACGCAGTTCTCCTGGCCGCCGTGCTCGCCGTCCTCTCGGGCGCGCGGGCGGCCTCCGCGCAGATCATCCCGGGGGTGGGGGGGAACCGCCCGCCAACGGTGCGCGCCCCGCGCGAGCAGCGCCCGCGCACCACGCCGGCGCAGGGTGACACCACGCCCCGGCAGAGCCCCGCGCAGGCCGACTCGCTGATCGCCGCGCTGCTCAAGCTGCAGGGGTACGTCCCCGTCTACTACAACGCCGACAGCGCCGAGTACCGCAGCGAGGACCGCACGCTGCGCCTGCGCGGCAACAGCCGCGTGGAGCGCGACGAGCGGGTGATCACCGCCAAGGACTCCATCGTCTACATGGACCGGCGCGACCTGGTGGCGGCGTACGGCCAGCCGCAGGGCACCCCGGCCGCGGGCGAGGGCGACCCCATCACCGGCGACGTGTTCGTGTACGACCTGGCCAGCCGCCGCGCCAACGTGCGCGGCGCGCGCACCAAGATCACCGAGAACGCCACCTGGTACGTGGCGGGCGACGTGACCGACGAGCGCGGCCAGCGCATCTACGCGCAGAACAGCACCTTCACCAGCGACGACCGCCCGGACCCGGCCTATCACTTCAAGGCCGACCGGATCATGATCATCCGCAACCGCATCCTGGTGGGCCGCCCGGCGTACCTGTACTTCCGCAACGTGCCGGTGATGGCGCTGCCCTTCATCGTGCAGGACCTGGAGAAGGGGCGGCGGAGCGGGTTCCTGATCCCGCAGTTCGAGATCAACGACATCATCCGCACCCGGGGCGGCCGCGGGAACAGCCGCGGCACGGGGCGCGAGTTCTCGAACATCGGGTACTACTGGGCCATCAACCAGCACCTGGGGCTGCAGCTGGCCGGACGCTGGCGCAGCCAGAGCTACCAGGCGGCGCGCGCCAACCTCGACTTCAACTACCGCCGCCGCTTCCTGAGCGGGAGCATCGAGGGCGAGCAGTTCTGGCAGCAGGAGGGCGGGGGGCGGCTGAACCTGAACGGCAACGCGCGCTGGAGCGCCAACGAGCGCACCGAGCTGGCGCTGGCGCTGGGCTACGCGTCGTCCACCGCGTTCGAGCGCAACCGGGTGATCGACCTGGAGCGCCAGACGGCCGACCTGTCGAGCAACTTCTCGCTCACCCGGCAGATGGACTGGGGCAACCTGTCGCTGGCGGCCGAGCGGCGGCAGTCCATCGCCAACGACGACCGCACCTTCAGCCCGCACTTCAGCCTGAACGTGAACCCGTTCTCGCCGCTCCCGGGCACCACGGTGTCCATCGGCTTCAACGGCACCCAGACCTCGCAGGTGTTCGGCGACGCGCTCACGCGGCGGCAGCCGTCGCAGGCCACGGGGCAGTTCTCCAGCTCGCTGGGGTTGTCGATCGGCGACTTCCGGGTCAGCACCAGCGGCGGGTACACGCGGCAGTCGCGCGGCACGCTGGCGGGGCTCCCGCGGTCGGTGCTCGACACCATGACCACGGTGCCCACCGACACGCTGCGGCTGCTGGCCGACATCCCCGGGCGCACCGACGAGCGGGTGAACTTCACCGCCAGCACCGGCTACCAGATCACGCTGTTCGCCAGCACGCGGCTCACCCCCACCATCGGCTTCAGCCGCGAGCTGGTGCGGCGCGACACCTCGGCTACCCTGGAGGAGCTGCCGGACTCGCTGCGGGGCGTGTACGGCACCTTCGTGGCCGGGCCGCCGCGGCTTGACGTGGGCGCGGGGCTCAGCACCGACCTGTACGGCTTCTTCCCCGGCTTCGGCAACTACGAGGCGATCCGGCACCACATCCAGCCCACCATCGGCTACCGCTACTCGCCGGCGGCGCAGGTGAGCGACAGCGCGGGGCGGCGGCTGCGCGAGCGGGTGTTCGGGCCGTCGTTCGGGCGCACGGTCAACCAGATCGAGATCGGGATGACCAACACCTTCGAGGCCAAGCTCCGCGAGTCGCACCCGGTGCGCGGCGACTCGGCGCGCGACAGCGCCAACTCGCAGGGGAACCGCTCCGCGCCGTCACAGAGCCAGAAGATCACGCTGCTGGCGCTGAACACCAACGCCATCGCCTACTCCTTCGTGCCGACGGACACCTTCGGCACGCGCTTCCTCACGCCCGACCTGAGCACCACGGTGCGCAGCGACCTGCTGGGCGGCTTCCAGTTCACCATGGCGCACTCGCTGTTCGACCAGCGGCTGGAGCCGGTGGGCGACAGCGGGCGCGTGGAACTGCGGCGCGGGCGGTTCAGCCCCTTCCTCACCTCGTTCAACACGCAGTTCACGCTGGGGCAGAACTCGGCGCTCTTCCGCTGGCTGGGCTTCGCGCGCGGCACCGAGGAGGAGCGGCGCCCCGAGCGCGGGCAGACGCCCGACGCGGCGGGAACGCGGCCGCCCACGGTGCGGGGCTCGGTGAACCCCACGGGGAACAGCCAGCAGGCGGGGGGCGGGCCGTGGTCGCTGGCGCTGAACTACTCGCTCACGCGGGCGCGCCGCAGCCCGGCCGACTCGCTGCCGGGAAGCTACCGCTCGGGGAACTCGCAGCTGGGCGGCACGCTCACCTTCCAGCCCACGCGCAACTGGGCGGTGAGCTGGCAGACCGAGTACAGCACCACCACCAGCGAGTTCAGCGCGCACCGCATCAACCTGAAGCGCGACCTGTACCGCTGGCAGGCGAACTTCGACTACATCCTGTCGCCCAACGGCAACACCAGCTTCGCCTTCTCGGTGCACCTGATCGACCTGCCCGACCTGAAGGCCGACTACCAGGAGCGCAATCTGGGCGTGGACCGGCCGGCCACCAGCACCACCTCGCGGACGCTGCCGGTGCTGCCGTCGCGGAGCGCTCCCCCGCCGCCGCCACCCCTGCAGCCGGCCCCGCAGCAGCCGTGACGGAGCCAGGCTGAAGGTGGGACGACGGGGAGGATGACGAAGCGCGCCGCATCTCAACGGGGATGCGGCGCGCGGGCGTTGGGGGATCGGAGGATCGGGATCGAAGCATGAAAGAGGATTCGGCGCATGCCGCGGCAGCCCCCTCCCCCCGGCCCCCTCCCCGCGCTCCGCGGGGGAGGGGGAGAGGAAAATTGGG
>DASSJS010000179.1:0-9847 GCA_035691085.1 Longimicrobium sp.
GCGTACGTGATCTACACCTCGGGATCGACGGGGCTGCCCAAGGGCGTGCAGGTGACGCACGCCAACGTGGCCGCGCTCTTCTCGGGGATGGACGGGCTGCTGGGCACGGAGCCGGGAACGTGGCTCACGCAGTCGCGCATCGGCTTCGACATGCACGTGGTGGAGCTGCTGTGGACGCTCGCCCGCGGCTTCCACGTGGTGGTCCTCCCCGAGGCGCGCGACGGGCGCACCGTGGCCGCGCTGATCGAGCGCCACGGGGTGACCCACCTGCAGTGCACCCCCACGCTGGCCGCGCTGGTGCTGGCCGACGCCGGCCCCGGCGCGCTGGACGGCGTCCACCGTCTGCTGCTGGGCGGCGAGGGGATGCCGCCGGAGCTGGCGGCGCAGGTGGCGGCGCGGCTCTCCGGCGCGCTGCTGAACCTGTACGGCCCCACCGAGGCCACCGTCTGGTGCGCCGCGCACCCCGTCGAAATCGTGGACGGCCCCGTGCCCGTCGGCCGCCCCCTCGCGAACGCGCGCGTCTACGCGCTGGACGCCGCGCTGCGCCCGCAGCCCGCCGGGGTGCCGGGCGAGCTGTGCGTGGCCGGCCCGGGCGTGTCACGCGGATACCTGGGGAGGCCGGGGCTCTCGGCCGACCGCTTCGTTCCCGATCCGTTCTCATCCGTCCCCGGCGCGCGGCTGTACCGCACGGGCGACCGGGGGCGTTGGCGTGCGGATGGGATGCTGGAGTACCTGGGCCGGATGGATCAGCAGGTGAAGATCCGCGGCTTCCGGATCGAGACCGGCGAGGTGGAGTCGGTGCTGCGTGCGCACCCCGGCGTGGCCGAGTGCGTGGTGCTGGTGCGCGAGGACGCGCCGGGCGAGAAGCGCCTCGCCGCCTACGTCGTCGGTTCCGCCGCGGCCGACGCGGCGGGGATGCGGGCGTACCTGCGCGAGCGGCTGCCGGAGTACATGGTCCCCGCCGCGTTCGTCCCGCTCGACCGCCTTCCGCTCACCACCAACGGCAAGCTCGACCGCCGCGCCCTTCCCGCACCCGAGGCGGATGCCGCCGACGCGGCGTACGACGCGCCGCGCACCGCCACCGAAGAGATCCTGGCCGGGATCTTTTCCGAGGTGCTGGGGGCGGAGCGGATCGGCGTGCGGGAAGACTTCTTCGAGCGCGGCGGGCACTCGCTCCTGGCGACCCGCGTGGCCACCCGCGCCCGCGCGGCGCTGGGTGCCGACCTGCCGCTGCGCGTGCTCTTCCAGGAGCCCACCGTGGCCGGCCTGGCCGCGTGGCTGGACGCGCGCCGGGGCGGCGCGGGGGCGGAAGAGCCGCTGGAGCGCGTGGCCGAGCCGGGGGTGTGGCTCCCGCTCTCGTTCGCGCAGCAGCGGCTGTGGGTGGTGCACCAGCTCGATCCTTCCAGCCGCGTCTACAACCAGTCCCTCGGCTTCCGGCTGAAGGGGCGGCTCGACGTGGCCGCGCTCGGGCGTGCGCTCGACCTGCTCGTCCGCCGCCACGCCGTCTTCCGCACCCGCTTCGAGGAGCGCGACGGCGTGCCGGGGCAGGTGATCGAGCCCGCGCGCCCCGTCCCCCTTCCCATCGAAGACCTTTCCACGCAGGCGGACCCCGAGGCCGCGCTGGCGGAGCGGGTGCGCGAGCAGGCGCGGGAACTGTTCGACCTGGGCTCGGGCACCCTCTTCCGCGCGCGGCTGATCCGCCTTGCGGACGATGAGCACGTCCTTGCCGCCGCCATGCACCACATCACCCACGACGGCTGGTCGGCGGGGATATTGGCGCGCGAGCTGGGCGAGGCGTACGCCGCGTACGCCGCGGGGCGCGAGCCCGACCTGGCCGAGCCCGCGCTGCAGTACGCCGACTACGCCGTGTGGCAGCGGCGCAGGCTCACGCCCGAGCGCGAGCGCGAACAGCTCGACTACTGGCGCCGGCAGCTGCACGCGCTCCCCCCGCTGCGCCTGGCCACCGACCTGGCCCGCGCCGCCGCGGGAACGGACGGCAGCGCGCAGCGCTTCGACCTCTCCCCCGAGCTTTCGGCCGGCGTGCGCAAGCTGGGCCGCTCGCTGGGCGCCACCCCCTTCATGACGCTGCTGGCCGCCTTCGCCGCGCTCCTGCACTGGCAGGGGGGTGATGACGAGGTGGTGCTGGGCACCGACGTGGCCAACCGCAACCTGCGCGCGGAAACCGAGGGGCTGGTCGGCTTCTTCGTGAACCAGCTGGTGCTGCGCGCGCGGCTGGAGCGCGATCCCACGTTCGGCGAGCTGATGGCGCGCGTCCGCGAGACCACGCTGGCCGCCTACGACCACCAGGACGTCCCCTTCGACCGCGTGGTGGAGGCGCTGCAGCCCCCGCGCGCGCTGGGGGAAACGCCCTTCTACCGCGCCAAGTTCGTCCTCCAGAACGCCCCGGAGTCCAGCTCCGCCGAGCTGCCGGGGCTGGTGATGGAGCCGCTCCCGCCCGACCGCAGCGCCGCGCAGCTCGACGTGCTGCTGGCCATGCACGACCGCGGCGAGCGGATGACGGGGCTGTTCGAGTACCGCACCGGCCTCTTCTCGCACGAGCTGATCGCCCGCTGGGTCCGCCGCTTCACCTCCGTCCTGCAGGCGGTGGTGGACGACCCCGCCACGCGGCTGGGCGAGCTGAAGGCGCGGCTGGACGCAGACGAGCGGCGCGAGCGGGACGATGCGCAGGACGCACTCAGGGCCAGGCGCCGGGCGCGCTTCGCCCGCTGAGCCGGCGCTCGGTTCTGCCGCCGTCCAGGGAGGACGACCCGGAACCCAGCACCCAGCACCCAGCACTCAGCACTCAGCACTCAGGACGCACTCAAACCGAGCGACGGGCCGGGCGCCCGCAGCCGGATCGAACCCAAACCGAGGTGGACCCGATGGAACGGAAGGGCTTTTCCGCAGGCTCGTGGGCCGACCGCCGCAAGCAGGTGCAGCCCATCAGCATCTCGCAGACGCAGCTGGTGAAGGTGGGCTACCTCCCCGGGCGCGAGGGGCTCCTTCCGCTGGTGGTGGAGCCGGTGGACGAGTACGCGGGGACGCTCAAGCTGCACGAGTGGGCGCCCGACAACCTGCAGATGATCGACAAGGGCGTGCTGCGCGACGGCGGCGTCCTCTTCCGCAACTTCGCCGCGAAGACCCAGGAAGACTTCCACGCCTTCCTGGACGCGCTGGGCGTGCAGCTGATCACCTACAACGAGAGCTCCACGCCGCGCACGCAGCTCAAGAAGAACGTCTACACCAGCACCGAGTTCCCCAACGACCAGACCATCGCGCTGCACAACGAGCTCTCCACCAGCGCCACGGTGCCGCAGAAGATCTGGTTCTTCTGCGACCTCCCGGCCGCCGAGGGCGGGCAGACGCCCATCGCCGACGTGCGCCGCGTGTACGCGCGCCTGTCGCCCGCCACGCGCGAGGCGTTCGAGGAGAAGGGGTGGAAGCTGGTGCGCAACTACGGCGACGGCTTCGGGCTCACCTGGCAGGACTCGTTTCACACCACCGACCCCGCCGAGGTGGAGCGCTACTGCCGCGAGCAGGAGATCACCTGGGAGTGGAAGGACGGCGACCGGCTGCGCACCTGGCAGACGCGCCCCGCCGTGCTGGAGCACCCGCAGACCGGCGAGAAGAGCTGGTTCAACCACATCGCCTTCTGGCACGACTCCAGTCTCGCGCCGCACGTCCGCGAGTTCATGCGCGGCGAGTTCCAGCCCGAGGACATGCCCTACCAGACCTTCTACGGCGACGGGAGCACCATCCCCGACGAGGTCGCCGCGGAGCTGCGCGAGGCGTACCTGGCCGAGCGCGTGGTGTTCGACTGGTACAGGGGCGACCTGCTGATGATGGACAACCTGCTGGCCGCGCACGGCCGCATGCCGTACCAGGGCGACCGCCGCACCCTGGTGGCCATGGCCGACCCGTACCGCCGCCCCGACCTGGAGCGCTTCCTGGCCCCGGCCGAGGCGGCGGCGGTGGAGGCGTAGGACGGACCGAAGCGGAGCGAGCCCGGCAGCCGGAAACCCAACCACCACGCACCGTTCATGGAATCGATCGTCGGATACCGCCTTGCCCCCCGGCAGCGCCACCTGTGGGCGCTGCTCCAGGACCCGGCGTTCCCCGCCCGCGACGCCCGCGCGCTGCTGCGCCTGCGCGGGCCGGTGGACGCGGACGCGCTCGCGGCGGCGCTGGACGCGCTGGTGGCGCGGCACGAGGTGCTGCGCACCTCGTTCGAGCGCCTGCCCGGGATGCCCGAGGCGCTGCAGGTGGTGGAGGAGCGCGGCCTGCGCCATCACCCCGCCGAAGACCTGCGCGCGCTCTCGCCCGATCAGCGGGCGGCGCGGATCGACGCGCTCTGGTCCGATGATGGAGACCTTGCCGGGGATGGGGATGAGGATGCCGGGGACGGCGCGCTCCCCGACGCCCGGCTGGTGCGCACGGGGGATGACGAGCACCTGCTCCGCCTGCGCGTCCATCCCCTGGCGGTGGATGGCGCCAGCTGGGAGAACCTGGCCGCCGACCTGGCCGCGCTCTACGCGGCGGAGACGGGCGGCGAGCCGGTGGAGGGCGAGCCGGTGCCGTACCTGGCCGTTTCGGAGTGGCTGAACGAGGTGGCCACCTCCGACGAGGCGCAGGCCGGGCGCGCGTTCTGGATCGCCCGGTGCCAGGCGCCCGCGGCTCCGCTCCCCGTCGAGCCCGACGCCGCGCCGGGCGAGTGGGCCGCGGCGCGCCGTCCGCTCTCGCCCGAGAGCGTGGCGGCGCTGGATGCGTTCGCGGCGGAGGCGGGTGTCTCGTCCGGCACGGTGGTGCTCGCCGCGTGGTGCGCGCTGCTGCACCGGCTGGGCGGCGGCGCCTCGATCCGCGTGGGCGTTCCCCACGACGGGCGGGGGGATGACGAGCTGCGCGCCGCCGTGGGTCCCTTCGCGCAGCACCTTCCGCTCACCGCGACGGTGGATTCGGGGCTCTCGTTCCGCGCGCTGGCGGAGCGGCTGAGCCAGGCGTGCGACGAGGGCGCGGGGTGGCAGGAGTGCTTCGACGGCCCCGCCCTCCACCGCTTCCTGGACGGCGATGGAGCGGCCCCCGACGCCACGCTCCGCCTGGGCGCGGGCTTCAGCACCGTCCCCCGCGGCGCGGTGCACGCGGCGGGCAGGGTGCGGATGGAGGTGACCCGCCGCCGCGTGGCCGAGGACCCGTTCGATCTCCATCTGTCCCTCGAAGGCGACGGAGCCGGCACCGCGCTGGAGCTGCGCGGCAACGCCGTCTCCGCCCCGCGGCTGGCCCGCCTGCTGGAGCGCGCCGACGCGCTGCTGGCCGACGCCCTGGCCCGCCCCGACGCGCCGCTGGGCGTGCTGGCGGTGATGAGCGCCGCCGAGCAGGCGCGCGTGCTGGACGGCGCCAACTCGTCCCCGTCGTCGGCGGACGACGGAGACGCGGATGAGACGGTGCTGGACGGGTTCGCGGCCCAGGCGGCGCGCACGCCGGACGCCGCCGCGGTCCGTTTCGGCGACGACGTCGTCTCCTACGCGGAGCTGGACCGGCGCTCGTGGCGGCTGGCCCGCGCGCTCCGGGAACGCGGAGTGACGGCCGAGACGCGGGTGGGGATCATGCTTCCCCCATCTCCCGACCGCGTGGTGGCGGTGCTGGCGGTGATGCGGGCGGGCGGGGCGTACGTTCCGCTGGACCCCGCGTATCCCCCGGAGCGGCTGGCCTTCATGGCGGCGGACGCGGGCCTTCCGCTGGTGCTCACCCTCGCCGCGCTGCGCGAGCGGGTGCCGGCCGTGGCCGGGCTCGCCGTGGCCGCGCTGGACGAGGAGGCGGGTGCGGTGACGGCGCTGGGCGACGGGCCGCTGGACGTGGCGCCGGCGCCCGAGTCCGCCGCGTACGTGATCTACACCTCGGGCTCCACCGGCACGCCGCGCGGGGTGGTGGTGGAGCACCGCGCGCTGGCCGCGCACGCGCACGCCGTGGTGGCGCACTACGGCCTGTCGTCCGATGACCGCGTGCTCCAGTTCGCCTCCTTCAACTTCGACCCCTCGATCGAGCAGACCCTCCCGCCGCTGCTGGCCGGCGCCTGCGTGGTGCTGCGGCGCGACGAGGTGCTGAGCGCCGAGGAGATCGGCCGGCTGGTGGAAGGGGCGGGGATCACGCTGCTGAACCTGCCCACCGCCCAGTGGCACCTCCTTGCCGGCGAGTGGGCGCGCGGCGAGGCGCTCCCCGATCTGCGCACGCTGCGGCTGGTGATCGCGGGGGGCGAGGCCATGCTCCCGGCCTACGTGGAGCGCTGGCGCGCCACCCCCGCGGCCGGCGTGCGGCTGCTGAACGCCTACGGGCCGACCGAGGCGGTGGTGACGGCGACGGCGTTCGAGGTCCCCGCCGGCTTCAATCCGCCAGACACCACCCGCAGCGTGCCGATCGGCACCGGCTGGGGGCGCCGGGCGGCGTACGTGCTGGACGCGCGGCTGCGGCCGGTGCCGATCGGCGTGGCCGGCGAGCTCTTCCTGGGCGGCCCGGCGCTGGCGCGCGGCTACCTGGGCCGCGCGGCGCTCACCGCCGAGCGCTTCGTCCCCGATCCGTTCGGGGGCGTGGCGGGGGCGCGGCTCTACCGCACCGGCGACCGCGCGCGGCGCGAGGACGACGGCACCCTCGTCTTCATCGGCCGCGTGGACCAGCAGGTGAAGGTGCGCGGCTTCCGCATCGAGCCGGGCGAGGTGGAGGCCGCGCTCGAGCGGCACCCCGGCATCGGCGAGGCCGTCGTCATCCCCCGCGAAGACACGCCGGGCGAAACGCGGCTGGCCGCCTACGTGGTGGGCGCCAACGGCGCCACCCCGGACGCGGCGGCGCTGCGCGCGCACCTGCTGGGCACGTTGCCCGAGTACATGGTCCCCGCGGCCTTCGTGACGCTGGAGCGGCTCCCGCTCACCCCGAGTGGGAAGGTGGACCGCGGCGCGCTCCCCGCCCCCGGGCGCGCCGGCCCCGAGCGCGACCACGTGGCGCCGCGGAACCGCACCGAGGAGCTGCTGGCCGGGATCTTCGCGCAGGTGCTCAAGCGCGACCGGGTGGGGATCCACGACCCGTTCTTCGAGCTGGGCGGCGATTCCATCATCTCCATCCAGGTGGTGGCGCGGGCGCGCGCGGCCGGGCTGCACCTGGCCCCGCGGCAGGTGTTCGAGCACCCCACCGTGGCCGAGCTGGCCGAGGTCTGCGGCGAAGTCCCCGCCGCCGCCGCGGTGGAGCCGGCGCCCACGCCCACCCAGCACGCCGCCGGCCACCCGCCGGGCTTCCCGCTCGCCCGCCTGGGCCAGGCACAACTCGACGCGGTGATTGCGGGGCGGAGCGACGTGGAGGACGTGTACCCGCTCTCGTCCACGCAGGAGGGGATCCTCTTCCACGCGCTGTACACCCCCGGCGACGGGATGTACGTGGGCCAGTTCTGCTACGACCTGGAGGGAGAGCTGGACGTGGTCGCCTTCGCGCGGGCGTGGCGGGGCGCGCTGGTGCGG
The DNA here is from genome assembly GCA_035691085.1 of Longimicrobium sp. Classification (GTDB taxonomy): domain Bacteria; phylum Gemmatimonadota; class Gemmatimonadetes; order Longimicrobiales; family Longimicrobiaceae; genus Longimicrobium. Next base: position 7,497 of record DASSJS010000179.1, read on the forward strand.
CACCCGGCCCTGCGCACGGGGTTCGTGTGGAACGGCGTGGACGCCCCGGTGCAGGTCGTTTCGCGGAGCGTGGACCTTCCCCTGGTGGTGGAGGACTGGCGCGCGATGGATCCTGGGGAGCAGGAGGCGCGGCGGCAGGCGTTCCTCGCCGCCGACCGCACCCGCGGGTTCGACCTGCGCGAGCCCCCGCTGCTTCGGCTGGCACTCTTCCGCACCGCGGATCATCGGCACCACTTCGTCTGCACCCAGCACCACCTGGTGGTGGACGGGTGGAGCCTTCCCCTCCTGTTTGGCGACGTGGCCGCGCTCTACGACGCCGACGTGGCGGGGCGCGCGGCGCGGCTCCCCCCGGCACGGCGCTACCGCGACTTCGTGGCCTGGCTGCAGGGGCGCCAACCGGAACAGGCCGAGCGCTTCTGGCGCGAAAGCCTGGATGGCGTCACCGAGGCCACGCCGCTGGGTGTGGACGGCCCCGGCGTGGCGGAGGACGGCTACGGCCGCGAGACGCTACGCCTGCCGCCCGAGGCGCTGGCGCGGCTGGAGGCGCTCGCGCGCGGCAACGGGCTCACGGTGAACACCGTTCTGCAGGGCGCCTGGGCGCTCCTCCTGGCCCGCTACAGCGGGCGCGACGACGTGATGTTCGGCGCCACCCTTTCGGGCCGCCCGCCCGAGGTCGAGGGGGTGGAAGAGATGGTGGGGCTGTTCATCAACACCCTGCCGGTGCGGGTGCGCGTTCCCGGCCAGGCGCGGGTGCTTCCCTGGCTGCGCCAGCTGCAGGCGTGGAGCCTGGGCCTGCACGAGCACCAGGCCACTCCGCTCACGCAGGTGCAGGCGTGGAGCGGGGTGCCGGCCGGGGCGCCCATGTTCGACAGCATCGTGGTGTTCCAGAACTACCCCGTGGGCGATTCGCTGGGCGGCGGCGAGCGCCGCGTGCGGGTCGCCAGCCGCGGCGTGGACGTGCGGACCAACTATCCGCTCACCCTGATCGCCTCCACGGTGGACGGGCTGATGGTGCACGCCGTTCACCGCCGCGCGCGGCTGGAGGGCGCAACGGTGCGGCGGATGCTCGATCACCTCGCCCGCATCCTGGAGCGCTTCGCCCACGACGCCGCGTCGCGGCTGGCCGACGTGCCGCTGATGGACCCGGAAGAGCGCCGGCGGGTGGTGGAGGCGTGGAACCAGACCGACCGTCGGTATCCCCGCGGCGTGTGCCTCCACGACCTGTTCGCGGAGCAGGTGCGCGCGCGGCCAGATGCGGAAGCGCTGGTGTGGGGGGATGAACGGCTCAGCTATGCGGAACTGGACGTGCGCGCCAACCGGCTCGCCCGTCATTTCGCCCGCCATCGTGTCGGCCCCGACGCGCGGGTGGGGGTGCTGCTGGAGCGGGGGATGGAAATGATCGTCTCCATCCTGGCGATCGTGAAGGCGGGGGGATGCTACGTCCCCCTCGACCCCTCGTATCCCCCCGAGCGGCTGCGGATGATGCTGGCCGACGCCGGCGCGCGCGTGCTGGTGACGCGGACCGAGCTGGCCGGGCTGGTGGAGGCGGCGGACGTCGCCTCCATCCTGATCGACCAGGCCGCGGACGCGCTCGCCGGTGAATCGGCGGACGCGCCGGAGAGCGGCGTGTCGGCCGGCAATCTCGTCTACATCGTCTACACCAGCGGGAGCACGGGGCGGCCCAAGGGCGTGATGGTGAGCCACCAGAACGTGGTCCAGCTGGTCCGCGAGACCGACTACGTCCAGCTCGGCCCCGGCGACCGGGTGGCGCAGGCCTCCAACGCCTCCTTCGACGCGCTGGCCTTCGAGATGTGGGGCGCGCTGCTGAACGGCGCCACGCTGGTGGGGATCTCGAAGGAGACCCTTCTCTCGCCGCCCGCGCTGCGCGACGTGCTGCGCGACGAGCGGATCACCACGCTGTACCAGACCACCGCGCTCCTCAACCAGCTCTCGCGCGAGGAGCCCGGCATCTTCGCCCCGTTGCGCGAGGTGCTGTTCGGCGGACAGGCGGCGGACGCCGGGAGCGTGCGGCGCATCCTGAAGTCCGGCAAGCCGCGGCGCCTGCTGCACATGTACGGGCCGACGGAGACCACGGCGTGGTGCTCGTGGGAGCAGGTGGAAGAGCTGGATGACGACGCGCTCACCGTCTCCGTCGGCAGGCCGACGGGGAACCAGCGCATCTACCTCCTCGATTCCTCGCTCCACCCCGTCGCCGTGGGCGTGCCGGGCGAGGCGTACGTGGGGGGAGACGGCGTGGTGCGCGGCTATCTGGACCGGCCGGGGTTGACGGCGGAGCGCTTCGTCCCCGATCCGTTCTCCGCCCACCCCGGCGCGCGGATGTACCGCACGGG
>DASSJS010000180.1:0-4013 GCA_035691085.1 Longimicrobium sp.
GGAGGTGCAGCGGCTGGTGGGGCAGGGGCCGATCTCGTGCGCGATCACGACGGCGGCGATCGATGGCGCCCGTGACGTGGGGCTGGACCGGGAAGACATCAGGGCGGTCGTGCTGGAGCTTGCCGCGGGCGATTTCTACAAGACGATGCCCGCGGAGAAGCAGCCGGGGCTCTGGCAGGACGTGTATCATCACCGGTACCACTCCGTTAGCCTGTACATCAAGCTGCAGGTGAGCTTCGATGGATTCGCGGTGGTGGTCCAGTTCAAGGAGAGGTGAAATGGTGCCGGACCGTTGCTATCTCTGCCGATCCGAGGGAGAGATCGTCGAGGAGCCGAGGGAGGTAAGCGCAGGGAATGGGAGGAAAGTAACCATCACCGACCGGTTTTACCGCTGTCCGAATTGCGGAGAGACGTGGTACAGCGGCGGAATGGCCGATGAGAGCTTTCGTCGCGGTGCAGCTGCACTTCGCGTGGAGGACGGGCTCCTGGGCCCAACCGAAATTCGTGCCATCCGCGCCTCGTACGGGTTGAGCCAGGCGGGCTTGGAGAAGCTGATCGGCTCCGGGGAAAAGACGGTCGTTCGCTGGGAGCGGGGCACCGTTGCCCAGAACGCGACGGCGGACACGCTGCTGCGCGTCCTTCGCGATCACCCGCAGGTGGTGGCGCGGCTGGCGGAGGAGCGCGGCGTTCGCGTGAAGATGCCGAACGTGGCGTTGGAGGCCGAGAGCGCGCCGGACGGGAGCGATTCGCCTGCCGAGGAGAGCATGCGGCCGGCGGCGTGACGTTGGGTTGCATCCGATGAAACGACGAAGCGTCCGCGTGTCTGCGAGCGCTTCGTCGTTTGCCGGATCGTTGTTACAGATTTGAAGTCAGCCCCAATCGCCACCCAGCACCACCTCCAGCAGTTCCGAGGGCGCGGCGGGGTCGTCGCGGTCGATCACGGCGAGGAGGCGGGCGGGGTCGCCGGCGTGCGGGAGGATTCCTTCGATCTTGCCGGGATAGCGGGTCCCGTCCGCACGCTCGACGACGGCGAACCGAGCGTGGGAGTGGCGGATGATACCGATGGCGCAGCCCGCGACGGGGCCGTCGCGCGTGGCGTCGGGCGAGGCTTCGGCGGCGGCGGTGTAGAGGATTGTGCCGCCGCGCAGGGCCGCGTCGGTGAAGGTGAGCGGGAACCCGCCGATCTCGCCGAGGGAGTACTGGGTGATGCTCCGCGGGGCCGGCGGCGGCGCGGCGGCGGGATCGTCAGCGAAGGCGAGGAAGGCGGGGACATCCAGGTCGCACGTGGCGTTCACGGGGTGCAGCCCATCCACCCGCGCGCCGTTGCCGCGGTTGAACAGGCGCAGCACGTCGCCGTTCACGATGGCGCCCTCGATGTTCATCTCGCTCCCGGCGAAATCCAGCTCCGCGCGGAGGATGGCGTAGAGCGCGGACGCATCCACCACGCGCACCCCCGGCGCATCGGACTCCGCCTGGCGCACCAGGACGATCTTCTCGCGCGCGGAGGTGGAGCCGGAGCCGAACGCGATCAGCAGCGAACGCCCGGGCTCTTCGTCGATCGAGACGCAGCATTCCAGGTCCAGCTTGAACCGCTTGTTGCCGCGCACGTCGTCGAACTGGCGGAGGCCGCCTTCGCCCGCGGGGAGGGTGATCGCGCCCGACCGGCCCGTCAACGGATCGCTGAGCGCGATGAAGTTGGCGTCATCCTGGATCACGGCCACGCGATCACCCACGCGCACCAGCCCCGACGCCGAGCGGACGTGCGCGGGCCGGTCCAGCGTGGCATCGGCGCCGTCGGCGTAGAGCAGCGGTGTGGAGCGGACCACGCGCGCGGTGAGCGAGGGATCCAGGCGGGCGTGGACGATCGGCGGCATCGGCGGTACGGCTGTTTTCACGAGCGGACGGCTGTGTTCACGGGCGGACAGGGGGATGAAACTACCGCCGTGCCGCGGCAGGCGCATCGCATCCGCATCGTGACCAGCCGAGCTCGTCGTTAGCACCCAGCACCCAGCACCCAGCACCCAGCACCCAGCACCCAGCACCCAGCACCCAGCACGATGAAATCCCCGCCTCGCGAGCCACGAGACGGGGATTTCGTACATATGTCGCCAGCGAGCGGACGCCTACAGCATCACCTCCCACGGGCGGGCGCCGTGGCGGCTGCGCTCGGTGGCGTCACGCATCAGCAGGTCGTGGTAGTTCACCTCGTCCTCGCCCTCGGCGGCGCGGCGGGGGATCCAGCGGCCGTCGGGCTGCAGCTCCCACGCAAGGCGGTTGTCGCCGAGCGCCGCTTCCAGCAGCCGCGTCATCCGCTCGCGCAGCGCCGCGTCCAGCACGGGCACGATGATCTCCACCCGCTCGTTCAGGTTGCGCTCGCGCCAGTCGGCGCTCCCCATGAAGATCTCGGCGTCGCCGTTGTTGGCGAAGTGGAACACGCGGTCGTGCTCCAGGAAGCGGCCGATCAGGCTGATCACCCGGATGTTGTCGCTGTACCCCGGCAGCCCCGGGCGCAGGCGCGAGTGGCCGCGGATGATCAGGTCGATCTTCACCCCCTCGCGCGAGGCGGCGTAGAGCGCGCGGATGATCCCGGGGTCGTCGAGCGCGTTCATCTTGGCCACGATGCGGCCGTTGCCGTAGCGCCGCTGGTGCTCCACCTCGCGCGCGATGCGCTGCTCGAACACGCGGCGCAGGTCGCGCGGGGCCACCACCAGGCGGCTGTACTGCTGGTCGGGCGCGTAGCCGGTGAGGAAGTGGAAGAAGTTCACCAGGTCGGCGCCCACCTCGTCGTGGCAGGTGAGCAGGCCCAGGTCGCTGTACAGCCGCGTGGTGCGCACGTGGTAGTTGCCCGTGCCCAGGTGGCAGTAGGTGCGCGGCGGCCCGCCCTCGTCGCGCACGATCAGCGTGACCTTGCTGTGCGTCTTGAGGCCGACGAGCCCGTAGGTCACGTGGACGCCGGCGTCTTCCAGCATCTCGGCCCCGCGGATGTTGTTGGCCTCGTCGAAGCGCGCACTGAGCTCGATCAGCACCGCCACCTGCTTGCCGCGCTCGGCCGCCCCGATCAGCGCCTTCACCACCGGGCTGGTTTCCCCGCCGGTGCGGTAGAGCGTCATCTTGATGGCGATCACCCGGGGGTCCACCGCCGCCTCCTCGAGCAGGCGCTGCACCGACGCCGAGAAGGAGTCGTACGGGTGGTGCACGAGCACGTCGCCGTGGCGGATGATGGAGAAGATGTTGCGCTCCTCCTCGGTCTCGCCCTCGTGCTGCAGCGCCTCGGGGACCAGCGGCTCCCACGGCTCGAAGCGGTGCGCGGGGATGTCGAGGTCGGCGAAGAAGGCGCAGTCGGTGTGGCCGATCAGCCCGCCCATCTCGTACACGTCCTGCTCGGCCAGCTCCAGCTCGCGCACCAGCAGCTGCCGCACCTCCCGGGGCATCCGGCGATCGACTTCGAGGCGGACGACGGGGGCGAAGCGGCGCTCGCGCAGCTCCTCGCTGATCAGCGCCAGCAGGTCCTCGCTCTCGTCGTCGTCGCCGCGGTCCACGTCGGCGCTGCGGGTCACGCGGAAGGGGTGCACGCTCACCACCTCCATCCCCCGGAACAGCTGCCCCACGTTGGCCTGGATCACCTGCTCCACCGGCACATAGTGGAAGCGGTGCGCCGAGCCCGGCACCGCCAGCCAGCGCCCGTTGATGGTGGGGACCTTGATCCGCGCGAAGTGATAGGTCTTGCGCGCGGCGTGGCGCATCAGCACCGCCAGCGAGATGCTCAGGTTGCTGATGAAGGGGAAGGGGTGCCCCGGGTCCACCGCGAGCGGGGTGAGCACGGGGTAGATCTGCTCGCGGAAGTGGTGGTCCAGCGCGTCGCGCTGCTCGTCGCTCAGGTCGCCCAGGTCGCACACCACCACGCCGGCCTCGGTGAACAGCAGCGGGCGCAGCTCGTGCTTCCAGGTGTCCACCAGCGCATTGTGCATCTCCAGCGCGGCCAGGTTGATCAGCTCCAGCTGCTGCGCCGGGGT
>DASSJS010000181.1:0-5235 GCA_035691085.1 Longimicrobium sp.
GGATCGCTCCCGGCCCGCGCCGTTCTATGTCTGGCCGATGGGGACGGATCTACCGCCCCGTGCGGCCGCCGCTCACCAGGATGATGGGGCGCCGCTGCGCGGTGCGCACCGTCAGCTCCCCGCGCGGAAGTTGACGATCACGCGGGTGCCGTCGGGGCGGCGGGCGGTGACGGAGACCACCTGCCCGGCACGGACGCCGGCCACGGCCTGCCGCAGGTCGGCCTCGGTGGAGATGTCGCGGCCGTTGAAGCGCTCGATCACCAGGCCGGGGGCCAGCAGCCCGGCGGCCGGGCCCTGCGGGTCCACCCCGCTCACCACCACGCCGTCGGCGCGGGTGCTCTTGAGCTGCGCGGCGATCTCGGGCGTCATCGGCTCCACCCGGAAGCCCACGCGGTCGGCCGACGCGTCGTCGTCCGACGGAGCCGCGTCGGCGGCGCCGCGGGTGCGGGCGGCGGCCTGGCGGGCCATCTCGCTCAGGCGCAGCGTGGCCGAGCGGCGGTCGCCGTAGCGGACGTAATCCACCTTCACGCTCTCGCCCGGCGCCTTGCGCATCACGGCCTCCATCACGTCACCCGCGCTGGCCACGGGGCGGCCGTCGATCCCCACGATCACGTCGCCCATCTGCAGGCCGGCGGCGCGGGCGCCCTCGCGGGGCTCGCTGGCCACCACGGCGCCGTCGGGCGCGGGGAGCTTGAACACCTCGGCGTCGGCCGTGGTCACGTCGCGGATCTCCACGCCCATCATGGGCCGGTGCACCACGCCGTAGCGCACCAGGTCGTCGGCCACGCGCCGGGCCACGTTGATGGGCACCGCGAAGCCGTACCCCGAGTAGTAGCCCGTGGGGCTGGCGATGGCCGAGTTGACGCCCACCACGCGGCCCTGCAGGTCGACCAGCGGGCCGCCGCTGTTGCCGGGGTTGATGGCCGCGTCGGTCTGGATGTAGTGCTCCAGCGGGTTGGTGGCGCCGCTGCGGCCGTCCATGATGCCGATGCTGCGCCCCTTGGCGCTCACGATGCCGGCCGTGGTGGTCTGCCCCAGTTGCAGCGGGTAGCCCAGCGCCAGCACCCAGTCGCCCGTCTCCAGCTGGTCGCTGTCGCCCAGCCGGGCGATGGGAAGGTTGCGCCCCTCGATCTTGATTACCGCGATGTCGGTGTTGGGATCGCGGCCCACCACGTGGGCGTCGTACTCGCGCTTGTCGCTCAGCACCACCTTCACGCGCGACACGTCGGCCACCACGTGGTTGTTGGTGACCACGTAGCCGTCGGGCGAAAGGATGAAGCCCGAGCCGGAGCCCTGCTGCGGCGGAACGCGCACGCGGCCGCCGCCGAACATGTCCTCGAAGGGCGTGCCGCGCAGCTGCGGCGGGATCTCCTGGCTCACCGTGCGCGCCGCCGTCTCCACGCGCACCTGGACGACCGCGCTCAGCGCGGCGCGGCTGGCCGAGCGGAAGGCCTGGCTCAGGTTCACGGCCGAGGGGTCGGGCGCGACCAGCGGCGCGGCGGCGGCGCTCGGGGCCTGCTGCGCCCCGGCATTGGGGATCGGGTCCTTCATCACGTCGGCCAGCGTGACGCCGGCGCCCAGCCCGGCGGCCAGTACGCCGGGGATCGCGAGCTTGCGAAGTTTGCTGTTCATCGTCAGTTCTATCCCGTCGGGTTCAACGCTTGAAGTGGGATGCTGGCATTGCGTACCCAATTTGCTGCGAACCCGTTCGCGGAGTCCATTAAACGGCGGTTAGACGACGATTAGCCGCCCTTAATCCTCGCGCGCGAGCGGCCCGAATCGGCGGTTCGCGTGTACAGGATGCGAACGAGGGTCCGGGCTTTCGGGTCAGCGCGACTGGACCGGCGTCCTCACGGCCGCAGCGGAGCCCCCTCCCCCCGGCCCCCTCCCCGCGCTCCGCGGGGGAGGGGGAGAGTGGATGGGGAGGGTCGGTGCGCGGTGCCGGCCGCGGTGCACCGGCGGCTGAAGCCGCAGCAACAACCACGAGAAGCCTCGCTAACCGCGCGAGGCTGTTGGCGAAGCTGCTTCCGCGCTCCGATGGGTCGGCGCGAACGATAGTTGGTAGTCCGCGCAGGCGGGCTTCGTGTGGTTGTTGCAGCGGATTCATCCGCCCCGGCCACCCGGCAGGACAGCACCGGAGACTGGGCACCAGGCACTTTCGTACCCCGCGCTTCTCGTACTTTCGCACTCTCCCAATGACCGTCCGCCCATGCGAATCCTGATCGTCGAAGACAACCCGCGCATCGCCGGCTTCCTGCAGAAGGGGCTGCGCGAGGAGGGGTACGTGGTGGACGTGGCGGGGGATGGCGACACCGCCTTCGACCGCGCCACGCAGCAGGGGTTCGACGCCGCGGTGGTGGACGTGATGCTCCCCGGGCGAAACGGCTTCGAGCTGGTGCGCGACCTGCGCCAGGCCGGCGTGCCGCTCCCCGTCCTCCTCCTCACCGCGCGCGACCGCACCGAGGACAAGGTGGAGGGGCTCGACTCGGGCGCCGACGACTACCTGACCAAGCCGTTCGAGTTTTCGGAGCTCACCGCCCGGCTGCGGGCGCTGCTGCGGCGCACGGCGGTGACCGGCGCCACCCCGGTGCTGAAGGTGGGCGACCTGGAGATGGACCCCGCCACGCGCGACGTGCGCCGCGAAAGCGGCCCGGTGGAGCTGACGCCCAAGGAGTTCGCGCTCCTCGAGTTCCTGATGCGCAACGCCGACCGCCCGCTGAGCCGCGCCACGCTGATGGAGCACGTGTGGGGGATCCGCTTCGACCCCGGCACCAACATCGTGGACGTGTGCGTGAACTCGCTGCGCAACAAGCTGCAGGACCGCGACCGCGAGCTGATCCAGACCGTGCGCGGCGTCGGCTACGTCGTCCGCAACCCCGGCGACGGGCGCGTGCCCGCCGAGCAGGGAGCGGAGTGATGCCCATCACCCCCACGCAGGCGCCGCCCCGCGCCACGGTGGCCGCGACGGAATCCGCCGTCACCCTCCCCAACGGGAACGCCTCGCCGCCGCCGGCGGGCAACGGGAGCGGCAGGCGCTCCACCTCGCTGCGGCGCGAGGTGGTGGTGGGGTACACGGCGGTGCTGGTGATCTCGCTCCTCTTCTTCGCGGGCGCCACCTACCTGATCATGCGGCAGACGCTGGCGCGCGCCGGCACCCAGTCGCTGCGGCAGACGGCGCTGGCCGCCGAGCAGCTGATCGCCCCGCCCAACATCCCCCGCATCGCCGTCCGCGAAGACCCGCTCCCCCCCGCGCCGGGTGACGTGGAGGCGCTGCGCCGGCGCACCCGCCTGGCCACGGGCGAGGTGGTGGACATCTACGTGGCGCGCACCGGCGACGTGGAGAAGAAGGCGGTGCGCTCGTTCGCGGTGATCGCGCTGCTGCTGGTGCCGGTCACGGCGCTGGCCGCGGCGCTGGTGGGCTACTCGGTGGCCAACCGGGTGCTGATGCCGCTCAATCGCCTCGTTGTCGCCACCCGGCAGATCGGCATCACCGACCTGTCGCGGCGCGTGGAAGAGCCCGAGCACCCCACCGAGCTGCGCGAGCTGTCGATGGCGGTGAACGGGATGCTGGGCCGCCTGGAGCGCGCGGTGGAAACGCTGCGCAGCTTCACCGCCGACGCCAGCCACGAGCTGCGCACGCCCCTGACCGCGATCCGCGGCACGGCCGAGGTGGCGCTGGCCCGCCCCCGCACCGAGGGCGAGCTGCGCGAAACGCTGGGCGAGGTGGTGGACGAGACGCGCACCATGCTGAGCCTGGTGGAAGACCTGCTCACGCTGGCGCGCGGCGACCAGAGCGTGGCCCCGCCGATGGAGCGGGTGGACCTGTCGGCCGTGCTGCGCGACGTGCAGGACGTGGGCGAGGCGCTGGCGATGGGAAAGCCGGTGGACGTGCGCCTGCGCGCCCCCGACTCGCTGCCGCTGATGGGCGCCGCGGGCCCGCTGCGCCGCCTCTTCCTGAACCTGGTGTCCAACGGGGTGAAGTTCACCGACCGGGGCACGGTGAGCATGGCCGCCCGCGTGGTGGACGAGCCCGCCGCGCTCCCCGCTGCCGCGTTGGACGACGCGCAGCCCGCCGCCGTCCCCGCCGTGGGCCGCCGCTGGGCCGAGGTGGTGGTGGAGGATACGGGCTCCGGCATCGCGCCCGAGGCCTTGCCGCGCGTGTTCGACCGCTTCTACCGCGCCGACGCCGCCCGCGAGCGCAGCGGCGGCACCGGCCTGGGCCTGGCCATCGCGCGGATGATCGCCCAGCAGCACGGCGGCACGATCACCGCGGAGAGCGAGCTGGGCCGCGGGAGCCGGTTCACGGTGCGGCTGCCGGTGTGAAGGGCGGTGCTGAGTGCTGAGTGCTGAGTGCTGAGTGCTGAGTGCTGAGTGCTGAGTGCTGAGTGCTGAGTGCTGAGTGCTGAGTGCTGAGTGCTGAGTGCTGAGTGCTGGGTACTGGGTGCTGAGTGCTGAGTGCGAAAGACGAGAGGCCGCTCGAAGGAGCGGCCTCATTTCGTTTGGGGGAGATCGGCAGGGCGGATGAATCCGCGGCTCCGCTGCAACAACCACGCGAAGTCCCGCCTTCGCGGACTACCGGATTTCTTGTGCGCTGATGCTCCGGTGCACGCAGGATGGTCTCGTGGGGCCGTTGGAGCCTCGCGCGGTTTGCGAGGCTTTTCGTGGTTGTTGCTGCGGCTTCAGCCGCCGGTCTAGATGTTCGACCCGCGCCCCAGCACTCAGCACTCAGCACTCAGCACTCAGCACTCAGCACTCAGCACTCAGCACTCAGCACTCCCGTTGCTCCCCGCCGGCGTCGCCAGCACCCGGTTCAAAAACTCCTCCGCGCGCTCCAGCACCGCGCGTTTCCCGGGGAAGCGGAGGAGGCGGTGCGCCTCGTCGTAGGTGGCCCACCGGAAGGCTTCGGCTTCGTGCGAGATCGTGACGGCATCGGTGTGGCTCTCGGCCACGAAGTACACCACGCGCTTCACGATCAGCACCCGGTTCTCGCCCTTTCCCTGCGTGAACACGTACCGCTCTTCCTCGCGGAAGCCGGGGATCACGCGGTAGTCGCCCTCGCGGACGCCGGCTTCCTCCTGCAGCTCGCGCTCGGCGGCGATCTCGTCGGTCTCGCCTTCTTCCACCCCGCCCTTGGGGAATTCCCAGATCGGCCGGCGGGTGAGCGCCGACCGCACCAGCAGGTAGCGGCGCTCCCCGCCATTCACGTGGAACAGCACGATCCCCGCGGCGATCTGT
>DASSJS010000182.1:0-5907 GCA_035691085.1 Longimicrobium sp.
AGGTGCGAGGTGCGAGGTGCGGGGGCTCAAGACTTTGGGGCGGCGCTCGCATTGAGCACCGCCCCGAATTCTTGCAAACCAGCACTCAGCACTCAGCACTCAGCACTCAGCACTCAGCACTCAGCACTCAGCACTCAGCACTTTTGTACTCCGCCCCTCCGTACCTGAGCGGAGAAAACTCAGTGCTGGAGCGCCTTGATCTCGGCGGGGAGGGCGAACACGCTGTCGGCGATGGCCTCGTGGCTCACCGACTTGATCGTGGTCACCAGCTGCTGGCCGGCCATGCTCATGGTGGTGGTCGTGGGCATCTTGATGCCGTCGAACACCTGGTAGTTCGTGTAGGTGGCCTCGGTGTCCACCTCACCCATCTGCGTGTGCTGCTTGCTCACGGTGGCCACCAGCAGGCCGGTGGCCTTGTCGAAGCAGTTGCGCATCTCCACGCCCGTCTTGTGCACCATCCGCACCTCCCAGCACGGCTGGCCGTTCACCGTGCGCTCGCCCACCGTCTCCATGGTCGGGAAGGAGGCCGCCATGTCCAGGTTGGCGTCGAACTCGCTGCGGCTGAGCGTCTGGTTCAGCTCGGCGCCGCTCAGGACGCGCGGGCCGTTCATGGGGTCGAGGCTCCACGCCACGCTCCCGTCGTACCCGCCGGTGAAGGTGCCCATCTGCGAGCTCATGCGGGTGAACACCTTGTTGGGGCGCGCCTGGAAGACTTCCATGTTCATGGTCATCCCCATGGACGGCATGCTCATCTCCGCCACGGTCTTGCGCGCCGTGAAGCGGCCCAGCAGCGAGCGGCCGCCGATGGCCTCCACGTACTTGTCCACGATCTGCTTGGCGGGCGGAAGCGGCTGCTGCGCGCGGGCGGTGCCAGCGTGCGCGGCCAGGGCGAGCGCGGCCAGCGCCAGGGCCCGGCCGGTGCGAATGCGGTTGATCACGTGAGAATCTCCTTCGGTTGTCCGCGCGCCCGGCGGGTTGCCGTGCGCGCCCGTGCGGCGGAACGCCCCGCCGCGAGCCCTTGCCGCGCCATCGCGCGGCCCTGTTTCATCGTTCCACTTCATCCACTGTCAGCTCCGTCCACCCGCGAGGCCCGGCCTAGCAGGAAGCTTGCAGGGCGGTGGCGGCGCCCACCCGCGACACGGGCTTCCGTGCGTGTTTCCCCGGCCTGACGAACGATCGCATGGAACCGAGCAGCCGCCGCGCGGGCGGCCCATCGCACGGCCCACGGCGGGAGCGCGGCGAGCGCAGCCTCCAGGTCCCCGTCTTCCTGGTGGGGGTCGCGCTGCTCAGCTCGCTGGCCGGCCCCCTCGCCGCGCGGGTGGTGGAGCAGCAGACCGAGCGCGAGCTCCGCGGTACGATCCTCCCCGCGCGCCAGCTGGTGGCCGAACAGCGGACGGTCACCGAGCGCGGGATCGCGTCGAACGCGGGGTTCCTGGCCACCGGAAACCCGGCTCTCCGCGCGCGCGCCGACGCGGCGCGGCTCCGCGGCGATTCGCTGCGCCGCGCCCTGGTTCCGCTGGTCGTGCGGCTGGGCCCCGCCACGCGCGCCGAGTACGCCCGCATGCTGGCGCAGGAGCGGCGCGTGGCCCAGCTCCGGCCGGCGAACGGCGCCACGCGGGCGCAGCTCTACCAGGTGGTTCCCCTCCTCGAGGCGCGGCAGGACTCGGTGTCCGAGGCCCTCGAGCGGCTGGACCAGGCGCTCCAGAATGAGATCGAGGCGCGCCGCAACACGCAGGACGTGGTGTCCAACTGGGCGTACGTGCTCACGGCGGCGCTGTCGCTGCTTTCGCTGGCGGCCATCGTCTCGGTCACGCGGCTCACCCGGCGCGAGCGGCGGGCCCGCGACCGGGCCGAGGCGGCGGTCCGCGCCCGTGACGAGATGGTGTCCATCGTCTCGCACGACCTGCGCAACCCGCTGGGCACCGTGGGGATGGCCACCAGCCTCCTCCTGGACAACGCCGGCGCGGACGACCGCAAGTTCCTGGAGATGATCCAGCGCTCGGCCGGCAGCATGGAGCGCATCATCCAGGACCTGCTCGACATCGCCCGGATCGAGTCGGGGCGGCTGTCGGTGGAGCGCGCGCCCACCTCCGTCGGCGCGCTCCTCGAAGACGCCGACGCCCTGCTCCGGCCGGTGGTGGAGAAGAACGGCCAGCGCTTTTCCTGCCAGGCTCCCGCCGCGCTCCCACGGGTGCACGCCGATCACCACCGGCTGGTGCAGGTGTTCTCCAACCTGGTGGGGAACGCGGTCAAGTTCACGCCCCCCGGCGGCACCATCACCCTGGGTGCCGAGCCCGACGGAACGCGGGTGCGCTTCCGGGTCTCCGACACCGGCTCGGGGATCGCGCCCGAGCACATCCCGCACCTGTTCGACCGCTTCTGGCAGGCCAGCCGGGGGGACCGCCGCGGGATCGGCCTGGGCCTCCCCATCGTGAAGGGGCTGGTGGAGGCGCACGGCGGCACGCTGCTGGTGGAGAGCGAGCCCGGCCGTGGCACCACCTTCTCCTTCACCCTCCCCGCGGCCGACACCGCCCGGCAGCCGCCCGAAGCGCGCGGCGCGGCGGCCTGAGCGTCATCACCGCGGCGGCGCGGCGCGCCGCTGGGTGGCGATCCATTCCAGCGCGGCGTCGAGCGCCGGGTCGCGGCCGGCCAGCAGCGCGGCGCGGGTGGGCGGCGCGGCCACGTCGGGCACCACGCCGCCGCCTTCCCAGCGCACCCCGCCCGGGCCGGTGAAGTCGGCCACGGCGTGCATCAGCACGTCGCCGTTGGGGAGCTTCTGCGCCCACGCGGGGAGCGCCTGCCCAGCCGTGGGCTCGCCGAACACCCGCACGCGGTTCAGCGCCCGCAGCCCGCCCGCGAAGAACTCGCTGGTGCTGGCCGACATCGCGTCGGTCAGCACGGCCACGGGGCCGGCATAGGGGCGCACCGGCCGCGCCTGCGTGTCCACCCGGCGGGGGTTGATCACGAAGTTCAGCGTGGCGGTGCGCATCCGCATCACCCCCAGCGTGTCGGCGCGGTCCACGAAGTGCCCCGCGAAGCCGGGGGCCAGCAGCCCGGCCCCGCCCAGGTTGCCGCGCAGGTCGATCACCATTCCGTCCAGCGCGCGGAACGAGTCCACCGCCGCGTTCAGCCCGGCGATCACCACGGGCATCCAGTAGTTGAAGCGCACCACCCCCGCGCTCCCGCCGCCCGGCAGCGCCGCGCGGCGGGTGTCCAGCCGCACGTCCAGCCGCGGGAGGTTGCCGAACTTCTCGCTCATGGTGGCGGGGGTGCGCAGCGCCAGCGTGCGCGTCACCGTCCGGTTCGCCCCGTCCAGGAACCGCACCCGCACCGTGCTCCCCGGCGCGCCGCGCAGCGCCGTGGACGCGGTCATCCAGGCGTATAGTTGGCGCTTGCGCGGCTCGTTGGTGCCGGGCACGCGGTCCACCACGGCCAGCAGCTGCCGCGCGGTGGTGGTTCCCACCGCGTCCACCACCCAGCCCGGGCGCACGCCGGCCGCCGCGGC
The DNA here is from genome assembly GCA_035691085.1 of Longimicrobium sp. GTDB lineage: Bacteria > Gemmatimonadota > Gemmatimonadetes > Longimicrobiales > Longimicrobiaceae > Longimicrobium. The sequence continues at coordinate 3,506 of DASSJS010000182.1, forward strand.
CGGGCCGCCCGCGTCCACGCGCGTCACCACGATCCGCCCGTCCACCAGCCGCACGTCCACGCCCGCGTCGCCCGTGCGCTCGGCGTCGCCCGCCGACAGGCTCTGCTGCACGTCGCCGGGGATCAGGTCGAAGTGCGAGTAGGGGAGCCGGTGCAGCGCCTCGTCGATCACGCCGCGCAGCGCCTCCACCGTGCGGGCGCTGGCCGCGCGCGGGCGAAGCTCGGCGCGCGCCCGCCGCCATGCGCCGTTCGCCACCGCGGTGTCCCACAGCGTCCGGTCGATGGACGCCCAAGCGCTGTCGAACGTCTCCGCCGCCAGCGCGGGGGTGATCGGCGTCGCGGGCGGACGGGGGGCCTGCGCGGCGAGCGGGCCGGCGGCCAGCGCCAGCAGGGCGGCGGCGATGGACGGATAACGGAAGCGGGACAACTGGGTCACGGATCGGCTCGGGAAGACGGAATCGGCGTTTCCTGCGGGCGAAAGATAACCTGTTCCCGCGGGATCTGGAGAGGACGCGCGGCGCCAGCGGCGGGTTCCGGGCCACGAACGGCTTCGATCGACGGGTGAGCGTGGCCGCGGTCCCCAGCCCCCTCGTCCGATCCGCGAGCAGCTGCGGGAGAAGCGGAGGTAAGGATCGAGGCGCCACGAGGGGCGTCGCGGCGGCCGCGCGCGGCCCCCCTCCCCCGGCCCCGCCCCCGGCCCCTCCCCCCGCTGCGCGGGGGGAGGGGAGCACTCCAACTGCAAGAAAACAGCTTGCGGCGCCTCAACTGGGTACCGAAATGAAGTGCTCCCCCTCCTCCGCGGTCGGGGGAGGGGGCCGCCGCGGCATGCGCCGACACCTCTCCAAGGAGCACCGCGCGGTCCGTGATCATCCGGTCGGAGACGAGCCGAGACGCCGTTCGCACTCACGCACTCACGCACTCACGCACTCACGCACTCACGCACCTGTTCGCCCGTCATCCCCCGCTGCTCGCCGCCACCGCCCGGACCACATCGTCGATCCCGGCCTTCATCCGGGCCGAGGGCTGGCCGGACTTGTTGGCGATGATGGAGAAGACCGCGGTGCGCCCGTCGCTCATGGTGACGAATCCGCTGAGCGAGTCCACGTTGCCGATGTAGCCGGTCTTGGCGGCCACCCGCCCCGGCAGGTCCGAAAAGCGCGACTTGAGCGAGCCCTCGCGCCCGCTCACGGGGAGGTTGTCGCGCACGATGCGCATCCGCGGGGTGCGGTTCACGTAGGAAAGGAGCCGCACCAGCGCCCGCGGCGTCACCAGGTTGCCGGCGGAGAGCCCCGAGCCGTCGCGCAGCCGCACGTCGGTGGAGTCGATCCCCACCACGCCGGTCAAAAAGTCGCGCTCCACGGCCAGCCCCGCGTCCCAGCTCCCCTCGCCGCGCACTTCGCGGCCCACCGTCTTCAGCAGCGTCTCGGCGATCCAGTTCTGGCTGCTGAGCAGGATCGGCGCGATCACGCGGGGGAGCGGCTCCGACCAGCTCTCCGCCAGCACCGTGGCCCCCGCCGCGGGCGACGAGTCGGGCGAGGACACGACGCGGACGGCGGGGCGGCCCACGCCGATCCCCTTGCGCTCCAGCGTTTCGCGGAAGGTGATGCCGGCGTACTCGGCGCCGCTGGGCACCGCGAAGAACTCCACGTCGGCGCCGGCGCTGCTGGGCATCTGCCCCACGGCGCGGATGCGGCTGGTGCCGGGGACGCGCTCCAGGTCAAAGGTGGCGCGGCCGTTGGCGCCCACCGTGACGGTGCGGTTCTCCACCTCCACGTACTCCGACCGCGGCTCCCAGGTCACCCGCGCCCGCTCCCCCACCGCGCCGGGGGAGATGTGCACCTCCACCGAGTTGTCGTTGAAGCCCAGCGCGCCCACCGGCGCCGCGTACCACCAGCGCAGGTCGTACGCCTCCCAGTCGGGGCGCAGGTGCGTGGCCTCGAAGTAGCTGTCATCGGCCACCACGCCGCCCGAAACGCGGGTGATGCCGCGGGCGCGCAGCGAGTCGGCGAGCGCCTCCCACACGGCGGTGCGGCTCCCGTAGCGGTCGCTGATCAGCGGGTCGCCCCGGCCGTACAGCACCAGGTCGCCCTGCAGCACGCCGCCGCGCACCGGGCCGGTGCCGTACACCGTGGTGCGGAAGCGGTAATCGGGGGAAAGGTGGTGCGCGGCGGTGGCGGTCACCACCAGCTTCAGGTTGCTGGCGGGGATGAACAGCCGGCCGGCGTCGCGCGCGTACAGCACGCGGCCGCTGGCCGCGTCGCGCACCTCGATCCCCCAGTCGGCGCGGCGCAGCGAGGGGCGCGCAAGCACCGCCTCGATGCGGTCGCGCAGCCGCGCGCGGGTATCGGTTGCGCCGGATGGGCGCGCCGGTGCTACATTGTCCACCGCCTGCGCGGCCAGCGC
>DASSJS010000183.1:0-20313 GCA_035691085.1 Longimicrobium sp.
GGGGGTACGGGGGTACGGAACTGCGCGGGGAAGGGCGGGCAAACAGGTGCGCGAGTGCGTGAGTGCGCCAGTGCGTTCAAGACGTCACGGAAAACGCTCGCCCGTATCCTGGCGTCGGAACCATGGCCGGGAGAGAAGTCCGGTGGGGAAGTGCCGCGCGGCCCGGCGAAATCCAGCGCACTCACGCACTCACGCACTCACGCACTTCCGCACCTGTTCGCAGTCCGTACCCCCGCACCGCGCTTCATCGGAACCTCTTGCGCCCACGGGGGTTGATCCTTTCCGCTGTCGACAAGAGCCCGTGGATGGCTTACCTTTGTCCGGTTATCCACCCACCCCCCTGACCGACCCTTGCAGGGCCGTTCCATGACTGCGACCAAGACCGAGCGAGCGCGCGTGCTGTCCGTTTCCGAAGCCGAGCTGGTGGAGGCCGGGCCCAACCGCCCGCCCTACCTGCTGGCGCTGGCCGCGGCGCTCGCGGTGTTCGCGCTGTATGCGTACACCCTGGGGCCCACCACCTGGTTCTGGGACACCAGCGAGTACATCGCCACCGGGCACATCCTGGGCATCCCCCACCCGCCGGGGAACCCGCTGTTCGTGCTGCTGGCCCGCGCGTGGGACGTGCTGCTCACTCCCACGGGGCTCCCCACCGCGGTGCGGATCAACCTGTTCAGCGCCTTCATGAGCGCGGGAACGGCGTTCTTCTGGTACCTGCTGGTGCACCGCATCCTCGGCTTCTTCGACGGGCGCGAGCCGGTGCGGCGGGTGGGGGCGGCGGTGTCGGTGCTGGTGAGCGCCACGGCGTACACGGTGTGGAACCAGAGCAACGTGAACGAGAAGGTCTACACCGTCTCCATGTTCACCATCGCGGCGCTCAGCTGGCTGGCCTTCCTCTGGCGCGACCACGTGGAGGAGCACCGCGGCATCCGCGGGCCCAGCCGCTTCCACGACGACAACGTGCTGGTGCTGATGGTGTTCATGCTGGCGCTCAGCGTGGGCAACCACCTGATGGCCTTCCTGGCCACGCCGGCGGTGCTGCTCTTCATCTTCCTGGTGCGCCCTCGCTCGTTCACCAACTGGCGGCTGTACGCCTTCGCGGCGGTGTTCGGGTTCCTGGGGCTTTCGGTGCACCTCCTGCTCAGCACCCGCGCGGGGCTGCAGCCGGTGATCAACGAGGCCAACCCCAGCTGCCCCAGCGTGGGCTCGGCGCTGCTCAGCATCCTGGGCTTCGGCAGCGTGAAGCTTCCCGGCGCGTGCGAGAACCTGTACGCCTCGCTGGCGCGCGAGCAGTACGCCAAGCCGCCCATCTTCCAGCGCCAGGCGCCGTTCTGGGCGCAGATGGCCAACTACTTCCAGTACTTCGACTGGCAGTGGGCGCGCAGCGTGGGCGGCTCGCAGGGGTACTTCGGCCCGGCACGCATCTTCATCACCCTGCTGTTCACGGCGCTGGGCGGGTTCGGCGCGCTGGAGCACTTCCGGCGCGACCGGAAGAGCTTCGCCTACGTGGCGGTGCTGTTCGGCACGCTCAGCGTGGGGCTCACCATCTACATGAACTTCAAGTACGGCTACATGCAGGTGCAGAGCCTCGGGCTCAGCCCCGACATGGCCGAGGTGCGCGAGCGCGACTACTTCTTCCTGGTCTCCTTCTCCCTGTGGGGGCTGTGGGTGGGGATCGGGCTCACCGCGCTCTGGCTGCAGCTCAGCGAGGCCATGGGCGGGGCGCGCAAGCTGTGGCCGGCGTCGTTCGTGCTGGCGCTGGGGCTGATCCCGCTGGTGCTCAACTTCAGCTACGCCAACCGGCGCAACGACTACGCCGCGCGCGACCTCGCCTACAACCTGCTGCAGAGCGTGGAGCCGTACGGGGTGCTGTTCACCAACGGCGACAACGACACCTTCCCGCTCTGGTACCTGCAGGAGGTGGAGGGAATCCGGCGCGACGTGACGGTGATCGTGCTGAGCTACCTGAACACCGACTGGTACCCCAAGCAGCTGCGCAACCTGACGGCGCCGTGCAGGCCCGGGCAGAACCCCGCCAGCGACCCCACGCGCATCATCTGCCAGCGCCCGTACCCCGGCGCCGGCCGGCAGGCGTACGCGGTGCCGCCCGCGCCCACCAAGTCGATCTTCGCGCTCACCGACCAGCAGATCGACGCCGTGGTGCGCGCGCAGGTGATGCAGGTGACCGACGCGGGCACCTACTTCAGCGCCCGCGGGATCCAGGTGCCGATCCAGCAGGGGAAGTACCTGTTCGCCAGCGACCAGTTCGTGCTCAGCATCATCCAGCAGGCGTGGGGTGACCGGCCCATCTTCTTCGCCAGCACCACCAACGTGCAGTTCGAGCTGGGGCTGGCGCCGTTCGTGGCGCGGCAGGGGCTGGCGTTCAAGCTGGTGACGCCGCAGGAAGGCGCGCGCCTGCTGAAGATGCCCAGCGACCAGTACATGCCCGTGCTGGGCGCCTACATGGACGCCGACAACGGTTCCAAGCTGCTGAACCAGGTGTTCACGCTGCGCAACCTGCAGAACCGGAGTCACTGGGCCGACGACGCCACGCGCAACATCCCGATCCACTACTACTACGCCTTCATAGCGCAGGCGCAGGCCGAGCAGATGCGCGGCAACACCGCCGAGGCCCAGCGGCTGCAGCAGATCGGGGAGAAGTTCCAGGAGCTGTCGCAGCGGTAGGATGGTGCTGAGTGCTGAGTGCTGAGTGCTGAGTGCTGAGTGCTGAAGTGAGATGAGGGGCCTCCTCCGCGGCGCGGGGGAGGCCCTTTCTCATGCCGCCGCGCGCTCGCTTCGCCCCGCCGGACACCGGCAAGGTGGCCGACGTCGAGAGCGCCTCGCTGAGCGGCGGCGTGCGGATCCCCAGTGGGCGTCGATGGCTCCACCAACCAGCAGTGGAGCATCAATGACACTGGCAGCGGCAGCGTCTACATCACGGCCCGGCACAGCGGCAAGGCGCTGACCGTCAGCGGTTCCGGGACGATCACCGCGGACGGGGTGGGGATCAAGCAGTTTACGTACACCGGCATGAACCTCCAGAAGTGGTACCTGGAGCAGATCCAGCAAGCCGCCTCCGCACCGCGGGGCATACCCTGTTCAGCCTGCCCGGCGACCCCTCGGCGCGGGCTGAGCCCCGGGACGAAAGAAGCCGCCCCCGCGGATCGCTCCGCGGGGGCGGCTTCCCGGCACCTGGCGCACCGCACGGGCTGCGGGCAGTGGACACCTGGCACCAGACTCAGACTTCACCATTCGGGACTCAGCACTCAGCACTCAGCACTCAGCACTCAGCACTCAGCACTCAGCACTCAGCACTCAGCACCCAGCACCCAGCACCCAGCACCCAGCACCCAGCACTCAGCACTCAGCACTCAGCACTTCCCCCTCACCGGTTCAGCCAGTACGTCGCCTTGATCAGCAGCACGTTGCGGCTGGCGCGGTCGAACACGCCGGAGACGTTGTCGCCGAAGTTGAAGCGGCCGTCGCTCACCTCGCCGCCGCGGTCCTGCTGCCACACCACGAACAGCGCCGAGCCCGGGCGGTACTCCCAGCGCAGCACCGCGTTGCCGCGCAGCGACATGAAGGTGAAGTCGTCATCCCCCTCGGCGGTGCCGGTGTAGGGGTTGAAGTCGAAGGAGCGCGGGCGCGCCAGCGAGCGGTAGTCGTGGAAGCGGTTGGCCGAGATGAACGGCTGCGCGTACAACTGCAGCGAGAGCGTGGGCGTGAACGTCCAGCTCAGCCGCGTGTCCATGGCCAGGTCGGTGCGGTCGACCGTGGCGAACACGTAGCGGTTGCCGAAGGTCTCGGTGGCCGCCGCGTCTTCCACCGTCTCCATCCACTGCACCCGGTCTTGCGAGCGGGTCAGGCTGGGGCCCGCGCTCAGCTGCACCGACGCGCCGGGGCGCCAGTTGATCCCGAAGTTCCCCGCGTGCTCCCACCCGCCCGTGCGCGAGCTGGCCGTGCTGACGCCGGCGTTGAACCAGAGGGCCTTGCGGTCGTCGGTGTTGCCGAACACGCCCACGTTCCACCCGCCCGGGCGGCGGATCACCGGGCCGCCGCGGGTGGAGCGGTCGTCCCAGCGGTCCATCTCCACGCCGCCGTTCAGCCCGGCGTACCAGAAGTTCTTGAACTGCGCGTTCAGCCCGATCCCCACCGCGTTGAAGACGTTGTCGCCGCCGAAATTCCACGCGGCGTTGTGGTAGATCCACCCCGAGTGCGTGCGGAACGCGCCCTGGGGCTTGTTCACGCGCTGCCCGATGAAGGTGCTGAACGCGCGGTAGTCGGTGCGGCTCATGAACCCGATGTCGTTGATCTCGTACCCCGGGCTCACCTCCTTGTACGTGGCCGACGCGTCCCACTTCCCGGTGTGGCTCAGCGACCCGGCCAGCGTGTGGCCGCCCAGCTCGGTCCGCTCCGTGTCGTAGTCCACGTAGTCGTTGTCGGGGCGGTTGAAGTAGCGCGCGCTGGAGCGCTGCGTCCGCGCGATGGCGTCGGCCGAGCCGGCCACGCGGCTGGCGGAGAAGTACCCCGAGGCCACCCACTCGCGGTTGTGCCAGGCGTGCTGAGCGTCCAGGCCGCCCACCCAGGCGTTGGAACGCAGGTACGGGTCGAACTCGTCGCCCTTCAGGTCGCGCACCACCCCGCTCATCATCCCGCCCACCACCGTGGAGCCGCGGTTGAAGTCGCGCTTCACCCGGCCCACGAAGTAGTTGGTGAGCGGCTCCACCGCGTAGCGCCGGTCGATCCCGTCGCCCAGCCGGTAGTCGGCCGCCTCGCGGTCGGTCAGCGCGTTCATCACCCCGATCGACCAGGGGCCCAGCTTGCCGCTCACCTTGGCCGCGCCCAGGATCGTCGTCGCGTCGGGCGACTGCTGGTCGGTCACGCCGTCCACCCGCACGCTCCCCTGCGGCTGCCGGCCGATGCGGCGCGAGTAGAAGAACTGCCCGAAGCCGTAGTCGTTGAAGGTGTTGATCTGGCCAAACTGGAAGATGTCGGCGCCCTCCACGAAGAACGGACGCCGCTCGGGGAAGAAGGTCTCGAAGGCCGACAGGTTCACCACCGCCGGGTCCACCTCCACCTGCCCGAAGTCGGGATTGATGGTGGCCGACAGCGTCAGCCCGCCGGGGAGCCCGGCCTTCAGGTCGGCGCCCATGCTCGGCGTGAAGGTGGTGGCCCCGGCGAAGGCGTTGCGGTCGGCGCTCGGGAGGCGGTCCACCTTGCTGCTCACGTACGGCATCACCTCCAGGCGGCGCCCCTGCCGGATCCCCTGCATCCCCTCCAGCTCGCCGAAGAGGGAGACGAAGGCGTTGGAGGTGGCCGGGATCGGCGCCCAGAACGCCGCCTCGCCGCGCCGCGCGATGTAGCGGCGGAAGTTCACCCCCAGCCGCCCGCCGCTCACCGACGCCGCGCTGAAGCGCAGCTGCGAGAGCGGGATGCGGAACTCCGCCGTCCACCCCGCCGAGTCGACGCGGGCGGCCCCGTCCCACACCGCGTCCCACCCGAAGTCGATCCCGGCTGCGTCGTCGAAGCGGAGGAAGTCGTCCTTCACCCCCCTGGGGTTGATCCCGAAGACGAAGGCGGTGCGCTTGTCGTTGTAGCTGTCGATGAAGACGCGCGCGCCGTCGCTGGTGCTCCCCTCGTCGCGCCGGGTGAGCTGCGCCAGGATCGAGTCGGGGTGCGCGTCGTACATCCGCATCCCCACGTACAGGGCGTCGCCGTCCCACAGCACGCGCGCCTCGGTGCGCTCGGTGGATGCCTTCCCCTCGTCGGGGCCCTGCTGCGTGAACTCGTTGGCCATCGGCGCGGTGGCCCACGCCGCCTCGTCGAGCTTGCCGTCCACGTGGATGGAGACGGCGGCGGCCGCGCGCAGCGTGCGCTGGGGCGAGCCCGGGGCGGCGGCGCGCGGCTGGGCGGCGGCGGTGGAGCGGGCGGGCGTGGCGCTGGATGCCAGCTCCTGCGCGGTGGCGCCGCGCGCCGCCAGAAGCGCCACGGCCAGGACGGCCACCCGCGGCGCGAATCGGATCGTCATCGGGAGGGTCTCCGATGTGGAGGGGTTCAGAGGCGGCCAGACCGCGCCACCTGCGAGGTTCTGTCGTTGTCGGGGTGCTGCGTTCCCTACGTGCGGACTGCTCGGCCAGCGGGAGGTTCGCGCGTGTTGGATTCACCGCGCCGCCGGATGGTTGTAATCCGTCGGTTCACCGCTCCACACCCGCCACCGCGGAGTAGCGGCGGACGGCGCGCGGGGCACCACCTCACTCTGGTGACGGCCCGCCGGGCCTTCAACGCGGTTGTGACGAACGGCTCGCTGAGACAGACGGATCGCGGTGCGCGCGAGTTTCACGCTTCATCAATCGCTAATTTTTTAGCACGCATGGGCGGACGAAACCGCCGGTGGCGGCCGGCGGTCCGGTGGCTCAGGCTCCGCCCGCGCTCTCGTCCTCGCCGGCCTTGGCCGCGTGGCCCTCGGCCTCCGCCTCGCCGTTCACGCCGGCCAGGATGCGCAGCCCCAGGTCGTGCTTCTCCTCGCTCACCCGGCGGCGGACGACGGCGGCCAGCTTGCGGGTCTCGGTTCGGCTCTCGGTGCGGGCCTGCCGCGCGGCCCGCGGGCACTTGGGCGCGGTACCCTGCTCGCCCTGCGCGAGCAGCGACACGGCGCGGCTCACGTTCAGGTCCACGCGCAGCTCGTTGCCCACCGCGCGCACGCCGTGGCCTTCCGCGCGCACCTCCACCCCACGGGGCAGGCGCACGCGGGCGTGCAGGTTCCCGTTGGCGTCCAGGCTGGCCAGCAGCCCGGGCGCTTCCACGCGCGCCGTCGGGCGCTCGCGGCGCGGGTGCGAACGCTCGGGAGCCGCGGTGCGCTGCGCCACCGCGGACGGAGCCGGGCGCGGCGTCTCCGTACGCGCCTTCGCTGGCTTCGCATGGTGCCGCACCGGCGCGGCGGCCACGCGGGCGGGGCGGGTGACGATCACGCTGCCGTGGAACTCCGGCCGCTGGGTGCGCGCGGGCGGCATCTCCCAGGCGGCGGCCTGCGGCGGCACCGGCCGTTCGGACGGGGTGACGGCCGCCAGCGGGAGCACGGCCAGCAGCACCGTGCCCGCGCAGACCACGGCGGTGCGGCCGTTCACGGCGCGCCGGTCGCCGCCGGCGGCCAGCACGGCGCGCACGCGGCCCTCCAGGTGGCTGGGGCGCGCCATGCCGATGGCCGCGGCGGCCATCGGCACACGGCAGGTGCGGGCCACGTCCAGCAGGTGGCCGGCGTAGTCCGACGCGCGGGCGCCGGTGGCCAGCACCAGGTCGTCGCACGCCTGCTCGCGCTCGCTGCGCATCTCGCGCGCGGCCCACCACGCGCCGGGGTGGAACCACCACGCCGCGCAGCACAGCTCGGCCAGCGTCTGCATCAGGCAGTCGCGCCGGGCCACGTGCGCCAGCTCGTGCAGCAGCACCACGCGGCGCCGCTCGGCGTCCCACGCGTCGGCCGCGGCGGGAAGGAGGATGGCCGGGCGGAAGGCGCCCCAGGTGAGCGGCATGGCCGCCTCGGGGCTGCGCAGCAGGACCACGGCGCGGCGGACGCCCGCGGCGCGGCCCAGCCGCTCCAGCAGGTCGGTCCACGCGGGGTCACTCACCACCTCGGCCCCGCGCGCCAGCCGCCCGGCCGCCGCCAGCCCGCGAACCAGGCGCGCGAGAACGACAAACGCGCCCGCGGCCCACGCGGCCAGCAGGATGGTTTCGAGCGAGAGCGCGGGAGACGCGGGGGTTCCCCACAGCCCGCCGTTGGGGAGCGTGGGGCTAAGGACGGCGAGCGCGGCCGGCTTCCAGTCGGGGACGACCAGGGCGAGCGCGGGGAGCGCCATCAGCCCGCCCAGGGCCAGGCTCCACACCAGGTGGCGCGCGGCGGCGCTGGCGCGGCGCATGGCGCGGGCGCCCAGCCCCGCCACCGCCAGAAGCAGCGTGCTCTTCGCCACGATCAGCGCGGCCTGGGCCAGCGCGGGCGTGAGTGGGGCGGCGGTCAGGGCCATGGTCAGCGTCCCTGCTTGCGGGCTTCGTCGATCAGGCGCGACAGGCGGTCCAGCTCGTCGCCCCCCATCCCGCCCTCGGGCAGCTCCAGCAGCGCGGCCACGGCGGCCTCGGTGCTGCCGCCGAAGAAGGTGCGCACCAGGTGCGACAGCGCGGCGCCCTGCGCGGCGTCCCGCGGGACGGTGGGGAGGTAGACGTAGCGAGGGCCGTCCTGCTCGTGCTTCAGGTGCCCCTTCTCCTCCAGGATGCGCATCAGCGCGCGCACGGCGCTGTAGCTGGGCGGGTCGGGAAGGCGCTCCAGCACGTCGGACACGCTGGCCTTTCCCACCCGGTACACCACGTCCATGATCTGCCGCTCGCGGCGGCTCAGCTGGTTCAGCGCGGGGGTTCGGCTCATGGGGCGACGGTCCGGGTCCGGCGGGCGGGGAGGGATGTCTGCTAAATCTCTAGCACTGGTATGATGCCCTCCGCGCGACAATCCGTCAAGCGTCTCGTGCGGGCTCGCGCGTCACGCTTGCGCGGGCTGCGGCCGGGAACGCGCCGGTCTACCGGGATTCTGACGGGGGGAGCGCCGCGGAAGTTTCGAGGGAGCGCGAGGCGTGTGCGGCCGACGAGGCCCGGAGCGGCCGGATTACACCCGTGACGCGTATGTGCACAGGAACGCCGTCGATCTGGCTGGGGATTTCCACCCCGGGCTCGAGGGGCTCTCGTAGGTTCACCTTTATGCAGAAGTCGTCACCAAGACGCGTCACACCTACCCCAGTGACAACGCCGAGCCGTTGAAACCTGAGAAGCGCGGCGTTCTGCACCGCGCGAGCTTGTTCGTAGCTCACGTGCGCCATGGACTCTCCAATTCGTTCAGGACCGTGTGGACTCCCCAGCTGAGAGAGGGAATCAAGAATCACCTAAGCCGTACTGGATGTCAATACTGTTCTTTTTGAATCTGATCCGCTTTGTGCAAACGATCCCCCCGGCGCTCGCGATGAACGCCGGGGGAATCGTCGACCGATCGAGGGCTTTCCGTCTACTCCGCCGGATATAGCCGGTAGCGGGCGACCGCGCGCTCCCAGCCGGCGTTCTCCTGCTCCCAGCGGGCGTAGATGGCGCGCGGGTCGTCGCCGCGGCGGACGGCGGCGGGGGCCCACTCGCTTCCCAGCATCTGCAGCATGGGGCCCATCCCCAGCTCGTCGGGATACATCTTCCGCAGCTCCACCAGGAAGGTGAGCGCCGTCAGCACCGGTTTGTACGCGTTGCGGTCGGTCACGTACAGGCGAACGCCGTGGCAGCGGCGGCCGGCGAACTGCATCCACCCGCTGCCGCGTGGCGTCCAGTCGGCGGCCTCGAAACGCACGCCGGGGAGGTCGTACGCGCGCACCCGCCGCAGCAGCGCATCGCCGTCCACGTACGGCGCGCCCACGTAGCTGAAGGGCGCGTCGGTGCCGCGGCCCACGTTCAGGTTGGTGGTCTCCAGCATCACCAGGCCGCTGAAGCTGAGCGCCGCCGTGAGGGTGCGGATGTTGGGCGACGGGTTGATCCAGGGGAGCCCCGTCTGGTCGAACCAGCGGCGCCCCGCCCACCCCGCCACCGGCACCACCTTCAGGTCCACGCCGACGTGGTACTCGGAATTGACGTAGCGCGCCAGCTCGCCGGCCGTGAGCCCGTGCCGCAGCGGCACCGGGTACGCGCCGGTGATCAGCGGCCCGCGGCGGCGCATCTCCCAGTGCATCAGCGGGCCCTCCACCTTCGCCGTCACGGGATTCGGCCGGTCGAGCACGATGAAGGGGATGCCGCGCCGCGCCGCTTCCTCCATCGCGAACGTCATCGTCCAGACGTACGTGTACGGCCGCGCGCCGATGTCCTGGATGTCGAAGAGGAGCACGTCCACGCCGCGCAGCATGGCCTCGGTCGGCCGCTCGGTGGCGCCGTAGAGGGAATAAACGGGAACGCCGGTACGCGGGTCGCGCCCCGAGCCGATGTGCTCGCCGCCGTCCACGTTGCCGCGGATGCCGTGCTCGGGGCCGTACAGCGCCACCAGCCGCACCCCCGGCGCGCCGAAGAGCACGTCCACCGCGCTGCGGCCGTCACGGGTGACGGCGGTGTGGTTGGTGATCAGCCCCACGCGCTTGCCGCGCACCAGGTGCATCGAGTCGCGCAGCAGCACGTCGATCCCCGGGAGCGGTGCCATCGCGTCGGGATCGGGCATCGCCGTGTCGCGGCGGGCCGGGGCCAGGGCGGCGGGCTGCGCGTGGAGAGCCGGCGTGACCGGCTGGGGCGTGCGCGTCCACGCGAGCACGGCGAGCACCCCCACGGGCACGGCTACGCGGGCAAGTCCGATCGGCATCGACAACAGGGTGTTGCGGGGTTTGCGGTTACTGCGGCGCAACGGGGCGGAGCAGCGCGGGGCCCAAACGGCCAAACTGATACGCAGGGACGGAACAGGTGTGGTGCGCATCCTGCAACGGCCTTCGCGTCCCTTTTCCAACCGAACGATCACGCGAGGCGCCGTCTACCGCAAACGCCCGGCCGGGGCGCCCCCTCACGCTGGACAATGACGCTGACGCTGCACCGCCTGTCGCATGAATACACGATCTCCGCGCCGAAGTTGCACGACCGGCGCGTGGACGAGGTGCTTGACTGCTTCCGCGCCCCCGCGGGGGAGCGGCCGCCGCCGCGCGTGCTGCTGGTGGCCGCGCACCCCGACGACGAGACGATGGGCCCCGGCGGGATGCTGCCGCGCCTGGCCTCAACCATCGAGCTGCTGCACGTGACCGACGGCGCGCCGCGCCACCGCCGGATGTGGGGCCGCAACGAGCACCGGACGTGGGACGAGTACGCAGGCGCCCGCCGCGCCGAGCTGCTCCGCGCCATGGAGGTGGCGGGGATCGATCCCGCGCGCGCGCACCGGATGGGGGTGATGGATGCCGAGGCCAGCCTGGACATGCCCGCGCTGACCCGCGGCATCCGCGACGCCATCGACCGCTCCCGCCCCGACGTGGTGATGACCCATCCGTACGAGGGCGGGCACACCGACCACGACGCCACCGCGTTCGCCGTCCGCGCCGCCTGCCGCCTGCTGCGGCGCGACGGGGGCGCGGCGCCGGCCGTGGCGGAGTTCACCTCGTATCACAACGATGGCGGCGAGCGCGTCTACAACCGCTTCCTCCCCTTCGACGGCGCGCCCGTCACACAGGTCGCGCTCACGAACGACGAGCGCGACCGCAAGCGGCGGATGTTCGACTGCTACCCCACGCAGCACGGGGTCCTGCGCGACGCCCCCGTGCGGTACGAGCGCTACCGCCCGGCGCCGGATTACGACTTCGGCTCCGCCCCCCACGCCGGCCGCCTTCGCTACGAGCTGTTCCCGCAGGGGATGAAGGGCCGCGAGTGGCGCGCGCTCGCCCTGCAGGCGCTGAAGGATCTCGGGCTGCCGCGCTTCTACTGATCTCGCGGGATCGTCCTTGTCATGGCCGATGTGGCCGGGATCGTGACGATACCGGCGCCGCATTCGTGAGCACGGAGGTCACGGAGTACCACGGAGGGCACGGAGAAGCGCGCGGTTCCTCCGTGGCCTCCGTGTGCCTCCGTGACCTCCGTGTTCATGAGAAGAATGCTTCGGCCACGATGATGACCGGCCGCGTCGCGGTCGATCCGATCGTCAGGTTCTGATCCATCCGCCCGCGGGCCGTCTCGACATCGGGGCAGACGAGGGATACACTTGCGGCGCGGCGGTCCGCTGACCGGACCCGCGCATGTCACGTCCGCCCTCCTCGCGCTCCGCCCCATGCCTCCGTCCACACGCCCCGATCCGCACCCGCACCGCAGCTACAAGTACTTCGACCTGATCATGGCGGCGTTCGTGACGGTGCTGCTGTGCTCCAACCTGATCGGCGCGGCCAAGCCGGCGCACCTCGGCGGCTTCACCTTCGGCGCGGGGATCCTCTTCTTTCCCATCAGCTACCTGTTCGGCGACATCCTGACCGAGGTGTACGGCTACGCCCGCGCCCGGCGCGTGGTATGGGCCGGCTTCGGCGCGCTGGCGTTCGCGGCGGTGATGAGCTGGGTGGTGCTGGCGCTGCCGCCGGCGCCGGGGTGGCCGGGGCAGGCGGCGCTGCGGTCGGTGTTCGGGGGCACGCCGCGGATCGTGGCGGCGTCGCTGCTGGCGTTCTGGGCCGGCGAGTTCACCAACTCGTTCACCCTGGCCAAGATGAAGGTGCGCAGCGACGGCCGCCGGCTGTGGATGCGCACCATCGGCTCCACCGTGGCGGGGGAGCTGGTGGACTCGCTCATCTTCTACCCGCTGGCCTTCCTGGGCGTGTGGGAGACGCGCACCGTGCTTTCCGTGCTGGCCAGCAACTACGTGCTGAAGGTGCTGTGGGAGGTGATCGCCACGCCGCTCACCTACCGCGTGGTCCGCTTCCTCAAGCGCGTGGAGCACGAGGACTACTTCGACCGCGACACCAACTTCACCCCCTTCACCCTCGCCGTCGACTGACGGGCAGGCCGTTCCCCGGCGCGGCGAGAGGAGCCGGATGGACGGGGCCGCGTGGCCGGCATCCCCTTCGCGGTCTGATTTGGCGGGCCGCAACGAGGCCGCCTGTCGCGATCGGGACGGCAACCGCGTTCTATCTCCGGAGCCGGCTCTACGGCATCTTCCACGGTGGTCCCCACCCGGCAAGTAAACGCTGCTACGGAATCCGGAAGCACACTCCAAACCCGCGCCGCGCCTTCATCTTCGGCTAATCAACCCGGGCTGGGCTGATGGCACAAGTGCGCGCGGGGTGTGTATTTCACCACCAGAACCGGGCATCGGGTCCCCGTCACCGTGCACCGGGGGATGGGAGCCGGACCGGACCGGGGATCGAAACGGGAAGCGAGTGCCCTCCGGTGGCCTGGAACGTGCGCACGAGCGCGGGCTCACGCACCCAGAGAGGGGCGCCACCCTGCCTTCGCGCGCGTCCGCAAGAACGCTGGCCGATGCCAGATGTTTCTTCTTGCGTCGGTGTTTTCGGGGAGTTACGTTGGGATCTGTCTCCAGAGAAACCCGTCGTCTGCTCGGCTCACCAGGGCGCAGCGCGCCTCCTCCCTGGCATTACTTCCCAGCTACATCGGAACCTACCAGCGGGCGTGCGGCACGGCTCCCGGGCCGTGAAGCGCCGTCCTAGCGAATATCGAGGCCAGTCGTGGACATTACTGCCATTAAGTCGAAGAGCATCGCCGAACTGCACGAGATGGCGGAGGGGCTCAACATCTCGAACTACTCGGGGCTCCGGAAGCAGGACCTGATCTACCGTATCGAGCAGAACCTGCTCGACAGCGAGGTGGTGCTGCGCGGCGAGGGCGTGCTGGAGGTCCTTCCCGAGGGGTACGGCTTCCTGCGCTCGCAGGACTGGAACTACCTGTACGGCCCCGACGACATCTACGTATCCCCCAGCCAGATCAAGCGCTTCGACCTGCGCACGGGCGACACCGTGCTGGGGCAGGTGCGCCCGCCCAAGGAGGGCGAGCGGTACCTGGCGCTGCTCAAGGTGGAGCGGGTGAACGGTGACGAGCCCGAGAAGGCCAAGCACCGCATCGCCTTCGACAACCTGCGCCCCCGCTACCCCGACGAGCGCGTGCACCTGGAGTCGGGCTCGGGCGACCTGAGCATGCGGGTGATGGACCTGATCGCGCCGCTGGGCAAGGGGCAGCGCGGGCTGATCGTGGCGCCGCCCAAGGCCGGCAAGACGATCCTGATGCAGAAGATGGCCAACGCCATCACCGAGAACCACCCCGAGGTGCACCTGATCGTGCTGCTGATCGACGAGCGGCCCGAGGAGGTGACCGACATGCAGGAGAACGTGCGCGCCGAGGTGATCAGCAGCACGTTCGACGAGCCGGCCGACCGGCACACGCAGGTGGCGGAGATGGTGCTGGAGAAGGCCAAGCGCCTGGTGGAGCACGGGCGCGACGTGGTGATCCTGCTGGACAGCATCACCCGCCTGGCGCGCGCCTACAACGTGGTGGTACCGCACTCGGGGAAGATCCTCTCCGGCGGCGTGGACGCCAACGCGCTGCACAAGCCCAAGCGCTTCTTCGGCGCCGCGCGCAACATCGAGGAGGGCGGCTCGCTCACCATCGTGGCCACGGCGCTGGTGGAGACGGGGAGCCGCATGGACGAGGTGATCTTCGAGGAGTTCAAGGGCACCGGCAACATGGAGCTCGTCCTCGACCGCCACATCGCCGACAAGCGCATCTTCCCCGCGATCGACCTGAACCGCTCGGGCACGCGCCGCGAAGACCTGCTGCTGACCGAGATGGAGCTGACGCGGGTCTATCTCCTGCGCAACTTCCTGAGCGACATGCCCCCCGCCGAGGCCATCGACTTCCTGCTCAATCGCATGCGGAAGACGAAGGGGAACAAGGAGTTCCTCGATTCGATGGCGAAGGGCTGAGTCGTTTCGGGCTGCAGTGTGAAACGAGCCGCCTTCCGCGATGCGGGGGGCGGCTCGATCGTATGCACCGCGAACAGGTGCGTGAGTGCGCTAGTGCGTGAGTGCGTTTGAAACGCGCGTGTGCCGATTCCCGCGCACGGCCGTCCAAACGCACTCACGCACGTGTTTCAACGCACTGGCGCACCTGTTTCAACGCACTCACGCACCTGTTTCAACGCACTGGCGCACCTGTTAGCGGTTCTTACGCCCGCGCCGGCGCCGGCCCATACATCGGCCCGGCCTTCAGCTCTCCATCGGCCACAACCTGGCGGTCCCACGGGTAGACGATGAGCTGCTCGCTCTCCATGGCGAAGTAGCCCGGGCGCCAGCCGCCGGGGCGCACGAAGGTGGCGGCGGTGCGCACGTCGGCGGGGCCCACCTCGCGCACGGCGGCCAGCGCCAGGCGCATGGTGTCGCCGCTGGTGGCGATCTCGTCCACGATCAGCACGCGTTTTCCCCGGCACCCCACCGGCGTGGCACTCATCACCCGCGGCTCGCTGCGGAACGAGGCGCCCTCGCGCCGCGAGATCTTCATGGCCTCGAAGTCGGCCTCGAGCATGGCGGCCACGGTGGCGGCCGGGATCACGCCCGCGGTGGCGATGCCGATCACGATGTCGGGCCGGTAGTCGCGCGCCACGCGCATGGCCAGCACGCGGCACATCTCGCCGAACAGCTCCCACGACAGCTCCAGTCGGCCCTGCGTTCCGGCGAACGCAGGTGACCGGGTGTGAATGAACCCGCTGGGCATGGCGCTCCTCTGGGTGGGCGTGGGTCAGGCGACGGGGCGTGCAACGTAAATGCTCCCCCGCGGCGGGGGAAGGAAACCTTTGCCGCAAGGCGCACGCCGCGATTGCGGCCGGTGCATCCCCGCCTCAGCTTCACCCACCGCCGGATCCGATGATACGATGCGGGAATGCGGCGTGGCCCGCCGTGGGGAATCTTCCCGTCCCGCGTCCTCCATCCGGCAAACGCACACCGGCGGATGGATCTGACACCCGCATCCCCATCCATGGATTCCACGCCTCGCCCCGCCGGCTACAGCGGCACGCCGCTCCCCCGCAAGCTCGGGATCAAGCCCGGCCACCGCGTCCGCTTGGTGAACGCGCCGCCGGAGTTCGCCGATGCGCTGGGCGAGCTTCCTCGGCCGCTGGATGTAGTGCCGCCGGAGGATGACGGCGCGGAGGCGCTCGATCTCGTCGTCTTCTTCACCTCCTCGGCCGACGTGCTGCGCGAGCGGTTCGCCGCCCTCGCCGCGTCCCTCGTCCCCGCCGGTATGCTGTGGATCGCTTGGCCGAAGAAGGCCTCGCGCGTCCCCACCGACCTGACGGAGGACGTGGTGAGGAGCATCGCGCTCGAGCGGGGGATGGTGGACGTGAAGGTGTGCGCGATCGATGCCGTGTGGTCGGGCCTGAAGCTGGTGGTGCGGCTGAAGGACCGGCCGAAGAGCTGAACAGGTGCGTGAGTGCGCCAGTGCGTGAGTGCGTTGGTCTCCCGAGCGTGCGCCTGTCATCCCGCGTCCTTCCAACGCACTCGCGCACTCACGCACTGGCGCACCTGTTCATCCCGGTCCGACCGCCGCGCCGCCCCCTCCCGCTGGCGCACCCGCCCGCCACGCGCGTACAATCCCGCCATGCCAGACCCTGACCTTCGCACCCGCGCCGACGAGCGCTTCGCCCGCGTGCTCCAGGAGACCGGCGCGCGCGACCCGCGCGACTTCTACCGCAAGCAGCTGGTTGCCCTCAAGGCCGCCGACGCCAATGCCTACCGCCGCGCGCTGGCGTACTACGAGCAGGAGCTGATCCCCGCCGTGGCCCGCGACGACAGCGACCCGCTGGGCGAGTGGCTGGAGTACGGGCGGTTCCTGGCCACCCTCACCGGCCCCGGCCGCACGGTGCAGATCGATGCCGAGGGCCGCGCGACGAACTACGCCCGCCCCGTGCCTCCGGACGCGCTGGTGCTGCACCTTCCCGAGCGCACCACTAACCCGGCCGTGATCGTCGGCATCCCCTCCACGCTGTCGCCCGCCCAGCGAGCCAGCTACGACCTGCTGGTGAAGCAGGCGCAGAGCCTGTAAGACAGCGGCCGAACGCCCGAAACAGGGACACGGGGGAGATCGATTGGAGCCAGCTGAAGCAAGGTTTCGGCTGGTGTATGGTCCAGCGCTGGCGAACCAGGCGCGGTCCGATCGCGCCACCGACCGATACTCTTGCGCCGGAACGTGATCCTTGTTATCCTCCGTACACTTCGTACCTCAAACAATCCCCGCCCGTCTGGTCTGGAACGATGACTCGGCCGCTGCTGCTGTATTCGACCAACACGCTGTTGGGCTACGCGATCGCGGAGCGGTTCTATCGCGGCGTGCACTACGCCTGGTGCAGCCCGGTGTTCGATGGAAAGGCGACGGCCGTGCACATCAACATCCCGCCCACGTCGAGCCCGTCGGGGATCTATCGCCAACTGTGGGAGGAGACCACGCGAGGTGAGATGCACAGCAGCACGATCCCGCGGATTCGTGACGGAATCAAGGGCGGAGCCGAGGCCAAGCTCGCCGCGGGCGTGATCAATGCAGCGGAGCGTGAGGAGATTCTGAAGATGATCCAGCATGCATCGGTCCGGGAGTACCGGCCGGTGCTGTACGTCATCCCGTATGACAGGGTGGAGACGCTCGTGTCCGATGTGCCGGTTCACGAGCGCGCTCACCCGCTCTCGGTCGAGTTCAAGGTGCAGGCACTCCCTCGCGACTGTTTCGACCTGATCGAGTTCTGGAGCTGACCATGTTCGAAATGACGATGACGCTCGACGATGTCACGCTGGTAAAGGTGACGTATCACGTGCACCTCCGCCTCTTCGAGCGGGACCGATTCTTCGGTCATGCTGAACGGGTGCGGCGCATGCACGCGATCATGAACGCCGACGAGCTCTGGCTGATCCCAACCATCGAGGCGATCGTCGGCGAAATCGAACAGGATGCCGGAGCGCCGCTGGAAAGCCTCTCCGACATTCAGCTCAGGGACTACATCCGGCTGCTCGAGGATATCTCCGACGCTCGAACGCCGCCGTCGACACCCGAAGTGATCGAACGCGCTCAGCGTCATCTCGAAGAGATCCGGCGCGAGTTCGGCTACGCGGCATAAC
Source organism: Longimicrobium sp. (assembly GCA_035691085.1). Lineage (GTDB taxonomy): Bacteria > Gemmatimonadota > Gemmatimonadetes > Longimicrobiales > Longimicrobiaceae > Longimicrobium. The sequence goes on from DASSJS010000183.1 coordinate 17,616, forward strand.
TGCGTCGTACCCCGTGCGACGGCGGCCCCGGCATCGTGCCGGGGCCGCCGTCGTTCGCGCCGATGCCATGCGTGCCGCACCGCCCCGGGCCGGGTCAGTGGGCCAGGAGCCGGCCCGTCCAGTAGACCAGGCCGTTGGCGTCGAGCAGGCCCACGGTGAGCGACAGGCCGTCCACGCGCAGCCCGCGCGCGCCGGGGTACACCGAGGCGGGGTCCGAGAACACGTAGCGAACGCCCACGCGCAGCTTTTCCACCAGGATCAGCGCGCCCTCGGCCGTGCTCACCGGCGCGCCCAGCGGGCTGTCGTACGGGCGCAACGCCTGGTAGCTCCCCTCCACGTCGAGCGCGCGGAAGGCGCGGAGGTGCAGGCCGGCGCCGTAGCCGGCGTAGTACTGGTCGCGCTGGGGGTCGCGGGTGGGCGAGAAGTACAGCGGCAGCACGGGGAACACCACCGCGGCGCCGTTCCCCAGGTAGTAGCTGGGCCGGTACCCGGCCTCGATCCCGCCGCCGGTGCCGAAGCCCACGTAGTACGGCAGCCCGTGCGAAACCACGCGCCACCAGGTGCCGCGCGTGTCGGGCACCGACGAGGGGTCCTTCTCCATCCCCCGCCGCGGCTCGCCCGCGCCCAGGTGGTACACGGCGCCCGCCAGCGTGACCGCGCGGTGGCTTCCCGGCCGCCCCAGGCCGCGCTCCACGTTGTCCACCCGGTCCACCACGCGCGAGGCCAGCCGCGCCACGTACCGCTCGGGGTCGCGCAGCAGGGCGTTCATCTCGGGGTCCACCCGGCAGTCGCCGTCGCTGGCGGCGCACCCCGGGCTCCCGCGCCACTCCACGGTGAGCGCCATCACCTGGGGGGTGCGCAGCTTCTGCACGAAGGTGGTGAACCCGTCCCTGCACAGCGCCCGGGCGACGGGGCTCCCCACCCGGCCGCACGCGGTGTCGGCCGCGGCGGCGTGCAGGGCCGAGTCGATGGCCACCAGCAGCCGCGCCTCGCGCCCCGCCGGGGCGGGCGGCGCCGGGCGCGCGGCCTCGGGGAACTCCTCGCGGTACAGGCGCGCCAGCACCGCCCGCGCCGTGGCGCTCAGCGCCAGGCGGTCGTCGCCCAGCAACTCGCCCAGCCGATCGCGGGTGCAGGCGCGCAGCATGCCGGCGTCGTCCTTGAACCGCCTGCACACCAGATCGTGGGCCGCGTAGTACAGCCCGTCGTACATCCCCGCGTAGAAGTCGAACTCCCGGAACGGCTGCCCCAGGAACCCCGCGAACGCGCCCAGGTGCGACGACACCAGCGCGTGGCCGCGGTCGGTCACGTGGATGCGGCGGCGGAGCGAGTCGTCGAGCGTGCGCGCGAGCGAGTGGAGCTCGTACTGGCGCGCCGCCGGCACGGCCCCGCCCAGCAGCCCGCTGACGGCCGCCAGCCCGCGCCCCTCCAGGCGCGAGCTGTCGGGGTGCGAGGCGCGCGCCAGCAGCGCGGGTGAGCGGATCCGGTCGGGGTTGATGTAGATGTAGTGCTCCTCGGCCGGCGCGCCCGGCCGCGTGTGCCGGTACAGCCCCAGGGCAAGCCCCAGCGGGTTGTTGTCGAACACGCCGCCGTCCATGAACGATTCGGCTGCGGGGGGCGCGCACCGTCCCGGGGCGGCGCTCGGGCAGGCCCCGTCTGCGCTCACCGAATCGGGGGGATAGTAGCGCACGTACACCGGCTCGAACGCCAGCGGAAACGCGCTCGACGCCTCGACCAGGCGCAGGATGAACGCCGACTTGACGGTGCCGTCGGCCCCGGGCGGCGGCGCCACCATCCGGCCGAACGCCGGGTCGTGCCGGGCGGCCCGCGGGGCCGAGGCGATCTGCAGCTGGCGTGGCCCCTCGCCCGGCGGCGTACGGATGGTGAAGGCCGACGCGAACCGCTGGGCCCGCGGCCAGATCTGGTCGTTCAGGCGGATGGAGTCGGGCGCGATGCGGGTGAGCGTCATCCCCACCGCCACCGAGCAGCCGGTGTTCCGGTCCGAGGCGAACCGGGTCTCGATCTCGTCGCGGTACAGGTTCTGGAACTGGTCGCGGCGGAAGAGGCCGTACCCCGAGGGGCTGTTGGCCGCGGGCGGCCGGCGCGAGGTGCGGTCGTTGGGGAACAGCTCGCGGATCCCCATCCCGATCCACGCCTTCCAGAGCAGGCTCCGCTCGGCGGGCGCGCTGGTGGGCTGGTACTCGGCGCACCAGTCGAGCGTGGAGAGCACCGCGTTGATGTTGCCCGCCGAGGCGCCGGTGGCCACCGCCAGCCGGTAGGCGGGAAGCCCGTATTGCGCGCGGAACCCGGGGCTGTGGTACGAGTGGCGGAAGACGTTGACCAGCGCCCAGTTCACGCCGGACTGGTACGAGCCCAGGCTGATCCCGCCGCTGATGGTGAGCACCACCGGCACGGTGTCGGCGGCGGGGGCAGGCACCGGCGGCGACGCGGCGACGGCGGCCTGCGCGGCCGCGGAAACGGCGTGGATGGCCAGCAGGGGAAGCGCGGCGGCGAGCGCGCGGAGGCGCAGGGAGCGCGGGAGGGCGGGCATGAAGGACCTCATTCGCGGAAAGGAACTGGAGGGACATTCTGTAATGGCATACTAGTGCCGGCGGCACCGGGCTCCAAGCGTGTCGTGCGCCCCTCTTGTTCCCTTGCCGCGGCCGGGGGAGCGCGCCACCTTTCCACGCTCGACGAAGGT